>JAHEGH010000151.1 GCA_024639825.1 Gammaproteobacteria bacterium
TCGAGGAAGTACGGCCGCGTGTACAGGTATCCCGCCCACTGCACCCGGCGCGGGCTCCGCGTCGTGGACAGACACCAATTTCGGCTGGCAGCGACATGGGAATTCGGCTCGGGCAGCGTGTACACCATAAGAAATTTGGTGACGGCGTTATCCTCAATTGCGAGGGTCAGGGGGCCCACGCCAGAGTCGAAGTCAATTTTGAGAGTGCTGGCACAAAATGGCTTGTTTTGAGCTATGCGAATCTCGACTTGATGTAAACTACCGCCGATGAAAATTCTAATCCTCGGCGCAGGTCAGGTGGGTTCATCCGCGGCCTATCACCTGTCGCGAGAAGAGGCCAACGAAGTCACCGTGGTCGATATGCGGCCCGAGGTTCTTCGTGAGCTTCAGGACCGGCTCGACATTCGTACGGTCGTGGGACACGCCGCTTATCCGGAAGTCCTCGAGCGAGCCGGCGCCAGCGATGCCGACATTGTCGTCGCGCTGACCGACTCCGACGAAACCAACATGGTGGCCTGCCAGGTTGCGTACACGCAGTTTCGTACGCCCACAAAAATCGCACGCATTCGCTCTGCGGAATATATGAATGCGACCAAGCTGTTTACCCAGGACGCGATTCCAATCGATGTGCGCATCAGCCCGGAGCAGCTCGTTTGTTCGTTTGTCGAACAGCTCATCCTCTACCCTGGCACAACGCAGGTGCTGGACTTCGCTGATGGTCGTGTGCGACTCGTTGGTGTCCGGGCGGATCGCGACGGCCTTCTGGTCGGTCAGCGCATCGCAACGCTGAAGGATCACATTCCTAATTCCGAAGCGCGTATCGCCGCAATTTACCGGCATGGCAATGCCATGCTGCCGGACGGCGACACGGTCATCCAGGAAGATGACGAGGTCTTCTTTATTGCTGACCGCAAAGACATTCGGGTCTTTATGAGCGAAATCCGGCGTCTTGAGGATCCGGTCCGCCGTGTGGTTATCGCGGGTGGTGGCAACATCGGTGTCCGGCTCGCACTGGCACTGGAGCAAACAAACCAGGTCAAGATCATCGAGCGGGATCAGAGCCGCGCGCGCGTCATTTCCGAGCAACTCAACAAGGCTATCGTGCTGGTTGGGGATGCTGCTGACGAGGAGCTGCTGCTTGAGGAAAACATCGACAACGTTGACGTGTTCTGCGCGCTTACGAACTCGGAAGAAGCCAACATCCTTAGCTCGATGCTCTCGAAGCGCCTCGGTGCCCACAAAGCAATGGCGCTTATCAATCGGGCATCGTACGTCGATCTCGTTGAATCCGGCAGCATCGACATTGCCATCTCGCCACAACAGGTAACCATCGGCTCACTGCTCGCGCATGTAAGGCGCGGGGATGTCGTCAAAGTGCATTCGCTGCGCCGCGGCGCGGCCGAAGCCATGGAGGCAATCGCTCACGGCAGCGCGGACAACTCTAAAGTTGTTGGCCGCAGCATTGAGGACATCGAGCTGCCAAAAGGCACCGCCATTGTCGCTATCGTGCGTAATGACAACGTGATTATTGCGCACCACGATACGGTGATCGAGGCGGACGACCATGTGATTCTGTTCATGACCGACCGGCGCAAGATCGAGAAACTCGAAAGCCTGTTCCAGGTTGGCGTGTCGTTTGTTTAGGACCGAAGCCTCGTGAACTGGACGGTCGTACAGCGCATTCTTGGCTTGCTGCTGATGATGTTCAGCATCACGATGCTGCCGCCCATCGTTTTCAGCATCTACTATAACGACCACTCCTGGCTGCCATTCGTAGAAGGTTTCGGCCTTACTTTAGCCGCTGGTTTTTTCTGCTGGCTGCCGGTACATCGTTCGAAGAAAGACCTGCGGCTACGCGATGGTTTCCTTGTCGTCGCCGCATTCTGGACGGTACTCGGGACATTCGGTGCAGCGCCGCTGTATTTCTCTGATGTCTTGTCGATGTCGTTTACGGACGCCGTGTTCGAGTCGATGTCCGGGCTGACAACGACCGGCGCGACCGTGTTGACCGGCCTCGATGACCTGCCTGCCTCGATTCTGTATTACCGACAGCAACTTCAGTGGCTGGGCGGCATGGGTATCATCGTACTGGCTGTCGCTGTGCTGCCCATGCTGGGTGTCGGTGGCATGCAGCTGTACCGCGCCGAAACTCCGGGGCCGGTTAAGGACACCAAGCTGACGCCGCGGATTACCGAGACGGCGAAGGCGCTGTGGTATGTCTATCTTGCGTTCACGATCACCTGCATGGTCGGCTATTGGGCCGCGGGCATGGGGTGGTTCGACGCCCTGTGTCATGCATTCTCAACGGTGGCGATCGGTGGCTTCTCGACGCATGACGCAAGTATCGCGGCCTTCGATAGCGCGTCGATTGACCTGATCTGCGTGTTCTTCATGTTTGTGGCGGGCATCAATTTCTCGCTGCACTTTTTCGCCTGGCGCTACGTGTCGATCAAGCACTACTTTCAGGACCAGGAGTTCCGCGCTTACAGCTTTATACTGATCGTGCTGTCCAGCGTAGTCATCGCCTCGCTGTTTATCTACCGCGGCTTCGCCGACCCCTTCGATACTTTCCTGGACGGACTCTTCCAGTCGGTCTCGATCGGCACAACGACCGGTTTCACCACTCAAAACTTCGCTATCTGGCCGGCCGCGTTGCCGGCATTGCTCATTTTCGCCAGCTTCATTGGCGGCTCGGCCGGTTCTACGGCCGGTGGCATCAAGGTGATCCGCTGGCTGTTGGTCTACAAGCAGGGCGTACGCGAGATCGCCCGCCTTGTACATCCGAGCGCTGAGATCCCGGTCAAGCTCGGCAACAAGGCGGTGCCTTCACGGGTTGTCGAAGCCGTTTGGGGGTTCTTCTCGGTTTACATTATTGTCTTCGGCGTGATGCTGCTCGCCATGATGTCGACCGGGCTCGATCAGGTCACTGCGTTTTCTGCGGTGGCCGCAACACTGAATAACCTCGGGCCGGGACTTGGGGGTGTCGCGTCCGGTTTCATGGACCTCACCAACACGGCCAAATGGATCTCGGTCGTAGGTATGCTGCTGGGGCGCCTTGAGATCTTCACGCTCCTGGTTCTGATTACGCCAACATTCTGGCGCACCTGAGCCTTGAGCGCGCCGGCTGCCGATAAGCTGCTCGACCGTATCAGTGTGGTCGTCGGTCGCGCGGCCGCCTGGCTTACCCTGTTCATGGTGATAGTCACCTTCGTTGTCGTGGTGATGCGCTACGTATTTGACGCCGGTTTGATCTGGGTGCAGGAATCTGTGGTCTGGATGCACGCGGCTGTGTTCATGCTGGGCGCGGCGTACACGTTGCAGGATGAAGGACATGTGCGGGTCGATGTTTTCTATCGAAAGATGAACGACCAGCGTCGTGCGTGGGTAGACCTGATCGGGGTCCTTATCTTCCTG
>JAHEGH010000152.1 GCA_024639825.1 Gammaproteobacteria bacterium
GCAGGCCGTCGCCGAGGAGATGAACCTGTCGGAGACGGCGTTCGTACGTCCCGCCCGCGACGGCTTCGACCTGCGCTGGTTCACGCCGGCCGTCGAAGTCGATCTTTGCGGCCATGCCACGTTGGCGGCTGCCCATGCACTGTGGTCCGAGGCGTGCGTGCCCGGCGATGCGGAGATCCGCTTCCAGACACGCAGCGGCCTGTTGACGGCGGTGCGCAACGGCAAGCTCATCGAACTCGATTTCCCCGCGACCAGCCCCGCCGCACTGGACCTGGACGAGGTGGAGATCCGCAGCCTCGGCGACGCACTCGGGGTCATCCCGAAGCACGTCGTTCGATCGGCGTTCGACCTGCTGGTCGAGGTCGGAAGCGACAGGGAAGTCAGGGAAGCGCGTCCGGATTACCGGCGGCTCGGCGAACTCGATTGCCGCGGCGTGATCGTCACGAGCACCTCGGATGACTCCCGCTTCGATTTCGTGTCGCGGTTCTTCGCGCCGGGCGTTGGCGTTAACGAGGACCCGGTAACCGGGTCGGCCCATTGCTGCCTCGGGCCGTACTGGGGCGAGCGCCTGGGCAAGTCCGAAATGACGGCGTTCCAGGCGTCCTCACGGGGAGGCGTCGTCCGCGTTCGCGTGTCCGGTGAACGCGTGATTCTCGGCGGTCACGCCGTTACCGTTTTCAGAGGCGAGCTGACAAAAGCGGCTGCGGACTGAGTCCGCAGAGGCTCGCCCGTCTCGCTATATTTCAGGATAGCGCGTAGTGTTGTGGCCTGCGATCGCCCGTCCGGGCCATCGTATTCCACTTAAGTTACGCAATAATCGAGGAGAACAAAGAATGAGAATCAGCCAATTACTGTCGGGTCTGGTACTGGTTTGTTTTGCAGGAATCGCGTCTGCCGACCTGGAGCCGTGGACTGATTACGAAGTCAGTGAGGGAGTATCGAACGTTACGACCATCAAGGTCGATTCCAACATGATCGACAAGTACCTGGAAGGCCTCAGAGACACGTGGGTGCCGGGCAACGAGGTGGCCATGGAGCTGGGCCAGATCAAGGACTACGGCATCTATGTGAGCGAGTTGCCGAACGGCGGCGAGTTCAACGTCGTTCTAGTCGTCCAGTACGCGAGTTCCGCCGACATGCAGCCGGACAAGGCAGAGTACGAAGCCTTCATGAAAGCCTGGGGCAAGGAAAACCAGGAGAAGTCGGACAAGATCGTCGTGACCTATCCGGACATCCGCACCATTACGGGTGAGTACCTGCTCCGCGAAGTGACGATGAAGTAATTTCTGTAAGGGTACGTCCGCGGCGTAGTAGGGGAAGTTACGTATAGTTTTGGGCGGACAATCTGGCATCTTGACTGCACGGTTATTTACGCCTGCAAGAGTTGTCAGGAACTACGGCGCGAGTGCCCGATTTTCTCTCCATGCCCGCTGTGCAACGCATAGCGGGCTTTTTTTTGGTCGCGGTTCGGGAACCGCTCCTGCAGGGGGTGGTCGTGTCCCGTAGGAGCGCGCCTGGGCGCGCGATCGGTTCGCGGTTCGGGAACCGCTCCTGCAGGGGGTGGTCGTGTCCCGTAGGAGCGCGCCTGGGCGCGCGATCGGTTCACGGTTCGGGAACCGCTCCTGCAAGGCGAGCGGGATCAGGCGGCTTCGTGCGTATCCTGTTCCACCGGCGTCTGGAACCAGTCCGGCTTGATGATCAGCAGGTCACAGGGCAGGTATTCCAGCGTGCGCTCGGCGGTTGCGCCGATGAACAGGCGTTTCCAGCGATTGCGTGAAACGGCGCCCATGACCACGGCGGCGGCCTTGAGTTCCTCGGCGACGATCGGCAGTTCCTCGTGCGTGAGGCCTGCGACGAGGTGCAACTTGTTGTCGTCGATGCCGTGAAACGACGTGATCTCGTGGAATCTCTTCTGGTGGTCCTCGTGCATCTGCTGTTCGATCTCGTCGAACGGCAGTGAAACCGGTATGTAGGCGTTTGCCGTCGCCGTCGCGACCGCAATTCGCGGGTCGTAGGAATGAAATGCGTGGACCTGGCCGCCGACCTTGTCGGCCATGAACTTGCTGGTCTGCAGAATCTCGTCGTCGAGTGCGGCAGGCTTGTCGTGTTCGTTCATCGGGTCAATGGCGGCGATGAAGACGGGCTCATCCTGCAGGTCGATGGGCTTGACGAGCCACAGCGGCGCAGGGCAGGTGCGGATCAGGTTCCAGTCCGTATTCGTCAGCAGGGCGCGGGTAACGGCCGAATGATGATGCGTGTCCTTGACGACCAGGTCGGCTCCTGTCGATACGACGTGACGCACGATGCCCTCGTACAGCGGATGATCCCAGACCGCGGACGTCTTTACCGTGATGCCGTCTTTGCGGAGCGGCTCGGCCAGCTGCTCCAGTTGCTTCGAGTGGCTGCCGATGACTTCGTTGCGTGCTTTCTCCAGCGACGGAGAATCGAACAGGCGGTCACCGCTCAGGTATTCGTTGTAATAGCAGACGAGCAGTTCGAGCTCGGCGCCGGTCTTCCCGGCCAGCCACGCAGCACGATGCATCCCCGGCTGTTCTTTGACGGTCGGGTCGATGACGGCAAGGATCTTCGATAACTCGTGCATGGTCGCACCCTGTGGTTGTCAGGACAGGACAGAATTATTCGTCGCAGAAAGCGTAAGTCCGCTTCTTTTTGGCTGCCATAAGGCGTCATGCCTAGCGTATATCGGATTCTACTTATGACTTGATAAGTGGTTTTACTGATACGGCTCACTTCCCGATACCCGTAGATTATCGGCAAAGGACAGGTGCTCCGCAGCACCATCCAGGGGAGGTATTGGCCCATGCAGGCTCATTCATACGATGCTCTCAGGGAGCAGCTCGAGAAAAAGAAGGAAGAACTGACCGTTCGTCTCGAGCGGATCACCAACAACCTGCGGCGCGGTTACCACCCGGATTCCAAGGAACGCGCCAAGGAACTGGAAGACAGCGAAGTGGTGGATGCGCTGGGTAACGAGGCGCGTGCGGAGATCAGGAAAATTTCTGCTGCGCTGCAGCGCATGGAGGTCGACGAGTACGGTGTCTGCGTCGAATGCGGAACCGAGATCGATCTCGCGAGAATCAACGCTCATCCGTATGCGAAAAAGTGTATCGACTGCGCGCGCCTGGAGGAGGAGCGCAGCGGGCGCTACTCCTGATGCATGTGCATCTTGACCAGATCGGCGAGTGATCTCGCCTGCATTTTTTCCATCACGCGTGCACGGTGAATCTCGACCGTGCGTTGACTGACACCGAGTTCGTACGCAATGACCTTGTTGGGTTTGCCCGTCACCACGAGATCGAACACCTCGCGTTCGCGATTCGTCAATCGCGAAATGCGTTCCTCGACCTCGGCGTGATGCTGCTGCTCTTCGCGACGTTCGCGAT
>JAHEGH010000076.1 GCA_024639825.1 Gammaproteobacteria bacterium
TCACGCGTCAATTCACGCGGGTGCTTAGCTCGCCTACGCCCGTCAATGTAGTGCGAAATCGTGAGCACGGGGTGGCGCAGTAACATGCGCGGCCCCGCGTAGCGCATGATCTTCTTCGCCTGTTCCCGGTACTCGCTCTTGTAGCAATGTACCGGGCAGTTTGCGCAGGTCGGCTTGTCTTCGCCGTACGGGCATTTTTCCAGACGTACCTCGGCGTAGTCGAGAAACCTCTCGCAGTCCTCGCACAGTTCTCGAGCGTTATGGTGGGCAGAACAATAAATGCCCACCATTTTTCCCATGGTCCGGAATTCGCGGTCGATATGCTCCTTCATTACTTCGCTTTGGCCAGCGCCTGATCGAGATCGGCGATGATATCGTCGATGTGCTCGATTCCAACGCACAGCCGAATCATGTCGGGCGTCACACCCGCCGCTTTGAGTTCTTCTTCGGAGAGCTGCCGATGTGTCGTCGATGCAGGATGTGCTGCAAGTGACTTCACATCACCGATATTCACGAGGCGCAGGAACATGTTGAGTGCGTCATAGAATTTTACGCCCGCATCGAAGCCGCCCTTGATGCCAAACGTGAGCAAGGCCGAGGGTTTTCCGTTCGTGTATTTCTGCGCAAGGTCGAAGTAGGGCGAATCAGGAAGTCCACCGTAATTGACCCACGCAACCTGCGGGTGATCGTTGAGGTGCTTGGCGACGGCGATGGCGTTGTCGCAATGACGCTCCATGCGCAGCGGCAGGGTCTGCATGCCCTGCAGAATCAGGAATGAGTTCATCGGGCTTAGCGCCGCGCCCGTATTGCGCAGCGCCACGGTGCGTACACGTCCGATGTATGCGGCGGCGCCCAGTGCCTCTGTGTATACGACACCGTGGTAGGACGCCTCAGGCTCATTGAGCATGTGGAATTTTTTTGGATGATCCGCCCAGGGGAACTCTCCCCCATCGACAATAACGCCGCCTAATGAGTTGCCATGGCCGCCCATGTACTTGGTCAGCGAGTCGACAACGATGTCGGCACCCCAGGCGATGGGCTTGATCAGTGCCGGAGTGGCAACCGTGTTATCCACGATCAGCGGTACGCCATGCTCGTGTGCCATGTCCGCCAGCGCTTCGATATCCACGACGTTACCGGCAGGATTACCAATGGATTCACAGAATATCGCCGTTGTTTTTTCGTCGATGTGTTTCGCCATACTCGCCGGACTGTCGTCTTCGGCAAACCGCACATCGATGCCTTGCCTTGGCAGCATGTGCTTGAATAGCGTGTAGGTGCCGCCGTACAGCATTGGCACCGACACGATATTGTTGCCCTGTTCGGCGATATTCAGGATTGAGTAGTTGACTGCGGCACTGCCCGCACTCAGACCGAGCCCGGCGATACCTTCTTCCAGCTCGGCGCAGCGCTGTTCGAGCACCGCGGTTGTCGGGTTCATGATCCGGGTGTAGATGTTGCCCTCGACCTCAAGATTGAAGAGGTCAGCACCGTGCTGGGCGTCGTCAAACTCATAGGCCACGGTTTGGTAGATAGGTACCGACACAGCCTTGGTAGCGCTATCCGACTTGAAGCCTGCGTGAATGGCGATAGTCTGGTCTTTCATTATTTCTCCTTAAGGCCGAGCGGATCCTCGGCATCGATTCCGGGCATGAATTGTTGTTTGCGATCGATGTTGGTGACGCGGTAAACGAGACCGAGCCAATTATTAATGACCGCCTTGGCCGTGTCGCCCCAGGTGTTGTCGAGCAAGCCTGCGAGATCCTGTTCGAGTGTATCGTCAAATGACGCGCCGGACGTGCGCGCCTGCAGGGCGCGTTGCAGCTGAGCCGCCGCGTATTCCTGTGCCTGGTCGGTAAAATAGTGCTCGGGAAAGGGCGGTGCGGTCTCAAGGGCCCCGCTGGCAAAGCGCTGCAATTCACGCCGGTACTCTTTGAGCAGGCTGGCGACATCGTACTCGGGGTGCCCTTGCATATAGATCACGCGAAACTGGTCCGGGCTGGCGGCGAGGTGCACGCCACCTTCACGGCTGTCTACGAGGACCGGCAGCCCGGCCGCTTCGAATTGCTCGCGCGAGATGTCGTTATAACGGGAATGCGGAATATCGAAGCGCGTGTTGATTTCACGCAGCAACGGATGTTCGGGCGTACTGACACGATGACTGTATACGCCCCAGCGTTTTTCGGGCAGCGGCTGGCGATCGATATTGTGAAGGTGTTTTAGCAGCGCGTGCGTCGCCAGGCAGGAACACAGAATGGATGCCACATTGTCCTGTGCCCAGTTAACGACCTCGATAAGCGGGTCCCAGAACGGCTCCTGCTGCAGCGAGGGGTTTGCTACATTCGCACCGGTAATAATGAGCGCGTCCAGGCCTTCCTCTCGCAGGGTCGCAAAGTCGGAGTAGTACTGCTTAATGTAGTCCAGCGTCTCGGTGCTCCGAGGCAGCCCGGGCAGCGAGAACGGGTACACGAAAAACTGTGCGATCCGGTTGCAGCCGCCGACGAGGCGGATGAACTGGCGTTCCGTTGCCTGCAGCGCGGCATCGGGCATCATGTTCAGGAAGCCGATGTGTAACTCTCGGATATCCTGGTGCCTGGCATGGTCGAGCGACAGGACCTCATGCCCCTGGGCGCGCAGTTGCGCGAAGGCGGGCAGTTTTGAATGTTCGACGAGTGGCATGTTTCTGGTTCTGAGCGATATCAGGAGCTAATGGCCCGCCCAGAATAACAATCTTGTCGCTGCGAGTGGGCCTTATTGTGCTGGATGCCGCTGTTTCGCAAGCCTCGTGGCCCGTTGTCTACGTGCCAGCCCGTAGCCTGTTGCGGGTGTCCGCAATTGGGGCGTACAGGCGAAGTCCGTACCATTGTGACCCTGTCTTGCTGAGGATTGACGGGCCCTCCCAGCTCAAATCATGAAGCCATCGCAACAGGTTCGCGAACTTGCCGCCACCGTCCCCGGGGCGACAACGGACGAACTGTTGCACAACCTGTTGGCCAACCTGGCGGGGTTGCTGGGCGCACGACGCGCCTACGTTACCGAGGTGGCGGACGGCACGGCCAGATCGATCGCTTCGTGGGAGGACAATCGCCGTGGACCGGTGCGGGAGTACCGGATAAATGGCACGCCATGCGCAACGGTTATGCAGGATGGCGTCCAGGTTGTCGATTGCGAACTTGCCGATCGCTACCTTCTTGGTGAATCCAGCATCGGGTTTGGTTGCGAGAGTTTTGTTGGCAGCCCGATTGTGGATCACAACGGTGACCGGATCGGGCAGTTGTGTGTATTCGGCACCAATCCACTGGACGACTCGGAAATGGCTGCCGCTCTCGTGTCACTGGCCGCCGTAAGAGTGTCAGCCGAGCTTGAGCATCGCCAGCATGAGGCGGCTCTTGAGCGCTCGGAAGCCTATTCGAGGGCGATCGTGGCAACGGCAGCTGAAGGTGTCCTGACAGTTGATGCCAATGGGCGAATCGAATCGTTCAATCGTGCTGCCGAGAAGATGTTCGGCTATCTCGCCGATGAAGTAATTGGCAAGGATGTTCACGTTCTGATTCCGGAGCGTTATCGCAACGCGCATTCAGGCTACGTGGATCGATTCTTCACGACAGGTGAAGCAAGCATTATTGGGAGTGGGCGAGAAGTCTCAGCACGGCATAAGGACGGAACGGTCTTTCCGATTCACCTTGCCGCCAGCGAAGTTTCGCTTAACGGTGAGCGCTGTTTTGCCGGCATCATTCGGGATGTCTCTGCCCAGAAGGCGGCCGAGGAGTCTCTGAAGGCCACGGAGAGGCGTTTCCGGGCTGTTTTTGACCAACGCCTGCAGCTGGTTGCCATCCTGAGTCCAACCGGCATCGTTCTGGAAGCAAACCAGAGGTCGCTCGACTTTAGCGGTCTTGAGCATGGCGATGTGGTTGGCCGTGAGTTCTGGAGTACGCCATGGTGGACTCATTCGCAGGACTTGCAGCACCGCATGAAGGATGCGATCGAGGCTGCGGCTCAGGGAGCAACCCTGCGCTTCGAAGTAACCAAGCCTCGAGTTGACGAAGAGCTAGGGATTCTCGATTTTTCGATTCGCCCTATTATGGACAAGAGCGGCCAGGTGGTTTTCCTGTTGTGTGAGAGTCATGACATCACCGAGCACAAGCGTGCAGAAGAAGAGGCGAGGCATCATCGAGAACGAATTGCCCACGTGTCGAGGCTAAGCACCTTGGGCGAAATGGCGGCCGGTATTGCACATGAAATCAACCAGCCACTAACGGCTATTTCACTGTTTGCGCAGGCGGGCAAGCGCCTCGTCGACGCAGGTCAGTTTGAGAAGATGGACGAAGTCTGTTTCAAGCTGAACGAACATGCGTTGCGGGCAGCCGAGGTTGTCGAGCGCATGCAATCGATGGCGCGGCAGGGTGAAAGCCGGAAAGAAGTTGTTGACTGCAACGACCTGATCGAAAGTGCGGTAAGGCTGGCGGAATCGGAGGCCAGAATCTACGATATCCAGATTGAGTTCAGCAAAGGTCCTGACCTCCCTCCGGTTTCTGTTGACGGGGTGCAGATTCAACAGGTGGCGCTCAATCTGCTACGTAATGGCATGGAAGCGATGATCGCGGCAAATCAACGTAAAGGCTGTCCAATCAGGATTACGACGCGCCTTTGTGATGAGGAAAAGATAGAAGTTGCGGTAGCGGATTGCGGCGGCGGTGTGCCGGAAAGTCGCATCGACAAACTTTTTACACCCTTCTCGACGACCAAGAAATCCGGCATGGGAATGGGACTGTCGATAAGCCAGGCCATCATCAGGGCGCATGGCGGACGCATAGACTTCCACAACAACGATTCCTGCGGCGCGAGATTCTGGTTCACACTTCCGGCGGCGAAGAAAGGTAGCCACAGTGGATGATAAACAGAAAGTATATGTCGTTGATGATGACGAAGGTGTCCGTGACGGGCTGAGCCTCCTTCTGGCAACTATCGGGCAGCCTTGCGAGCTCTTTGAGTCAGCGAGCGACTTTCTTGAGGCATACAATGATGAGATATGTGGTTGCCTGGTGCTGGATATTCGTATGCCACGCATGACAGGCCTTGATCTGCAGGAAAAGCTCATCGCGATGGGCTCGAAGCTGCCGATTATTTTTATTACGGGGCATGGCGATATACCGATGGCCGTCGAGGCCATGCGACGCGGGGCGGTGGACTTCATTCGCAAACCCTTCCGCGAGCATGGTTTGCTCGAGCGTATCAATGAGGCGCTGGATGTCGACGATACTGTGCGCAAGCAGGCCACGGATCGCAAAGCGGTCGAGGAAAGACTCGCCGTGTTGACGGAGCGCGAGCTCGAGGTTTTCGAACGGGTTGCCGACGGTCATATGAATAAAGTAATCGCTGCGGATCTCGGCATCAGTGAAAGGACTGTCGAAGTTCATCGTGGGCAAGTGATGAAGAAGCTTGGTGTGCGGACCCTGGCCCAGCTTGTGCGAATAAAAATTGAATGCGAACTCATCATGGCGGACTGATCGCGCGTCTACACTGCCACGTCACGTGGGAGCCGCACATCATTACGAGGTAGTCCCAATATCGCCCTACTGGCCGGTGGAGTGATACTCCGCGAACAGGTTCGATAATGTTCGAGTAGCGGCTTTGAAACACGACGCGTTTGTTGTTCATGTGGTGGATCCGGATCCGGCCATTGCGGACGGCTTGGTAACCCTGCTGGACACTTACGGGATGCAGGTTTGCTACTACCCGGATGCCGAGTCGTTCCTGATATCCCAACCTCGATCATGCCGCAGGCACTGCTGCCTGTTGATCGATGCCGATCTACCCGGCCTCAGCGGTCCCGCGCTACTGCAGCAGCTTCACGATGGGTTTGACCGCGTCCCGGTTTTGCTGTTTGTCAGCACATCCTCTCCTGAGTTGATGGAAGCGGCACTCAACTCCAGTCGCGTTAGCGTGATCGAAAAACCGTTCGTGAACGGTACGCTAATAGACGAACTCCTTCGTATGCGGCAGCGATAGCAGCCCGCCAAATCCCCATCTGTGGGCAGCCACAGGTCGTTACGGGGAACCTCCAATTTTCGACTGCCTTGCATCCGGGCAGGATCTGCCATTGTCAGCAGAAGTTTACTGACGAGAAAGATACAACTAAAAACTCGTGGGAGAGAACCGTGAATACTCGATGGCCAACATTACTAGCCTCCGGTCTGTTGCTCGCTTGTATGACCACAGCAAGCGCAGACGATGGCGAAAAAACGCTCAAGGAGATGACCGGCGGCAACGCCGATAATCAGCTCACCGTTCAGCCGGAGGACATCGGGCATGACTTGTCCGATGCCGAGCATGCTTTCACGGACATGATGAAGTTCTACGTTCCGTCTCAGGCCGCCAGTGGTTTGATCGAGCCAGTTGCCTACAATGATGTCGATTTGCTCGAAGTGGAACAGCTGACTGTTGCGAAACCGCTGGTCAGCGTCTACATCTACGGGCCGACGATTCCAGTTGAGGATACGGCCTTCGCGCACAGCTTCATGGATGTATTTGCCGCGGTCAGCCTCGATGACGGCCTGACCACGAAGAAGACGAACCTGTCGCAGCACGCGGACATGAGCTCGTTCACACTCGGTGTGGACGGTATCGGTGGCGGTAGCGGCGCGGACGGCGACGACCTGCCGGCCGATCACAACAAGATCGAGAAAGATGACGGGTTGATCGCATTCCATGCACGTGGGATGGATTATCCCTACACGAATGAATGCACCGAGTGCCACGGCGTCACGCTCGAGGGCGGTCACCACAGCGAACCGTCCTGCTATAGCTGCCATGGCCCCGAGTGGAAAGAAGATGCGCCGGACGGTATTACGGTGGTCTACATCGAGGAAGCCTTTGCCAAGATAGAGTCTTCGGTAAAAATCAAGCTCAAGGTTGAAGGTGAAGTCGAAGGTGTCGACGGCAAGACGATCGCTACGCTGATCAATGGCGTCACCGAAGCCGTATTGGCAACGGAGAAAGTCGAGGATGAGGGCGAGTTCGAGTTTGAGCTCGAGTACAGCGGTACAGCGCCTTGCACAGTCACCGTAATAGTCGATGGTGTCGAGAGCGTTACGGTCCCCGTGATCGACAAAAGAACAAATGAAGCAATCGAAAACTGTGAAGGCGAACCTGATGACCTTTCAATCTACCCGGGTGGCGCGTACAACGTATTCCACGCAACCGCGGGCAACAAGGTGCTGGTCGCCTGGCCGAGCCGCTATTGCCGGCAAGGCCAGCCAGGTTACGCAATTGCCTGGGACGGTGACGATGAGGGATTGAGTCTGGCTCAACTCGCCAAACGCGAAGCCCTTGAAACGCTTCTAACCGTCGATGTCACGACAGACCTGTACCTGACCGACCTCTTCGGCGTTGCGGGCTCGCAAGGCTCGATCGACTTCGCCGACGAGGGCTATCCGCAGGCGGGTGAAGTCCCGTTCGGATGCGTGTGGACGGTGCGCGGCGTACTGCGCGCAGGCGATGATCCAAGGACTGATGAATTAGAAGCCACGCACATGGTATGGACGAAGCCCGAACGGCTGACTTCAGGCCGTCGCGACCCCAACCGCATCGAAGTCAAGGGTGTGAAAGGGGCTGGCTTCGTTATGACCTGGCAGGAAGACCCGGACGGGCTGCGTCCCGGCCAGGGCCTCGGCCCGGGAGAAGGCTGGAGCGGTGCGGTTGCACACGACAAGACCGACGTCTGGTACTCGTTCATTCCGTGGGAGTACTTCAACCTGGTTGAAAACCCGGACGATCCGACTATACCCGTGAACATCGCGGACCATGACCTGTTGCTCACCGGCAGACCGCAAGCGTACGTCCCCATGGCCGTACCGATGCGCCTGACCAACAACGACAAGTGCGTTGCCGACGAGTACGGTCCTGGCGCAACTCCGTCAGACAACAAGGTCTTCAGCTACTGCAACTTTGAGGTAGCTACAGGCTACGGCCTGCAGGACTTCTGTGCTGAGACCGTGGACGTTCCAACGGGGCCAAATGGTGATCCAGGGCCGATCTGCGTTAACGCGGAAGGGCTGCCGAATATTGCCAACACGGCATCGACGCGCCCGCGCACGTCGCTGCAGGGTTATTCCTCGGGACTTAATGGTGTAGGTGTTATTGACAGTGCCTGGGTCATCGTAGCGGCCGAAGAGTCCAAGGGACTTGGCCGGTATGCCTTCGAGCCGGATGGCACTCCCTGTGACGAGGATTCCGATACCGCGTCTCTGGATTGCGGTGCCGACATCGGCAAGAACCAGTGGTACTTCAGTTTTGATATGGGCGATCCTGCCACGTCATTTAACGCGAACCATCCGAACGGCCTGGTGCAGAACCTGGTGAAACAGGGCAACCTGTTGAACCAGCCCGAGGTCGATTGGGTCACTGGCGAATTCTATCCGGTGATCAACACCTCGGAGATGTGGGACTTTGGCACGTACAACTACGATATGTACAACACCGAGATCGCGCGTCGCTCGAGCCTGCTGGTTCAGTCCATCGGCAAAGCTGTTAACAGCGCTAGCGGGATTCTCGCCACATCGTCCTGGAAGCAGGGCGCAATGCGGCAGGGCGGCCCCGCTGATACCATGCTCCGTCGTATCGTGTTGCCGCCTGGCTATGTCGAAGGAATCGACACCAACCCCTACGCCTTCACCAACATGGAGTGTACTGCGGTAGGTGGTTCCGGCGACTGGATCCTGACGGACGGGTCGAATCCGTACTATCCAGACGGCATCTGCCTCGCGCCTGCGACCAATCTCTCCAGTGTCGTGCCCGATGTCTGCAAAGACGACGGTACCGGAGCAGTGGGTGCAGACCTTTGTCCGACAGTGGCCTTCGTCGGATCGACGTTCGGCCAGGGCAACATGCAACCGATCCTGCAGGGTTATGAGCAGAACCAGGGTAACCAGAGACGGGTACTCACCTGGCATCAGTGCCCATCGGATGGCACAGCACAGGATACGAGTGATTTGACCACCGAACTCTATACGCGCGCCTGCGGTGAGGACGGTCGTACTGACCCCTTCGTCAACCTGAAAGACCAAAGCTGGTACAACCCGCTCGACGTTTCCAAGGGCCACAGGGGCTTCATCGACGGCGACTTCGTGATGTTCCTGTATGCCTGGTCGCCGAACTGGCGCCTCAACGCCAAGGGCAACGACCGCTACGACCTGTACGTGCGGCGGTCGTTCGACGGTGGTCTCACCTGGCAGACAACGCCGAGTTCGTTCACGGCCAGCGATGGCGTGAGCTACTCAGGCGACGGCACCGTGACCTGCGAGACCTACCGGTCGTCCGAGACCGGTGAGTCCGGAGCGCTGGAACCGCATGTCTGCTACGACTACGCTGCGGGCGCCAACGAACAGGCGCGCAATATTACGCAGCACAGCCGTATGCGTGTGACGACGCTGGATCCGCGTTATGCACCAACCCCGGGGACGATCACGGATGGCTGCGTGGACGATACCGATCCGACCATCGATATAGGTGTCATGACCTGCGACGACGGATCTGCGTTCGACTCCGATCTGCGTAACCCGAGTCGCTACTTCATGGTCTACGAGACCGGCGATAACTCGACAGTACAAGCGGGCGAAGCCGAGCCAATGGATCTGTTCTACAGCCGTGCCGAGAGCTTCGGTGACGACTATGTCGTCTGGACCGAGACGGATACTGGTATGGATGATCCAGATAGCGTGTGCTATCCAACGGTGGCGTATGAAGATGCGAAGGTCGTGGGAACGGTCGTCGAGTATTCCGGCTTCTGCAACGAGTTCGACCGCTTGAATGCCGGCGGCGATACCCATTCCAGCGAGGCCAATCTTGAGGCCAACCCGGACGGCTCCAAGCTCTATGGCGTCTGGGCGCAGTGGGTATTCGATGATCTTGGTGAGGACGTCATCGACTCCGAAGCCAACATGCGCCGCATCTGGTGGATCGATGACTATCGTTCGACAGACGAAGCCAACATATGGACGTTGCCGGGCGTAAATCAGCCTGAGTAGCAGACGCGTGTAAACCAGAACCTCCCCACCCCGTTATACAGGGGTGGGGAGTTCCACCAGGAAATACGAGCGGTGCCCGTCATGTCCAACTTCAATCAGTCCGACTTAGCCAAACTCTTCGTAGCAACCGGTCTGCTAGCACTCCAGGCCTCGTGTGGTGGCAACGGTGGCGATTCATTTGTCCCACCAATCATTCCGCCGGTTAATCCGCCGGTTAATCCCCCTGCGGCTCCACTGTTTGTGCAGGTTGTCGCGGGCGACAGTGACAGCGGCGAAGTCCAGAACACGATCTCCTGGACGCTGGACCCGAACGTAACGGACTACACCGTCTATTGGGACAATGTGCCTGGCGTAACGGAGAACAGCAGCGTCGTCGTGCCGGCCGCGTCGGGGAATCGCTACGTGATTCACTCGGATGTCGACGTGCTGGCCGGCAACGCTTATTACTACCGCGTTCGCGCCACGTCGGCCGGCGGGTCATCCGCCCTGTCGAACGAGGTCGCCGGTACGCCGCAACGGAGCGTGACTGGCCGTTCGCTCAATGACGTCGCGTGGAACGGAACGGATACATTGGTTGCTATTGGCGACAGCGGTGTCATCCTGAGCAGCCCCAACGGGACAACCGACGGCTGGCTCGATGTTTCGCTGGCGGCTGTTCCCGAGCCCCTCGCCGGAGTGACGTGGGAAAGCGTCAATTCACAGTTCGTCATTGTGGGCGCCAGCAGCACCGTGCTCACGGGCGATGGAACAAACTGGGTACAGGAAAACCTGAATAATATCGCCGGCGCCAAGAATCTGCAGGATGTCGCCTGGCTGGGTAACAACTATATTGCTGTCGGTAACAACGGCGCCATTATTACGAGCAATGGTGATGGCAGTATCTGGACTCTGCAGGATGCTGGCGCGGGCGTCGTGAACACATCGTTCAACGCTGTCTCCAGCGACGGCAACACGATTATTGTCGTCGGCTCCAACGGTACGATCCTGGACAGCGCCGACGCGATTACGTGGAACGAGCAGGCCAAACCGCTCAATAACGACCTGAATGATATTACCTGGGACGGTACTCAATTCGTGGTTGTCGGTTCCAATGACACGGTTCTGACCAGCCCGGACGGACTGACCTGGACACAACATATTCCGGGAACATCCAACATCAACTTTGTCGGGGCAACCCAGTGGGATTCCGGGCTGCCGGCAGT
>JAHEGH010000077.1 GCA_024639825.1 Gammaproteobacteria bacterium
CGCTGGGCGTCGTGGGCCAGATCATTCCCTGGAATTTCCCGATATTGATGGCGACCTGGAAGCTGGCACCCGCCCTGGCCGCCGGTAATTGCGTGATCCTGAAGCCGGCTGAACAGACACCGGCTTCTATCCTCGTGCTCGCGGAACTCATCGACGACCTGTTGCCGCCGGGCGTGCTCAATATCGTCAACGGATTCGGTCCGGAAGCCGGTAAACCGCTTGCCAGCTCACCGCGCATCGGCAAGATCGCCTTTACCGGTGAAACCACGACGGGGCGGCTGATCATGCAGTATGCCTCCGAGAATATTATTCCCGTTACCCTCGAACTGGGCGGCAAGTCGCCGAACATCTTCTTTGATAGCGTCGCGGCGAAGAACGACGAGTTTCTCAACAAGGCTATCGAGGGCTTCGTGATGTTCGCGTTGAACCAGGGCGAGGTTTGCACGTGCCCCTCCAGGGCGCTCATCCAGGAGTCCATATACGACCAGTTCATGGACATGGCGCTTGATCGCGTTGCCGCCATCAAGATGGGCAGCCCGCTCGACCCCTCGACGATGATGGGCGCGCAGGCGTCGAACGATCAGTTCGAGAAAATCTGCAATTACCTGGACATCGGCCGCAAGGAAGGTGCCGAGGTGCTGGCCGGTGGTAAACCTGCGCACGTCGATGAATTTCCGGACGGCTACTACGTCGAGCCGACCGTTTTCCTGGGCAATAACAAGATGCGGGTCTTCCAGGAAGAGATCTTTGGCCCGGTGGTCAGTGTCACGACTTTCAAGGACGAAGACGAAGCCATGGAAATCGCCAATGACACCCTATATGGCCTGGGTTCGGGCGTCTGGTCACGGGACGTTCACCAGGTTCACGAGTTCGCCGGTGGCATCCAGGCCGGACGTGTCTGGGTGAATTGCTATCACCTGTATCCGGCACACGCGTCGTTCGGTGGCTACAAGCAGTCGGGCATCGGTCGCGAGACACACAAGATGATGCTCGATCATTACCGTCACACCAAGAACATCCTGACGTCCTACGACAAGAACGCGATGGGATTCTTCTGAGCGACGGCATGTACACACGCGTGGACGTAACGGACGAGGCCTGTCGGGTCATCGACCAGTTGCGGGAGGCACATGGGCCATTGATGTTCCATCAAAGCGGCGGCTGCTGCGATGGTTCGTCACCCATGTGCTTCCAGGACGGTGAATTTCGGGTTGGTGGCAGCGACGTTCTGATTGGAGAGATCCACGGTTGTCGCTTCTATATATCAAAGAGCCAGTTCGAGCACTGGCAGGACACGCACCTGACGATTGATGTCACACCCGGTCGCGGCGCGAGCTTCTCGCTCGAGATTCCACTCGGAGTACGCTTCGTAACGAAATCGCGACTATTCACCGAGGAAGAGAAGCAGGACCTCGTGCCGATTAGTTCAGGCTCGGCTTAGGCCATAAGAAACGGCCCAGCTCTCTACTCTTTATCGCCTCGCGGAGCCCGGGATGCGCTCAAAAGTGTTGCTGACGACACTCTTCGTCCTGCCCACCATTGCCGAGGCCGATTTCAGTTCGTTCACGACCGGCCCTTCCATCGCAACCAGAATTACGCTGCAAGAAACTGATGCGGCAGCAAGCTCGTCGCAAGCGTCACCGCATTAATATCGGCATGCCCCTGCCAGGATGGCGCACGTTGATTTGTACCCTTACGCCAGAAGGTCTCGATCGTATCGGCAAGCGGCACGTATTGTCGCACGCCCTCCAATCTGCGGTTCAGTCCGGCACTGAAGCATTCGATGTTGCCGCTGGCAACTCTTGTTATCACGTCGACGGCACGCAATCCAATTGACAACCCCAGCTCGCGAAATCCGAGCCTGGAGTCGGCTGGCATGCTTAACGTCGATTCCCTTGCATACGCAGCCAGGCTCTCTCCTGCCGCAGCTACGAGTGCCACGGCCAGGATCGAGCCGTCCATCTGCCCCGCTGCGGTCAACTGAATGACGCGGCCCCCGTCGAACAAGAGGCCGCCAATTCCGAGCGGATCGATCGTGGCCCATTCCTGTCCCTCGACCATCTGGGCGAGCTCGGCAATTTCCTCGCCAAGCGGGAGCTTGGCCGAGCGTGCTACCTCGTGAAACGTGATGTAACCGTCCAGTGGATCGTGATGGCCTGATGACTTCACGAGCGGATACGACAGGTCGGTGCTCATCTTCCAGTACAGCCGTCTGCCACGCGGCGCCGCCACGACGAAGCCGGCGTAGGCGGCTTTCACGAGCTCAACGGCCCATAAGCTATAGCAGGCTTCTCCGGTGACTGCGGCAGCCCGACAGAGCGCGTGCGCCCACTTCGTCAAATAGTGAAAATACTGACCATCACGGTTCCATTCGAGGCGCTCGTCGATGGGCTCCGAACGCCGCCGTTCGCGGAGTTCCTTGCCGATCCTCAGCCCGCCCGCGGTTGGATGTGCACGGCCTTGCTTTTCTTCCAGCCCGCTGATCCACCCTTCTCTCGGATCGTCAGTCCGGTGCCGGCCAAGTACGCTGTGCACCTGGTCGATGAGTGCCAGCGCGAGGCCCCGATATCGTTCTTTCCCGGTCGCATCGTAAAGGCTCAAAAATGTGCACACCGCGTGAGCGTCGGTCCACAAATAGCGCCGTGGGGCGTTGTCCGGATTCGTCAGGCCGGTGTGATCGGCGAATTCAAGCATGATGTCGCGGACGACCGGTATGTCTGCCTCGTCTCCCATCGGTACCAACTGCCCCGCTCAAGTACCGAAAGGGTAGGTATCGGGCACGCCCCGAACTTCCACTGCCGTCAATGGCACCACCGCCTTAGTTTCATCGACCCAGATATATTCATCGAATTGCCGCGGCAGTACGGCCTCGAAGTAATGGCTGGCAACTTCGGTCTCGGGCCGATAGATGACACCGATCGCGCGCTCGAGCCGCGGTTCCCCGAGTTCGCTAATGAGCTCGATGTTCGGGTTTCCGGTAAGCGAAAGGATCAGTCCCTTCTGCTCGGTACGGTGAAAGACTCGCTCGTAGCTCTGCGGATGCGAGGACCGTACTTGCTTGATCTCCATTGGAGCATCCCAGTTCGAGGCCGCAGCAACAGTGCCATGATCGGTGCCGAACCCGATGCGGCATGAATCGTCGCCAAAATGCTCATGGCAAAGCTGACCCAGGTTGAGTTCACCGCGCGCAGACATCTCTGTCGCCGACGCGTCGCCGATATGGGAATTGTGAGCCCAGACTACCGCCCTGGCACCCTCCCCGTGCGATTTCATGACTCGGACCAGCGTTTCGAACATGTGCGTATCGCGCAGGTTCCAGGAGGCGCGGGAGCCGTAATACATGATGCGGTAATAGCGTTCGGCATTTGCAACCAACGCTGCATTCTGCGACGCGTCGAGGAAACGCGTCCCGTCCTTGTGCGCATATTGCGCGCGTTTTTGGTAGAGCTCGATAAGCATATCCACGACCGGTTGTTCGCAGTGGCGATAGGCACCTGTGAGCGCCGCGTGACCATAGGCGGCCGGATCGGCCTCCCAGGGGCTCAGGCAGCCGTAGCGCCAACGCGCGACGGCCGCAAGATCCGGATCGACGTCGTCAAGGTAGTCGATGACCGCGCGCGCGGAGTTATAGAGGCTGTAGAGGTCGAGCCCGTAAAAACCGGCACGCGCAGAGGGCTCCAACGGCTTGTTATGAGCGTGCAGCCAGTCGACGAAATCCCGCACCTCGACATTGCGCCACATCCAGGTCGGAAAACGTGAGAACGCAATCCAATCGGAGGGTGTTGCATCCCGGTGCCGCACGTAGTGATCGATGCGGGCCGCATCGGGCCAGTCTGCCTCCGCGGCAACGATCGTAAATCCCTTTTCTTCAATCAACCGCTTCGTGATCTTTGCTCGCAGACGATAGAACTCTGACGTGCCGTGACTCGCCTCACCGATCAAAACGACATGCGCGCCGCCAATCCGCTCGATCAACGCATTGAACCGCGCTTCCTCCGGCGCGTCGAAGGACTCACTGTTGCGTACGATCAGGCTAGGCAGCGCCTGGCTCGCGATTGGCGCCGTGCGGACGATGCGGGGACGCGTGCAATCCGGAGCAGGCTCGTCAAGTTCCCAGCCTTGCTCGCCAATCAGCGGCACGAAACGTACATCCGCGAGGTCTTCCCGGTCAAACCGACCGTTTCCGCGATTCGTGATCCTGAGGAGTTCCTGCGCACGTTTCGTGCTGCCCACTGGAACGACCATCCTCCCGCCCACTGCGAGCTGGTCTTGCAAACTTTCCGGAACAAGGGGTGCGCCCGCCGACACAAGAATTGCATCGAATGGTGCCTCAGTCGCCCAACCGCGTGTACCATCCGCGTGCAGGATGTGGACATTGTCATAGCCGGCATTGCGCAGGCGCTCGGCGGCCGCGGCAGCCAGCTCCCTGACGCGTTCGATGGCGTATACTTCCCCCGCGACCTCCGCCAGCACCGCCGCCGCGTAGCCCGAACCAGCGCCGATTTCAAGCACCTTTTCGCCGCCGTGAAGCGCGAGCGCCTCAATCATGAAGGCGACAATATAGGGTTGTGAAATCGTCTGGCCGGCACCTATAGCGAGCGGCATGTCGAAATACGCCAACTCTCGTTGGTCGGCCGGCACGAAAGCCTCACGCTCCACGTTGCGCATCGCTGCGAGAACCTGAAGGTCACGCACACCCCGTGCGGCGATCTGATCGGCCACCATGCGATGTCGCTGTTCGGAAAAATCCGCCACTTCGCGTGCCTTTCGAGGTATTTGTCTTACGCTACCGCCCGGGGGGCTCGATGAAAATCCGGAGTTGTTCGTATATTCGGCAATAGGGGTGGTGAGCCTGAGTCATTTCAATGGGTGTCGTTGTACTCATCGATTCACAGGAAATCGACCGTGCAAGGGGGAATATTTTCTGGCCCGCCCCCATCGATTTTGCCGCGAAAAGCCGCTGAGAACCGCGAGTCTCTGCTTCAACGGTACGATTGCGTCATAAATGCCTGGCTGCCCTATCTGTTTTCAGATCCGAAAATTTGCGGCCTTCCCGGGCGTGGGGCACTCCGGGTAACCTTCTGGAGCGTCGTCGCGATGCTCGTAACGCTGATCGTCAGCACGCTATTCGGCATCGTGGTCCAGGCCGCGTCTGTCGCCAGCGAATCGGACTGTAGCTGGGTTCCGCAAGGCGGCATAATCCGGGCAATGGATACATTCGGTGGTGACAGTGGCGAGCCCCGGCGCCCCGAACCCGGCGAGAATGCGGTCGTCGATTTCGCACGCCGTTTGCGGCAGTCGGGATTCCTGCTGGTGGCGGCGAACCTCGTACCGCTCTTCGGGGTGCTGTTTCTCGACTGGGATCTGTTCCTGGTGCTTGCCTTTTTCTGGGTCGAAAACTTGGTTATCGGCGCGTTCGGCATTTTGAAGGTCGCGTTTGCATCGAGCGGCGGGATCCCGCGGCGGCTTTCGTCGACGCTGTTCTTCATCGTGCACTATGGCGGATTCATGTTCGCGCACGCGTTGTTGCTGATCGACCTGTTTGGCGATTCTGCGAATGCCGAAGGCAGCATAGAAACGGTCGAAGACCTGCTGCACTACCTGATCCGCGGCGACGTGGGACTCGCGGTGCTGGCACTCACTGTCTCGCATGGCTGGTCTTTCGTGAACAACTTCCAGGGCATGGCCGAACACGAACGGCTGTCCGGCAAGGACGCCATGACCTTGCCCTACCGGCGAGTAGTGATCACGCAGGCGGGGCTGTTGTTGGGTGCAGTTGCCATCGAGCGCTTCGGCTCGCCGCTGGCAGGACTGGTCGTACTCGTCGCCGTCAAGATTCTGATCGATCTTCGCTTCCACCGACGCGAGCACGAAAGGCTCGCACCGCGTCAGTCGCCGCCCTTCTAGGCGGAGAAATGTCTGTCAGAGCGGGGCAAGTCCATGCGGTCATTGAAAGTGTCCACCAAACCGGAGCAAGGCCTTAAAGCGAATGCTCAGCCACGGCGATTGTCCGCTCTTACCAATACCGGACGTTCAAAAGCCACCAATTAGCCCGATCTTAACGGCACCTAACGGCCAGAAGTGCACTTGCGCAAGACGAAGCAATCCCGGCGTAGGGCCGGGGTCTTCGGTCGATCAATCGATTCAGTTGCCGTGCCGTTCTTGTCGATGATCAGGCCGCTACCAATGCCTGACACGGAGACGACGAGGTGTAGCCAAGCGTTTGCTAACAAGCGATTGAATAAAAGAAAAAGGGCAATGTGAAATAATCGCCCTTGCATACATTACGCGAATGTGCGCCGTGCGGCCGAACAGACATAGTCACTAGATTTCCGGAAGTTCGGCTTTGAACCGCTCGGCCAGTGCCGCGGCGATACGCGCGTCGCGTTCGTAAACATCCGTGTAGAAACGTACGTCATTGTTTGGACCGATTTCGGCTGTCCAGTAAAGCAGCAACACGGGCAGCGGCTCTGGCAGGTATACAGTTGTCGTCTCGAGACTGTCGAGTGTCGCCTGGATTTTCTCCTGGTCCCATTCCTCCGGGCCAAGTAACTCTTCCGCGAGGTCGAACGGGTTCTCTACGCGCACGCAGCCGTGGCTGAACGCGCGTTCCGCCTGGTCGAACAGGGCCTTGCTCGGCGTATCGTGCAGGTAAATGGCGTATTTGTTCGGGAAAATGAATTTGACTCGACCGAGTGCATTTCGCGGTCCGGGCCGCTGAACGAACGTATACGGAAAGTTGCCGCGGCTCAGCTGCGACCAGTCGATGCTGTCGGCAGGAACGATCTCACCCGAACTGTTTTTAATGTCGAAGTCCCGTGTCTCGAAGTAGTCGGGATCTTTCTTGATACGCGGCAACATTTCCTTTGTCGCGATACTGTAGGGTACGGTCCAGGTTGGATTGAACACGACATACTTCATCTCGTCCCGGAAGACCGGCGTCTGGTGGTACGTTCTGCCAACCTGGACCGCCGTTTGCCATACGATCTCGCTGTTGCGAACAACGTAGGCTTTGAAGGCGGCGATGTTTACGATAATGAAATCTTCGGTGACGTCGTCGAACACCCACCGGGCACGCTCCAGATTAATCCGCAGCTGCGTGATCCTGTCCTCGACGGGCACGTTCATGGCGCGTAGCGTCGCCGGACCAATGACACCGTCGCTGTCCAGGCCATGTCGTGCCTGGAACCTGCTCACGCCGGCTTCGAGTGCATCATCGTAGACGTCACTATTCGCATGCGGCGTGGCAACCGCGATATCGCCGGTCAGGGCCAGTCGCTCCGCAATCAGCGGAACCCGCGCATCGCTCGCACCGGGTCTCAGGATTTCTCCTTCGGTAACCGTTGGCCATCCACCGGCCGAAGCCAGCTCCCGGTACTCGGCCAAAGCCGCACGCAGCCGGTTGTAGAAATGTCCGCGTGGCGTCAGCGCGTCGAGGAATTCGAGCAACGACGGTGCATCCATCGCTTTCTGCATCGTGACCGCAGGTGGATCATCGCCCAGCTCCCGCCTGAAGTTCCAATAAGGGTCGAGATTTTCCGGATTCACCTTGCCGAAGACCTGGTGATACCCCAACCGAAACAGGCTGTCGGTCAACATGACGTCGAGCGCGGCCTGCTCATGCGGACTCTGCAGATTTCCCCCGCCCAGTTCACGGTAGACGTACTCGGCCTCCTCGAGGTGGTAGTCGGCCGGATCAAGCCCGTCGAAATAGGTTTTCTTGACGGCCGTGATCAGTTCGCCGATCTTTTCGCGACTCGTCCAGTTCGGCTCAAAGTTGCGGCGCTCGTAGACCTCGGCAAGCAGGCTGCCGCCGGCAATGTCGACGCCCCCGATGCTCAGTACGTCGGTTTCTCGCAACTGTTCAATCTCGACCCGAATCGCTTCACTGACGGCAGATTGCTGCGCCGCAGCGAAAGAGGTGGACAAAACCAGAATGGCGGCAATCACCCACAGTAAGGGCTTCTTCATGGTATGGGATCCTTTGACTTGGGCACGAGTCTTGAGGGCAATCTGAGTATAATTACCAGTCATGAAAAGGCAAAAACGTCGTCACCGCCGCCACCTGCTGAAGTCCATGGTCGGTACCTCGGTTGTCGGCCTGCTGTTGCCGATTAAACAGGCGATTGGCTTGAACGAAAAGCGCCTGTCGTTCTATCACACACACACCGGCGAAACGCTCGACGTGACATTCGCTCGTGGTGGCGAGTTCATTCGGCCTGCACTAGAAAAAGTTAACGAATTTCTTTCCGATTTTCGTTCGGGCGATGTCACAGAGATCGACCCGGAACTCCTCAACCTGATCTTTGACATCCGTGAATCGCTTGGCAGCCAGGGGCGATATGAAGTGATTTCGGCGTATCGGTCTCCGACAACGAACGACATGCTGCGCAGCCGAGGCAGCGGGGTCGCAAAGAACAGCCAACATCTTCTGGGCAAGGCGATCGATGTCAGGCTGGATGATGTCGAGTTGCCGAAACTGCGGGATGCGGCACTGGCGCAGCAACGCGGTGGCGTCGGGTATTACGCCAAGTCCAATTTCGTGCATATTGACACCGGACGCGTGCGTCGCTGGTAACTCCGGCTCGAGAAACTGGCAGCCATTGACTCGCCCCGGCGCCGGGCCGGCCGCCGTTAAACCGCAGCTCACGGCTCACCGTCGAGGACGCTCTGCCCAGTCTCAACGCAATCGAGTGCAGCGAATCGCCCGCTTACCAACGATCCCACATCAGCGCCTTCTGCTTCCCAGTGCAATAAATCCTCTTAGGGTACTTCATCTGCAACATCCTCCTCTCCAAACCTGGAGATTAGGTGTTGCGTTCATCGATTGAATCCGCAACCCAAAACCAGTCATTGAGCCAGAGTAGACCCGAACCACCGCTACTGACCCCAACGCAGTCATTTGATTCTCACCGCCAGCAGGCTCTGACAATATGCTTCTGCGCCGTATTACTCGAGACGTCATGAACCAAAACTGGACTGCCGTCGGCGGTATTCGGCAGATGAGAAGATCAGGATCGTGCTGGAAGGCCTGCGAGGTGCGCAGCTTATTCGACCGTCCTCCGCACCGAGTTCGATGGATCGCTGGAAACCCCGTTGCTGTTCAGCGCAATGACAGTGAAATCGTAGGTACCCGGGGAGAGATTTTTCACGACGTACGTCGAGACGCTATTGTTGTTAATGCTGATCGACCCCTTCGTAAGGCTGTTTCGTCGGGTCCAGCGGATGCGAAAGCCATCCAGGTTATTCAGCAGCGAGCCATCCGTATTCCGCGTCGGGATTAGCCACGTTAGCGTCACGCTGCTGTTGCCCGGCTTGGAGACTTCTATGTCGAAAGGCCCCAGCTTCGATGTGGCCTCGCCATCGGAAACCGTGATCGAAATCTGGCCATGGACGCCGATGTCACTGTCGATGGGCGTGCCGTACAGGCGGCAGCTGCTGCGCGAGAAACTGGCCCACGCGGGTTTGTTCGTGATTGAACATCTCGTGTCATCGCCATCGGGGTCCGATATCGTCGGCCGGAAGTCGTAGGTAGAGCCGGTATAGGCAGCGGTGGGCGGGTCGCCCGATATCGAAGGAGGCTGATTGCTACTGCCCCCGCCTCCGCCGCCATCACCGCTCGAAGTCCCGTCAACGACGAGCTGAATCGGTGTGCCGCTCTCACGGCTTTTCATATGCACTTTCGCGCTCGATGTCTTCAGCATAATTCCGAAATTCTTGGACCGGTTCGCTACGAGGTCCCTCGCAAGCCGCGTAACATCCCGGGCAATGGTCTTGCCGTTATCCGAATCGCTGATGCTGAAGCTGGCCAGCGCAGAACTGGTACCGGGCTGGTTCCGATGATTGATACTGCGCTCGTCCCAGGACTCAAGAACCCGATGCACCGTTATCGTGCCGCCGGCCTTGACGTCAGCGATGAGAATACGCAGCTTCGCCGAATCGACGGACGAGACCGACCCGATGTCGAACTTTACGAACGTGCGCATGTCCTGCCAGTGCTTCGTCATCAGCACTTTGCCGGAGCCATAGTTCGAACTCGCCATGTCTGCACGCGTATAGGCATCCGCGACTGGAGGCAGGCTGCCGCTACCGGAACCGCCTCCGCCGCCATCACCGCTCGAAGTCCCGTCAACGACGAGCTGAATCGGTGTGCCGCTCTCACGGCTTTTCATATGCACTTTCGCGCTCGATGTCTTCAGCATAATTCCGAAATTCTTGGACCGGTTCGCTACGAGGTCCCTCGCAAGCCGCGTAACATCCCGGGCAATGGTCTTGCCGTTATCCGAATCGCTGATGCTGAAGCTGGCCAGCGCAGAACTGGTACCGGGCTGGTTCCGATGATTGATACTGCGCTCGTCCCAGGACTCAAGAACCCGATGCACCGTTATCGTGCCGCCGGCCTTGACGTCAGCGATGAGAATACGCAGCTTCGCCGAATCGACGGACGAGACCGACCCGATGTCGAACTTTACGAACGTGCGCATGTCCTGCCAGTGCTTCGTCATCAGCACTTTGCCGGAGCCATAGTTCGAACTCGCCATGTCTGCTCGCGTATAGGCGTCCTCGGTAGCACCAAGAGTGGCACCCTGCGCTGCTGGGGTAATTATCGAAACGAGAAGCGCGGTAGCGCCAATCTGGCTAAGCGCACGAACTCTGCGGTGCGCTCTGGCGTTCGGCATACGCTGCATATTCTTGGTCCTAACTGATGGTCATCCACGGCCTAGCCGCCGCTAACGCGGGCCAAGAGCCATCCGTGGCATCGGTAGCAACGCTACTGCCGTGAAATTCACCTTATTTGTCCAAAAAAAAACACCGAAGACGGTTCGGAACAAAGAGCGCCCAAGCGAAGTGCACTGCCAACCTCTTCCGCCGTGTATTCCGGCCAGTTGTAGACCTCCGTGTCTGCAACCATCACTTAGCGGTATTTAACCGCCCAATAAATTTAGCATTCTTAAGAATAAAAAGAACCTGTCTCAAAAAGCAGACGGACGACGCGAAAGTTATTGTCGGTTCAAATTGCATGTTGCTGTTTCAAATAGTAAAAGAGCGTACTCATGAGAGTGTCTCAATATGGCGACAGTCGCCTGAGCG
>JAHEGH010000078.1 GCA_024639825.1 Gammaproteobacteria bacterium
CGTCAATGCGGTTGTCATTCGTATATCTTCTCATCCAAATATTCGACGAGATTCGGGTCGAGTAGCAACTTGTCATCGCCTTCCTGCCACTCTAACCGCATTCTCCCTCTTCGTTTGAAATTCAAGACTGAAGGGTAGAGCAAGGACTCCATTTGCGCCTCAGTGATTGTTCCAACTTCATACTGGAACCAGATGTTGTTCATCATTCTGTACGAAGCCGAAATCATTGCTCGTAATCGAATTGCTTCGTCAACTGAAAGCTCGTAGTCCTCAGAAGCGGTCTTCGCAATGAACGCGGCAACTTCCGGGTTCTCAAAGAATTGCGCGTTAAAGTCCACAGTCATAGCAGCCATTCCCTGGTAGGTGTTAGCCCTAACCGCGTCGTTTGTCTGTTGGATCTCAACCACAAAGAAAACGAGAGTCGCGAGGACTGCGATGCTACTGAGAATTTCCGCTACTGCCGACCATTCCTGCAGATTTCGTTTGGCCACGCATCTCCCCCTCCCGGTCGAACCGGCTTCCACGTAAGCGAATGACAAGAGCCCCCCAAGCCCTGGACACCGGCAGGGGCCGCTTTGGGTCAGTAGCCGACAGTCTACCTCAGCTCTTTCGTACGGCGGCTATGCTGGGCATAGCAGACCTTCGTTTCTGATCCTGGCGACGGTCGTTTGTCCGATACAAATTGAAACAGATAGTTACTGCGGCGACACCACCCAGGCCGTCATTGCCGGAATACTATGCTCATTAACAACAGAGGCGAATGTATGTTCACCAATCACAGGATGCTCGCACTTGCCGTGGTGGTCGCGCTGGGCGCGCCGACGGCTGCCGGGGCACAGGATCTCGGCTTCACCTACCTCGAGGGCGGCTTCATCGCCGGCTTCGTCAACGACGTGGAGGAGTCCGGGGCGTTCACGGACAACGGCACGTTGGAGCTCGAGACCGATTCCGGCGGCGGCGGCTTCATCGGCGGCGCATGGCAGTTCTGGGAGAACATGCACCTGTTCGGTGAGTATTCGTCGACCAGTCAGGACCTCGAGATCAGCGACGGCATCGACACCGACGAGGGTGATTTCGACGTGGTGCGCTGGCGGATCGGTGTTGGCTATGCCTACCCGTTCTCGTCCACAGCGAGCTTCTACGGCCGCCTCAGCTTTGACAATGCCGAGTTCAAGGATGTGCGGGTCGCTGGTTTCAATCTCGACGCCGACGCCGACGCCGACGTCGACGACGACGGTATTGGCGGCGAGCTCGGCATGATCTGGGCGGCGACGCCAGTGCTCCACCTGCAGGGCCACGTGCGCTACACATCGGTCGGCGAGGTCGTTACCGCGGGCTCCGATACCTTTGACTCCGACACCCTGGTCGGCCTGAACGGCCGCTGGCACATCCGGCCTAACATCGCATTGATCACTGGCTACGAATTCGGCAAGATCACCACCTGGAACGTGGGCGCGCGGTTCACGTTCTGAGTTTTTCAGGCCCGCTGCCTCTCCCGCTTGCGCGAGCATGGTCGCGAAGCCCCTGCGATTTCCCACGGCCCAGACCAGCGCGGCGGCCTCCGGACCACGGGAGCGCCTCAGCACCACTTTGCGAACAGCGCACAGGATTCTTGTGCGAGTCAGTCGCGGGCTGTCGGCTTCCGGCCATAAGCCGACGTACAAGTAACTAGATTCACTCCTGTTTTCCTGCAATAAAAAAGGCAGGCACGTCTGAAACATGCCTGCCTCGAACTCGGAACCGGACTGTTTGGCTAGTCGCGGAATTTCATGTGCCGCAGCAGAGATGTGCTCATTACTGTCCGATACTCAGCACGGTTGCCGCTTTCCTCGGCCATCTTATCCATGCTTTTCTTCGCCCAATCTATATATTTCTTGCGGCGCCATCCGCAGTCTTAATGCCGGTCACCTCCCAGTAGTCACCGCCGATAAACGGAGGCTCTTCCTGCGCCTGTGCGATATTTATCGCAGACACACTGAATAAAATGACGGCAAGTACCTTAAAGTCACTCATTCTCATAGTTGGTCTCTTTTTAATTACTTAAGACCAGACAGACGCTGTCTGGAACACAGCCGCGGTTTGCCACAGTTTCTTAGTCGAGATATTTCTGAGTCGCGCCGATAAAGAGTGAGCGGCTGCTTTCGGGATATACTCAACGACTGCTACTGACCCAAAGCGGACATTCGCAGATCGACCAGAACAATCGCCAATACAATAAGGAGTACGCGCATGAACACCAAAGACACGAGCAACGACACGATCCCAGCCTCTTCTATACCTGCTGGCGGTCAGACCACAGCAATCAGCCGACGTACGTTGTTGTCGAGTGCTGGTGCAATCGGTGCGACACTCGCAAGTGGAGTGGCGTATGCCGCTGACGGTCCTGGGCATGAGCATGCCAATCACGCGCCGCGTCACGCAGGCGCTCTCGATGCGGCGAATCAGTGCTCCCAGATGGCGCGACGTTGCCTTGCCCATTGCCTTGTGTCATTTGAAGAGGGTGATACAGTGCTGGCAACTTGCGCGAGGAGCGTTCACAACATGATCTCGCTCTGCGATGCATTTTCGGCACAGGTCACCAATAACTCGAAGTACATCGACGGCATTGCTGAGGTTTGCCGAACTTCGTGTGTGGACTGCGAGAAAGAATGCCGGAAACACGAGAATGATCACGTCGAATGCAAGCAATGTGCGGACGCATGTCTCGAGCTTATAGCAGCTATCGATAATATTATGTCCTAGTTGAGGTCCGCTTGTAAGCGGAAGGCGCCGCTCGCCAGCATGTAAATCGAGTGGCTGCTTCACCCCGCAAAGCCGACGCTTCGGTCCCCAAGAAAAATTTCGAGACATATAGTCATTACACATGAGAGGAAGCCTGCCTCTATTGCTGGGCGCATCAGCGCTATTCTTCTTGACTGCTGCTCTTGCGGGCCCTAGCGACTACCTGTTCCGCAATGAACGTCTATGTGATACCGATAGGGCGTTCTGCTTTCGCGGGACGTTGTCGTACCACTCCAATCCGCGTCTGCTACGTTTGCGTGCGCGGGTTCAATTGGCGCCCGGTCCGGGTTTGTTGAGGATTAGGCTGGCAGGCGTTAACAAGCTGGGCCATCGTCGTTATGCTCCATTCGAGGTCCGGGTGCGCGGACACTACAGCGAGATCTTAGATCATAAAATGATTCCAGATTATCCAGACGTTCAAGGTTGGGTGGTCGAGCGAGTGGAGTTCATTGCCGACGAGGCTGATTGAACGATTTTTGCACTTGCGACAAGCCGCAAAGGTCTGCTTCTGGCCGGAAGGCGACCGTCGCCAGGAACGAGAATGAGCGACCGCTGTACCTCGCATAGCCGACGTTCGAGCCAACCAGGGTAAACTGTCGGCTACTGACCCGAAGGAGACACTCGCAGGATCAAGAGACTCCTGACTATCACGATTTCGAAGGTCAAATAGGCTGTCCATTAGGCAATGCTGGAACTCGAATGGCTCATTAAGCTCGAAAATGCGTTCTCTGTGGCAGACCAGTCAAACCAGGAACTTTGATGACGGGAGTTCGAGTGCTTGAAGCCTAAGACTAAGAAAAGACTTTGGCCAGGGGTTGCAGGTGTGACAGTTCTGTTGCTGGCGGCCATGTACACGTTCAAGTCATTCACCATGCCTATCTTCACTCAGGACTCGATTGCTGAACTTTTCGAGCTCGATGTCAACGGCGATGCCCAATATCTCCTTACCAGAGGCGTTGACCGCAAACATCCGGTATTGCTTTTCGTTCATGGCGGTCCCGGGATGCCGACGATGTTCCTCGCCCACGATTTCCAGCGAGACCTCGAAAAGGAGTTCGTCGTCGTTCACTGGGACCAGCGGGCGTCCGGGAAGTCTTTCAAGCAGGACGCAGATCAGTCGCAACTCAGCATCAGCTTGCTTCTGAGCGACATGGACGTTGTCGTCAACTATCTGCGCCGCAGCCTTGGCGCAAATAGGTTGTGGATCGTCGGCCACTCCCATGGTTCTTACCTGGGGGCATTGTACGCTCGCCGGCATCCCGAGAAGGTCTGTGCGTTTGTTGGGACCGGCCAGGTTGCAGACGAAAGTGGCTCGGGACGCACACGAGCTATTCAGGAAGCGTTTCTTCGGAGCCGGCTGGAGGGCCTTAGCCTCGACCCGGATACGGTGATTGACGACTCGAACCTCGAGGAACTCCTGTTCATGACCGGCAGCGAACTGTACGGCGAAACGTCTTTCAGCCCGCTCCTGATATCCGGGCTGATGGCGCCAGAGTACAGCTTGTTCGACGCGCTGAACATTGCTAGCGGCTCGTCTTTTTCGTCACAATTCATGGTCTATGACATGCCACGTGATCTGCTGACGAGTGAATGGCAGTTTGACGTTCCTGTTGCGGTGATCATGGGCCGCCACGACATGGTGACCCCGACACAGCTATCGAGGGAATACTACGACCGCATCAATGCGCCGATGAAGGCCTGGTACGTGTTCGAAGAAACGTCGCACTTTCCGCATTTCGAGCAGCCTTTAAAATTTGCAAAGTCACTGGCGGAGCTCAAGAGCAGGTGGGGCGACTGCCCTAACTAGCTTGGAAGCTCCGTGCGTTCGAGGTTGACCGTCGACAGTGTCGCGCGCAGCGTTCTAGGCGGCTCAGAGGCGGGCTGCTTTTGGCCGGAAGCTGAAATTCGACTGATAAACCGCTCAGCAGCAGCTATTACCAAGAACGGACAAAGAATGTGAAGGTAAATATATGCCCGGCATGTGGAAAGACAGCAATGAGTACTTGGACGAAATTTGCAGGCAGAAAGCTTGCCTGTCGAAGTTGTGAAACGAAGCTAAGGTTGCACTCTACATCGACACTCTTGCTTGCTCTTGCTGCCCTTACTGCTTCCTTGCTTACCATCAAGATGGTCGGATTTAACAGCACGTCAGTTGTCGTTGTCTTCGGTTACCTGGTATTTCTTGGATTGTGTGGTTTAGCTATTCCGTTCGAAATTCGCGACGTTGACTAACAATAAGTCGATGTCCGCTTTTGGCCGCAAGCAGCCCTGGCCGTTTGATACACTCAGTGATTGCTACTGACCCAGAGCGGCCGGTTGGGACATGGTCTTATTGGTAAGTGCTGCCGGCCATCGCGTCTCCGCATCAGAGATTTACATATGAGTGAAATTCCTATTCCAGAAGATCTACGAGCGTCGCATTGGAACTGGGGCAAGGAAATCAATGATCTGGGGGCACAAGCGCTTAAGAGTGTCTTGAACGACAAAGTTGGCATCCGCGATGACAAGAAGAAGTTGGCTGCGGCGCTTCGTGACAATCGAGACCTCAAATATCTCGTGTTTTGGACGGGATATACCACGCAGACCCTGTTAGATAGTATTGCAACCATCACAACGCTTGAGCGATTGGAGTTTGGTTACCTGCGCGCACAAGACATATCGGGCCTGGCTAGACTCAAGCTTCTGAAGTACCTGTCAATTGTGTCACTTTCTTCCGCAAGTACGCTAAAGCCACTTACCGAACTGGAGAATTTGGTGTCGCTTGGTCTTGGCATATCAACGAAGATCACCTCCCTCGAAGATTTCTCCGTGAATTCAATGCGCAGTCTGCGAGCCCTTCATCTTGGAGAGAGTTCCGAGAGAGTGATCACTGTTGACTCCCTATCACCGCTCGGCGCTTTGCCGTCGCTCGAGTATGTCGCTATTGGCCGCATTCGGTCGAGGGATAAATCGTTGTCTGGATTTCTCGAATTGCCTCATCTCAAAGCGTTACAGATTGACAAGAACGCTCGTTTCTCCAGCAACGATATTGATTCCCTTAGATCGAAAGGGATTTGCGTTTCAACATTCTGATGAACGTCCGCTACTAGCCGTTAGACGACGGTCACCGGGAAGATGAACGAACGACCGCTTTACTGCGCAAAGCGGCGACTCGAATAAATTGGGATAAAATGTCGGCTTCTGACCCAAAGCGAACAGTGGTCGAATTGCGCGTTATCTCCTTCCTCGGAAAATAGGCCCAGCGTCACTCCTGCGCGCTGACGGTCGATATGTCGATCAGCGGGTTCGCCGCGATCATGCCGTCAGCCGTGAGCTCGGGATAGGGTTTTCCCAGGGCACGGCAACGTTCGGCAATATCGGGATACGACCATTCGAACAGCGTACGAGCACGCTGGTCGGCCGTCAGATGCGACTGGTCGTACAGCCCTGCCGCGCGCCGCTGTCGCTCGGCTTCGAACAGAATGATGCCGACGACGACCGACACGGTCAGCGACGATGCGTGACCGTGCATCGGAATAGCGATGAGCTCGTCGGCCTCGGCGCGCACGGCGTCGTTCAGGCCAACGAGCTCGCCCCCGACAACGATCGCCACCTTCTGCGTGTAATCGACATCGCGATAATCGCGTGATCTTTCGCCACTGTACGCGGCCACGAGCCGCCAGCCATCGGCACGTAACGCCGTGAGCGCGGCGCGGGTCGAGCGGTGCGTCGTCACGGCGACCCAGTGCTTCGCGCCGCCCAGGCCCATGTAATTACGACGCGCCAACTCGCCTGTCGAGGTTGTGTGCACTTGCTGAATTCCGACGGCGTCGGCCGTGCGGATAATCGCAGAGACGTTGTGTGGTTTGGTCACCGCGTCCATCAACACCGTAAGGTCGGGCTGGCGGGCGTCGAGGGCGCGCTGGTGGTTTGCGGTTTGATCGCGTGTCATCGGTGTTCCTTGCTGCACATGTGCGGACATCGTAGCAGCGGGCTATGCGCACGAAACGGTACGGCTTCACAAATGCTCGCTGGTGTGTCGCACCAGCGCTCCAGCTTATGTCGCATAGCGACGGTGAAAATTTTTTCGAGCCATAGGCATCTCTTAAGGATGGTCAGCTGCTTTTGGCCGTTAGCGAAAGGTCTGGAAATCCCTAGGGCTGCCGCTCACACCCGGTGCTAAGTAAGGGTCAGGACTTGCCCCTGGGAGCGAGTGTCTGCTTACGCTGATACCGGCCGCTCAGTGCCGACCTGGTGAGGGTCTGCTAACGGCCAAAAGGGGCCGCTCGGACACACAACTCGATTGTCTGCTTTCAGTCGATGCCGCGAATCAGCTTGTTCGGCCAGCCGCCACAGCCAGACGGCATTTGTCAGAAGAGCGGTTCATCTTTATGCGCCTCGTACCATTCGCGCTCGCGCGTGAATTCAGCGGCTATCGCGTCAATTAACGCCAGCCACTCCGGCTCGTCGAGCATAGAGGCGAATGGTGGAGCGCGGTACTTGCCTGCCGCAAATGTCGCATCCGCCTCAACCGCTGCGCGCAGCGCCGCTGTCGCCTTTTTCTTGTTACCCCGGACGGTATGAATCAGCGCGTCGACATCGTGATACCCGGAGGTGCCGCTGCGCTGCAAAGTCCGCATCACGGTCAACGCCTGATCGAAAAGGTAATTCGCACGCTCAAGTTCCCCAACGTAGTACAGGACACTTGCGGCCAGAACGCCATCGTAAAGATCATGCGCTTGGCGCGGGCTCCATGGGTCGTCGCCGAAGAACTGCGGGCGCGACTCCTCGAGAAGTTCTCTTGCCGCTTCTGGTTCGCCGCCAAAAAAGTAGAGTTGCGCGGCGAGGGGCTTATCGAAGATGCTAAGGCCTTCCTCCACCATGCCGTCGACCAGTGCAAGCGCTTCCGCAGTCTCGCCCTTGGCGCCGAGTAGCCAAGGTGTCATTTTGGCCGCCGCCTCGGGCGACACCTCCGCATAAGCATCAATGCAGCGTTCCGCCTCCACGATGTCTTCAAGTTCAAGGTACAGCCCGCAAACAGCGCCACGGTTGCTCTCTGACGTCGGGTTAAGCCGTGCAGCCTCTTGCGCCCATCGGAGAGCATCGCCGTGGCGGCCCTCGGCCCGCAATATGCCCGACATTAACCCATAGAGGCCCGGAAACTCGGGGTTTCGTTTGACGCCGGCGAGGGCAGCTGCTTTTGCATCGTCAGGTTGGCGAAGAGTCAAGAGTACATAGACGTGCCGTTGCCGAAGAACCGGTGCAGCGGGATCGAGTTCAATGGCACGGCGAATCTGGGTCTCTGCTTCAGCCGTTCGACTCTCACGCAACAGCAGGGAGGTGTACCACAGGCGGGCCAAAGGATCGTTGGGGCTGAGTTCGATCGCCTTCACAAAAAGCGCTTCCGCTTCGTCGAATTTCTCTTGCCCGTGGCGCAGAAACGCTAACGTGGCATACGCCTCGCCCAGGAGCGGGTCGATGATGAGCGCCTGGTCGATAGCGGACTGCGTTCCCGCAAACGTTGACTCCAGTGAGTCGCCGAGATAACCGTATCGAAGCAAACGCGATTGAGCCAGACCGACCCATGCGAGCGCGTAGTTGGAATCGAGTTGCACGGCTTTCTCGAAATGGGTCTGTGCCTTATCGATCCCCTCACCGGTCCGTTTGGCAAGTTCCCGTCGACCGAAGGCGTACTCGGCATGCGCTTCGAGGCTCGTGGTGGGGAGCTTCTCGAGCCGCTCTGATTCGGAATCGGTCAGAACCCCGTGGAGGGACGTTACGATCTCGCGCGCGATCTCACTCTGAATGGCAAACAGGTTGTCGACGGTGAGTTCGCGATCATACGAGTTGGCCCACAGGTGCTCATCGGTCGACGCATCGATTAACTGAATGTTGATGCGAACGCGATTGCCCGCGCGCTGCACGCCGCCCTCGAGAATGGTGGCAACGCCGAGTTCCGTGCCGATCTGCGGGATCGACAGCCCCGTTTCCCGGTAGCGCTCCGAGGAGGTTCGCGAGATCACCTTGTCCAGCGCCGACAACTTAGTGAGCTGAGTCAGGATGTCGTCGTGAATGCCGTCAACGAAATGCACATCGTCGTCGTTTGCGCTGCGGTTGCGAAAGGGCAGGACGGCGATGGATTTCTCGAGCGCGGCAGGCGCGGGCGAGTCAACGAAAACATAGTTATCCAGCGCGACGTACACGATCGCCAGCGACAGCAGTGCGATGATCGCGGAATTGAGCCTGCGTCCCGCGAAGTTGCCCGACGATGCAGGCTGGTCGACGTCGCTCTCGCGCCGGAGTCCGGAGGGTGTCAGCTCGTAGGCCCACGCAAGAATCAGGGCCGGCACGAATCCCACGAGGAGCAGGAGAAAGATGAACCGCGCCGTCCATGCGGGCAGCGTCAGCACGGGCACGAGCACGTCGGTGATTTGCAGCAGCAGCCATGCGGCGACCAGGTAGGCAATGCCCACCTTAACCACGTTTCGGCGCTTGAGCTCCTTGAATAACCGACTCATGCAGACTGCCTGGTTCCTGCGACCCTGAGAAGATAGCAGTTTTGGGCTGGTACTGTCGTCGCCGCCTGACCTGTTCTATCGCTTGCAGGAAAAGGTCATCGTCGAAACCCGATTGCCAGGTAGCGCAGTTGGTAGAGCAGCAGACTGCAAATCCGCGTGTCGACTACTTCATGTCGAAAGCGTAGGAATGGACAGCTTCTATAGAGCAATATGGATGTCCGCTTTGGGTCAGTAGCCGACAGTTTACCTCAGTTCATCCGAGCGGCTGGTATGCGGGGTGAAGCAGTCGCTCGTTCATCATCCTGGTGACCGTCGCCTTCCGGCCAGAAGCGGACATTCACATCATGGCGATTCGACGTTCTTCCAAGTATTGACGCGGCCACGCCATGAACCATCCGACTGTCTTATCCACACCTTGAACCAACGACTGCTACCGCTGGCCTTTTTCCCGTCGGGGCCGGTGAAGGTTGCATTACATTTGCCGTGGGCCCAAGCCATTTCGCCTGATTTGGATACCTCTACATGCTCTTGCTCACAATCGAGCGAAAACAATGGATCGGAAAATGACCGTTTGTAATAGGCAATAACCTCGTCGGTGTTAGTAAGAGGGGGTGAATCGGCAGGGGAAAAGTAGGGATTCTCCGCGAGAAAGACGGACCATTTTTCTATGTCTTTTTCGTTGGTTGCCTCAACCCAAGCGTCATAAGTCTCACGAATAGACTGTTCTTCGGAGTCGTCAGCTATCGAAATCGAACCCGTAGCAAACGCTGCCGCCAGATAGGCCACAGCTAATTTGAAAAACATCTCACTCATCAAAAACTCTTGTTGCTGCACCTGCCACACGGCGGTCGGTCCGTGCCGCAGGTTTCGGCCTAGAGCGGCCTGTCACTACTACGTGAACTACGAGTCGATTCCTAGCCCCAGTCTTTCGTTTTCGCGCCGGAACATCTCACGAATCTTGGCGCCATCGGAAGGCTCTTCTTCAAGAGTCTCTGGATTCCACTGACTTCGTGTCGTATCGAAAAAATCACCGCCGTAGATGTGAAGTCCGCCCGTAAAGCGCTGCAATGGATTGGTAACCGAATGCAGGGCGTCTTCGGGTAGCATTGCGGTGTCTTTTACAAACAAAGCATCTGCGCTGAATGCCCTAATTCCGTCGGGCGTCCTTTTCCAGAAAATATTGTCCTCGCGGCCTGTGTAGATTCCGATATTTGCCCACATCAGGTGATCATGTGGCATGAGGTTCATCTGAGGGGTCCACGAGGCGGCAAATATGGTTAGCGTTGGGGAACTTAGCAGTACGTTCAGACCTGCCAGATTCGGCTCGCCTAGTGCCGCGATAACAGCGTCGGGTGTAGAGACCGCTCTGGCGAGTATTTCGTTCACGGCGGCTTGAGCGTCCGCCTCTTCGTTTGCGGCGATGCAGTCTGCGACAAAGCGGTCTATATCCATCCTGTGACTACCCGTTGATGTTGGTCGCTTTGTATCCGCCAATGCCGATACTGGTGAAAGAAGCTGAGTGGATGCAGCCACAAAACCAGCAACAACTGCGCGTCGTTGAGAATTGATTTTCTTGTCTTTTGCCGTAGCCATCCTTCGCTCCTCACCAAAATGCTAATGTCCGCTTCGGGTCAGTAGCAGTCATTCTAGCTGAAATCGTGCGACCGGCGGCTCTCGGCCAGAAGCGGCCTGCCGCTCAGGCAGTCAATTTACAATATTGACTGAATTGTTATTGATCATCTCCAGCAT
>JAHEGH010000153.1 GCA_024639825.1 Gammaproteobacteria bacterium
AGATCGAGACACCGATACTGCTGACCTGCACGCTATGTGTCTGGAGTGCGGCCAATGCGCTCAAAGACTGGATGTACGAGCAGCCGGGTATGGGCGAGCACACCCTGAATCCCGTCGTCGGCGAGACCAACGATTCGCGTGTGAACAACATGTGGCTGGACCCGGTCGGCAAAACGGAGGTCTACACGGCGCTCGAGAACGCCGCTACCGGCCCGGTGGCGGAAGGCAGCGTCGGCGCCGGTACGGGCACGCAGGCTTTCGGCTGGAAGGGCGGCATCGGCACGAGTTCCCGCGTGCTCCCGTCGGAGCTCGGCGGCTACACCGTGGGCGTGCTGGTGCAGACCAACTTCGGCGGCACGCTGTCGATGAACGGCGCGCCTGTGGGTCGTGAACTGGGCGACTACGCCTACCGTGGCGAGCTCGAAGCAACCACGCGGACGGACGACCGCGAGGACGGTTCGATCATGATCGTTGTGGCCACCGATGCACCGTTGAACGCGAGGAGCCTGGACCGACTCGGGATGCGCGCAATAATGGGGCTCGCGCGCACCGGGTCATTCGCCCACAACGGCTCGGGCGACTACGTGATCGCTTTCTCAACCAGCCAGGCGGTGCGCCGGCCGCGGAGCAGCCGCCGCCCCGTTACGACACCGGAGCTGGTCAATGAATCGATGTCGCCGCTGTTCGCGGCCACCGCCGAGGCGACCGAGGAGGCCATCTACAACGCAATCCTGAAGGCGACCACGGTGGAAAGCAGTCGCGGTAGCCTCGAGGCGATTCCGCTCGAGGAAACGCTAAAAATCCTGAAAAAATACAACGCACTGGACTGGGACGAGACGCTGCCGCCGACGGGGCGGTAAACGCTGGGAGGATAGTCATCGGCTGCACGACCGATCACATCATCGTCGCCGCGTACGATATGAGAGCTTCATGATATCCGCATCAGTTATCCGTCCATAGTTGCCGGGTGTCGTCCCGACCGGTCAGGATCACGATCGCGGCTTGACCCAACCTTTCTCGACCATCGTCTCCGCTGCTTCGAGGATGCTCTCCTCCGTATTCCTGAGATTGATCCCGAGTAGTTCCATGGGACGGTTGCTCCTGAATTCGTAGTTCAGGTTGACAGAAGCTCGTGCCAGCCGTAACGAAAAGCGTTTATCCACGTACGCAGCGATGTACAGGATAAACTTCGGCAACACCCGCATCGGCGTCTTGTACTTACGCGACAGGACCTTCGAGATCTCGAGCATCGACATTTGCCGATCCGAGAAAATAATGCGCTGGCCCACCGCTTTGTTCGATGTCAGAGCACGCACATGTCCTTGTGAAACGTCGCCTACGTCGACCAGGTGAAGCCGCATCGGTACGCAAGCGGGATAGGTCCAGCCAACCAGGTCGCGAATGAACGAAAGGCTGGAGCGGATGTGATGTTTCGCGAGCGGCGGGCCGATCACCACAGACGGATTTATGGCTACCGCCTGCACACGATCGGCGTGCTCATCCACGAACTGCCACAACAAGCGCTCCGACTGCGTCTTGCCCATGCCGTAGGGATCCAGCCCTATGTCGTCGCTCGTGCACCAGTCGTCTTCGGTATAAGTCTTGTCCTGTTGGTCGTAACTCATTACGGCGGCAATCGAGGAGGTCATGACAATGCGTTTGACACTTGGCACCCTGGCAACGGAATCGAGCACGTTCTGCGTGCCTTTGACGGCCACATCGATGATCTGCTTTTGCGGGTCGGGAGCAGCCAGGATTACGGCTGCGGCCGTGTGGATCAACGCATCGCAACCCGCGAGCGCGGCATCGAGGCTCCCTGGTTCGAGCAGGTCTGCTTCGAAACACTGTAACTTCCCGGAATACCGCTCCTTGAGCACATCGAGATGCGCACGCTTGGCGTCGTCACCGAGGTCGCGTACGGTCGCGTGGACGACATGACCGTCGTCGAGCAGGTCGACAATGACGTGGCTCGCAATGAAACCAGCTGCTCCCGTTACGCAGACGCGACTCATTGTGGAAACAGGTCGACTATTTGCTGCAATCGGGGGTACTTGCGCCGTTTGAGTTCTTCGAAGAATGCGGGCATCGGCGTATTATATAGAAAAAGCTCCTGACGGCTTCCTGAGGAACGTCGATTCTCAATTCTGAAAATCCGCGCGTCATGACCGGGAACAATGAAGAGGGTCGTATAGCCGTCCTGTTTTTGCCACGGGGCCGTCACCCGCCATTGATCGGGGAGGCGAAGCTTGACCGTGATGTTCTCGCTTTCTTCACCGTTCAAAATGAATAACGAGCGTGCCGTATAGAAGACGCACCATTGTCGCCAGTAAGCAGCGCCATCGACAACACTGCTCCAGTCATGATCCTCGTGATCGAGCCTGACCCGATAGCTGACCGTTATCCGACCCCGCGGCATGCTCGAAGGCATGTGGACCAGCCGTGCATGGTTGCAGGAACTGCCGCCAGGTCGGCGACGAACCGGACCGGGGGTGTGGCCGTGGAAATCGCGACGTCGCCATAAAGCGATATAGGCCTGCTGCCCCAAGTGCTATGATTTGCTTATCAAAAATGACTTGCCACCCGGAATGTGAAAGCAAAACTCCTGCATGGATTCTTTCTTGGGGACCTCTTCGTCGAGCCGCTGAAGGGCAGCGTGACGGGACCGGACTTCTCCGAACGCCTTGCGCCCAATGCAATGGAAGTGCTGCTCAGGCTTGCCGACTCGCCGGGTTCGCTGGTTACCCGGGAAACGTTGCTCGAGAAGGTGTGGGGGGCCGGCAATGACGATAGCGACAGGCTGAGCGATGCGATTACCGAGGTTCGCGAGGCGCTGCACGATACAGCGGACAATCCGAATGTCATTCAGACGCTGCCGCGGCGCGGCTACCGCTTGATTCTCGAACCAAGTTTCCCGGGTACCGACGAGCCGAGCGTCGCACTCGGCACGGGAAACAGCCCGGCATTGGACGATCTGGGCTTTATCCAGAACATCAAGCAGCGCGGCGTGCTGGAAGCAGCATTTGCTTATCTCGTCCTGGGCTGGCTGTTAATCCAGGTCGCCGACGTCGTGTTCGAACATCTGTTGTTGCCGGACTGGACAGGCCGGTTTGTGACCTACCTGGTCATTGCGGGGTTTCCGGTCGTGCTGTTGTTGTCCTGGTACCTCGAGTACCGCGATGGCAAGGCGGTCCTGGATACGGGCGCCGAGATGTGGCGTCCCCGCAAGCGTCTCACCCGAACTTACCTGTCCATCGTGGGGTCCCTGGCGGTCGCATCCGTCGCCGTGATTGCCTACG
>JAHEGH010000079.1 GCA_024639825.1 Gammaproteobacteria bacterium
GATGGCAAGGCGGTCCTGGATACGGGCGCCGAGATGTGGCGTCCCCGCAAGCGTCTCACCCGAACTTACCTGTCCATCGTGGGGTCCCTGGCGGTCGCATCCGTCGCCGTGATTGCCTACGACAGGTTCATCGGGTTGCCACAGCCGGAAACGTTGCCCGCCGTGCCTGTTTCCGAGCAGGGACCTGTCGAGGTCGATCCCAATTCAATCGCCGTGCTGAAGTTTCTGAATGTCGACGGCAGCGAACAGACGGAAATCTTCGCGAGCGGATTTGCCGAGGAGCTGATCAATCGGCTGGCGCTCGTGCCCGGAATCGCCGTCTCCTCTCGGGGCGACGCCTGGTCGCTCGGTACGAATTCGGCGTCCAAAGACATTCGACGCAGACTCCGGGTTGCCTACTATGTCGAGGGAAGCGTGCGCCTGTTCGAAGATTCCCTGAGCGTCAACGTCAAGCTCGTGGATTCGGAGACGGGTTTCCAGGTGACGTCCCGAAACCTCGAGGCAAAGATAGAGGATTTCAACCGCGTTCTGCGCGATATCACCAACGTGGCGGTTGCCAACCTGCGTATCGCCCTGCCGCAGGAGACGCAGTCGATACTCGACTCGATGCACGAAGATGCGAACCTCGACGCCTTTATTCTCTATCGGCGCGGCAAGGAGATCTTCGAGCAACCCCGTACCGTCGAATCCCTTGCGGCGGCGATCGAACTCTATCGCGAGGCGCTGACCTTCGACCCGGATTACGCGGCGGCACATGCGGGGCTCTGCAGCGCCTATGTCGAACTGTACGAGGAAACGGGCGGCTCCGACGACATTCGACAGGCGGAGGTCGCCTGCTCGGCGGCCCTGCGATCGGATTCGCGCCTGCACATGGTGTACTCGGCGCTCGGGGAACTGTACGCGAACACCGGGCGCATCGCCGAAGCCGAGCAGGCGTTCGAGAACGCGCTGGCAATCAACGCAATGGATGTGCAGGCGATGGCGGGCCTCGGGGATATTTATCGCCGCACGCAACGGTTTTCCGAGGCAGAAGAGCTGTTGGTCACGGCAATCGAGCGGCAACCCGGCAACTGGCGCGCCGTCAACAGTTACGGTGGTTTCCTGTTCGCAATGGGGCGTTATCATGATGCGTCAGAACAGTATCGCCTGGTCGTCTCGATCGATCCGGACAACTTCACGGCGAGGGGTAACCTCGGCGCAGCGCTGACGATGGCGGGCGAATTCGCGGAGGCCCGCCAGGTGCTGGAGGAAACGTTGGCCCTGCGGCCAACTGCCCAGAGTTACTCCAGTCTCGGCGTCATCCACTACTACCTGGGCGATTTCGACGAGTCGGTGGAAAACCATCGACGAGCCGCGGAGCTGACCCCGAAAGATGCCCAGGTCTGGCTCAATCTTGCAGACTCGCTGCATTTCGCCGGCCGGGCCGATGAGGCCACGGATGCCTACATGAGAGCGCTGGAGTTCAGCGCCGAACGGCTCGACGTCGATTCGTCAGACGGTGTCGCTCTGACGATTCATGCCTGGGCAGAGCACATGCTCGGCGACAGCAAGGCGGCACTGAGGCTGGTCGATAAAAGCCTGCGCATCGATCCGGGCGACCCCTACACCCATTACTACAATGCGTTGATTCGCTGCCAGACCGGTGACGACGATACGGCGCTGACGTCACTGGCGGCGGCTCTGGAGAAGGGCTATCCTCCGGGACTGCTCGTGGCGGAGCCGCACCTGGGCAAGATGCGGGCCGATGAGCGGTTCCACGCGATAATTGTCGATAATATCCGCTAAACTGGTCGGCAAACGGGGATCGACGGCGTCCGGCCGCGATGCATCAAGTCAATACAACAAGAAGGTGGGAATCAATGAAAAAAACAATCCTGCTCGCAGCGCCGCTGGGCCTGCTTGCGTTTTACGGTACGTCCCAGGTTACAGCGCAACCGGACGAATGCGAATCGATGATGAGTATGCCGACCTGCCAGGATGGCAATCGGATCAATATCAACAACAATGGCAACAAGGTCGCGCCGCCGAATCTCTGTGTCGATCCGGGAGAGACGATTACGGTCAGCGTGAGTCCGGACGGAACGTCCGCGAGTATCGAAGGTAAAGACGGCGGTTGGCCGAACGGGTCCGGATCGTCATTCACACTCGTTGCGCCCGATAGCGGAACCTATGATTACAACGTGCACTTCAGTGACGGGAGCTGCCTCGATCCTCGCATCCGGGTAAGAGACTAGGCACCGGGACCCTGCGCCTGCTCGGTTCGCAGAGCGGCAAACCGCAGATTGCCGCATCGGCGGTTCTGTTTCATGCGGGTCTCAGAGAGTGGCGTGGGCCGCCGGAGCGCGCGTTTGCTAACCGACTAAAATCCAGCTCATTCAGCGTGTTATCCTGAATTTCTCCCCGCATGGGATGAAGCACATTGGTCGGAACATTACGCCATTTCTTTCTCGAGCTCCGGCGCCGCAAGGTGATTGGCGTCGCCGCCGCCTACATCATACTCGGCTGGCCGCTCATGGAGGTCGCGGCGTTCCTGGAAGAAACTTTCGAGCTGCCCGACTGGTTCGACCGTCTCGTTACACTGCTGATTATCCTCGGATTCGCGTTCACCGTCGTGCTGGCGTGGGTATTCAACATCACGTCGCGAGGTATAGAAGTAACGCACGGTAACTCGGGTGCCGTTCCTGAAGGCGATTCGGCGGATCCGCCGAAATCGGTAGTTCCCGAGCCGCCTGCCATCGACAGCTCGATTGCATCTGTTTGCGTGTTGCCATTCAATAACCTGAGTCAGAATCAAGACGATGACGGTCTGGCTGAGGGCCTCGCAACCGAGATTCATAGCACGCTGAGACGGATGCACCGCGTACGGGTCGCCTCGCAGCGCTCCGCGTTTCGCTTCCGCAATGTCGATGCTTCCATCCAGGATATTGCTGCCGCGCTCAGCGTGCGCTACGTCTTGTCCGGGAGCCTGATGCATTGGGGTAACCGCATACGAGTCATCGCAGAACTGGACGATGCGGAGGCGGGCTCGCAGATCTGGTCGGAGAAGTACGAGCGCGAGCTGGACGATATCTTTCGGATCCAGGCCGAAATCTCCGAGGCGATCGTCTCCACGTTCGGCATCGAGCGACAACGTGACGAACTGGAGAATGCCTTCCGAAAGCCGACCGAGAACCTCGACGCCTGGAGCATGGTGCAGCGTGCGCGGCACTACATCCTCGATTACAGCAAGCGGTCATTCGACGAGGCGTACAAATTGCTCAAGAAAAGTCTCGAGGCTGATCCGAATTATGCTGCGGCACTGGCGGTATCGGGTTCAGTGCTGTGCGAGCGGGTGCTCAACGGCTTCAGTGACGATATCGAGGCCGAGCGACGGGAAGCCTGCGAATTGGTCGGGCGCGCGCATGGGCTCGCGCCAAACGATCCATTCGTGCTCAAGATGGTCGGCACGGTGTCGGCCAATTGCGGAGACGTGGAGGCGTCGCTTCGCGCCCTGCAGCGTTGCGTTGACCTGGCGCCCTACGACTTCGGTGCCTGGGGTTATTTTGGTTGGCCGCTTGCCGCACGCGGTACGCCCGAGGATCTCGAACGCCTGCACAGCATTATCGATCACCTGGTCGAAGTCGCGCCGGACCACCCGGGCATCGGCTACTGGCTGTATCACAAATCGGCCGCCAGCCTCTGCGAGGGTGACCTGGATGCGGCGGAGGACAGCATCCGACACGCGCTCGAGAAGCACCCGGAGGTGTCGTGGGGGTGGATGCACCTTGCCAGCATCCTGGGTGCCCAGGGCAAGCACGAGAAAGCACGTGACGCCGCGGCCGAGGCCCGGCGTATCAATCCTGCCATGACGCCGGAGCACTTCGCTGAGTGCCTTGCGGCGATGTCCGGGCCTGGAGGCCCGATCGAGGCACGGACCGCAGGGCTCAAAAAGGCTGGGCTACTGGACGAATAGGTAACGGATGCGATACTTGCCTCTTGCGAGTTTGCGCCGACGCAACCTTATGTGTTGGGACTCCGCGCTACCGCAGTCGGTGGATTCTATTCCGTCTTGCTAGTCTTCTCGCTATACCAACGGCCTGTTTCCACCAGGTTACGCAGGCCGTTTGCGCCCGTCCAGAAGACCCGCGCTGCAATGACCATTCCCACAACTGTGCCAATCCAGGACGTCCATTCGATTAACCAGGGATCGGGTCCTGGAATGCCATCGGCCGTGAAAGAAATGATTATCAAGATCAGGCAAAAAATACCGATCGAGGTAAGAATCAACTTTTCTTTATCAGACATTTTTATGTTCAACCCCTCCAGAATCAAAGTCGGCGAGTAGAGCCTGATAATTGAACCTGCGGGCAATGGCTACCCCGCCACCGCCCGCAATCAGTTCACCCGGTCACTCGGCTTCTTTCTGAGTCAACGCTGTCGAGGGGCACCAAACCGGAACTTCCCGATTACCAACCCTTATACAGTAGCATCCAGGGTGATTCCTGCATGGGAACAATGAACCGAAGCCCTCTAGGCTCACCTCCGACTCCTGTTCCGAGGCGGCAAGAAGCTCTGTATTACCCTCGCTATCGATCCCGACTTTCAGGTAGATTATCTGACTCGGTTGTTCCATTTTTCTCTCCTTTTTGCGTTGTCGTGATTGGTGACTGGCAAAATTCAAACAGTAGGCTTATAGCTAGAAGCTCAATGTTATTCTTGCCTGCAAAGCACGTTCACTTTGAATATTCGGCGAGCGGGGGTCTGTGTCCTGAAACCTGAACTCTTCGTCAAGTAGATTTTGCGCAACAACTGACAGTATCCCCAATCGGTTCGGCAAGCGGTAGCTGATACTGACATCGACGACCCAGAAGCTGTCCCGACCGTCAACGTTTATCAGTCCGGCCTCGAAAGTACCTTCCTGATCGATATAGGTAGCTTTAAGTCCGGCTGACCATCCATTGTCCCAGAAGCCCGAGACCCCGAGAGGAAGCCGTTGTGTTGTCAGTTCAATGATCGCATCCTCGCCGGAAAACTCTGGGTCGACTTGCTCGTATTGATACTCGGCAGTCAATGCGAGATGGTGGAACGGTGTCCAATAAATGTAGGCTCGAGCGAATTCTTCGTCCCGATCGAATCGTGAGACGATCGGCGGATCTGAGAGGCTTACGAGTATGCTCTCCAGGTCTCTACGCGCGTATTCGAGTCCGCCAAAAAGGCTGTTCGTAAAGTCCTGATCGATTGCGAGTCCGTAGCGCCAGCCTTCATCACCTTCAAAATCGTTGAAGAATTGGTTGAACCCAGCGACCTGGGTAGGTTCAATTGTCTGACCTGCGACCAGTCCGCGCGTAAGGGCACGGAATGCCGCAAAACGGAGGGTTGTCCCGGGCGCAGGCGACCACGTGATGCCAAACTTCGGGTTGACCTGGTCCTTTTCAAACAGGTCTGTCTCCAGGAAGTCCGCGCTGATACCGGTCGACAATATCAGGCTATCTGACAGATCAAATAATGCATAAGCATAGAGATTTGCCTGGTCCGCATCTTCATCCGTAACCGTCGAGTCAGTTAGCGGGAACGGAGAATCAATGGTTTGAGTCGTGACGGTTTCGCTGTCGCGGGAATAAGTGCCGACGCCAGTGATCAGCTTCATTCGTCCGCGGTGATAGTGATGCTGAAGCTCAACGATCCAGCTGTCCGAGTTGGTGCCAAGTTCGAGATTGCCGCTGACGACTCCGGGGATCTCGAACCCTTCCAACAGTACGTAGTCTTCCTCGCCATACTGCGCCGACGCCAGGAATTTGGAGTTAGGGCTAAAGGTATGAAGCAATCCGAATCTAGCAGTATCGAAGTCGTTTTCGATCCGTCGATCAGGCGAAAATTGATCAGGATCGAAACGGAGGTTCACATCGCCGGTATCAGTGCTCGTCGAACGTATCTCGGCCTGTATGCTGGTCTTGTGCGTCAGTGCGGCTTGAACGAACGCATTATAGATAGCACGCTGCTGATCATTATTCTCGCGAAAGCCATCCGTTTCGTAATAGAACTGGCCAAGGCTGTATGATAGTCGTCCATTGATTCCGGATACGACCAGGTCGTTTCCAAGCGTGCCGTTCTGGCCGCCTATCGCATTGAACTGCAGGCGGACCCCGTCGCCGGTAAACAGCGGATTGAACTCATTAAATCCAACATCCGACGGCCCGGAGCCGCTCAAGATGAAGAGATTTGTTTCTGCCAGCTGCGGCTGGATCGGCGTCAGGTTAATCGGCTGCAGGAGCTGCGATTGCAGTAATTCACTTACTCGCGCAATTTCATGTCGTGGAAGGCTCGCATAGGTATCAGACAGAAACCGATGACCCGAGTGCTCACTCGGATCCGCATTGACGGATGTCCAGCCCTCGACGAGAGCTTTTTGTCCAAAACCGAGATCCTTGAAGATTCGGGCGAGAGCGGCGCTTCGTGCGGCTAGATCTTCGTCGAGCAGGAGACGCGACCGGTAGACTGCTCGGTTATCATTTTTTTCGATCGAAGCCTGAACGTCCTGCAGTGCTTCGACCGGACGATTTAGTGTCTGCAGCCGAATCGCATTGTAGAACCAGGGCGTAGGATCATTAGGATCCAATGCTTTGGCCTCTGCATACAGGTCGCCGTCCAGTGGGTTTCTCTTTTGCTCAAAGAATGCTTTCCCGAGGTAACTTCGAATGAGTGCGTTGGCTTGATCCAATCCATACGCAGCCCTGATCTCATCAGTCCCACTCTCGAGGTCGCCACGCCGTATTTTGGCCAGGCCGAGGCCGAGATGCGGTAATGGATCATCGGATCTTCTCCCGATTGCTTCTTCGAACGCCTTTGCAGCGGCGTCGACGTCAATCTTTGCGAGATACACATAGCCGAGAACCGTTCGTGCGCGGGCGGTGAAGGAGATATTGTCTGCTCTCGTCGCTTCGAACAGAGCACGGTCGACGTCGCCCATGGCCAGCCATAATTCGGCAAGTCTTGCTATTACGACCGGATTGTCAGGATCGACCTTGTCCGCGTTGATCAGACTGGCTAGCGCGCCGTCAAGGTCAAAATGCCACTGTTGAACATATGACAGAGCAACCAATGCAGCAGATGAATTCAGCTCACGACTTTCGCCCTCCTCGAGGAGCCGGCTGAGAGCCGCAGTTTTTGCCGGGGTTCGATCAAACTGCGACAGCTCGATTATCAGTTCGAGGCCCCAGACATCTTCATTATCCGGATCAATCGCCGTTGCAGCTCTGAGTGCCGCCTCCGCTTCCGCGACACCACCCCTGCTCAGCGCCATGGCTGCTCGACGCACGTGAAACTCTGCGTCTTTTTCGGTCAGCCCCGGCGCTGCCTTCTCGAGATTAATAATAGGTGGGTAGAAATGAGCCCACTGCACAGCGTTTCCGACATTGGTCTCATTGACGGAAGGATCGATCGTCGGCGGTTGGCCGACACGGGCGCTGGCTGCCTGGTCCCGTTGGAGCGATAGCGCGTTTCCGCCACTGCTGTCCGTGAGCCTGACCTGCCCTTCGAGCACGGTGACAGCGGCTCGGTCGCCCTCGACCCGAACATGAAATTCGGTCCCTTCTACAGCCGCATTCACGGCGGCGGTCCTCACACCGATATCGACAGGTGATGGGCTCAGGAAGTTGATCGCACCCTTGATGAGGTCCAGGAGCGAGCGATCCTTGTCACGCTCGATGTTTATCCGGAACTCGGTGTTTTGATCGATTCTGAGTATCGCATCGGTCGTCAGAATCGCGAGGGATGCGCGGCTAAGCTCTCCGGAGCTGATCAGGTCGCCGGCGCAGACGCGTAACCGATTGCGACTTGCGGTTGCGTTATCGATAATCGCGCCGTTTATCCGGATCTCGCCCTGCGCAGAGATGATCTCGGCGATCGGCTGGCACGCCTCCTGCGCTCGAGTAGACATTGAGTGGGCCATCAACAGGATGGTCAGAATGCAAAGCCGTAGAATTTCTTTTTGTTCTAGCAAGGCTTTTCGCCTCCCCGGACGTTTCTGTCGCTCGGGCGAATACCCGTAGAGTCTAGCAGATTATGTTGTATTGGCGGTAAAGCAGGCTGCTTGAGATTGGCTCGACAAACTCTTTGTCGCTATCTTCTCAGGTTTCTGAGCGGACAAGCACGGCTTCCCCGGGTGGCGGTGGCGATATTTGAAACTGCTGGCATCGCGACAGGTGGAAGAGTGCCGGCCCGTCGTTCACATCGATCGTCAGCGTGGTGGCAAGAAGTTCCGCGGCTCGTGGATAGTCGCCTTGCTCCAGGTGCTCGAAAGCTTCTGTAAATTTCTTGCAGAGTTGGTGTTGCTTGTCGTCCGTATCCGTCGAAGGGCCCACGATCTCGTAGATTCGGATAATCTCGTGCTTGCCCTTCGGCTGAAAATCGCACACCCGGCGCACCAGCCAGTCGTCCAGGTCACGGACGACCGGCTCGGAAGCCAGCACGTACGTGCGGATATCCTTGTTGAGTTCCTGGATACGTGCAGCCGTGTTGATGCTATCGCCGAAGATACTGTAGGACAGTCGACCACCGCCTCCGACATTACCGAGCGCGACCCTGCCCGCATGAAGCCCGATCCTCGTCGGCATCTGACCGCCTCGATGGGCCTCGTTGAATTGCCTGACCGCATGCTGTATCTCGCAAGCTGCCATGCACGCGCGCATATTGAGAATCGGTGCCGGCTGCACGGCTGCCCAAACGGCATTCATTCCGTCACCGCGCACCTCGAGCATTTCGCCGTGATTGCGTGCGACACAGTCGCCCAACAATGTGAAGTACTGCCGCGTGAGATCGGCGACTTCGGCCTCGGGGATTCTCTCGGCGAGAGTAGTGTATCCCTGCACATCCGTGGACATGCAGATGCCGTAAACCACCTCGGGCACGTCCTGCGGCTCATGTCCGAGGTCGTATTCCCTGGCGACGCGCTCCGGCACATAAAGCCTGAGCGTTTTGCTGAAGCGGTCGCGATCCTTGCGCGCACGCAGGAATCGCAGCAGGTAGCCGGAGATCAGGACTAACGGCACTTGTATAGCGACGGGGATGACGACGCTGACCCAAATCGCTGCAGAGGCAAAAAGCAGTGTCGCGATCCCAAAGTAAGCAGCGCCCGTAGCGACTGTCGCCGGGATCACCCACACTCCAGACAGTCGATCCGCCTGATACGCGATAACGACGCCAAACAACAACACTACCAGCAGATTCGCGAACACGCTTGCCGGTACGATCCAACGTTCATTCAGCAAATTCGCGTACGCTGTCGCGGCAATTTCTACGCCTGCGACATCGTCACCGCCTGCTGAATAGACAGTGTAGAAACCGTCCGCCTGAGAGATCGACGTCTGTGCGGTACCCCCGATGATGATGACTTTGCCGCGGAGATCCTGAAGCATTGCATCGGGTGCCTGCTCGCCGTTGTCCCAGAAAGAACTGTAGCTCACGGTGGGAATCGTGCCGGCCGGACCGTAGAAATTCAGGAAATATCGATCGGCACCGGCATATGCGTCAAGGAGGGCAGGGAAAACTTGCCTGGCGGAGTCCGGAAGCGATACATGTCCCTCATAGCTGGCGAAGCGATCCTTTATGTCATTAACGGCTGCCGGATCGGATTTCAGCTCCGCGCGCAAGACGGTCATCATGTCACGGAGATCGGCTGGGTCCCCCAGCTGGTCGGGAAGCTCGTCGGCCACGTTCAGCTGCAGGTCCCGAAGCAGTCGAAGATACTCACCGTAGCCAAGCTGACTGAGCAGTTGCACCTGTAAGGCGACGATCGGCAGTGTCGCGGGATACGTTACGCTGTCGTAGAAAGCCCAGTATTGATCGAACCGGTTCCGGACCTTGGGCAGGGGGAACGGCGCCAGGCCGAACGCCGCATCCCGCAATTCTCGCGTCGGTGACCGCAACAGATCGCCGGTCATGACCGTCTCGGCCTGCTCGTTCCGGACTTGTTCAATCTGTTGAGCCAGTACGACGCGACCCGATTCACGCATATCCTGCGCAAAACCCTCGTCGCCAAGCACCGGGCGCGACTCGTAGAAAAAAACATCGAAGATGATTGCTTCTGCTCCGCGCTCGGTAAGGATCTGTACCAATTCGCCGTGCAGCGTTCTGTCCCAGTCCCGAAGACGCGATGGCTGGTTCAGCATGTGAGCCGAGACTTCGTCGATACTGACGACCAATACCGAATCGGGTGGCGCTACGGCCCCACGTGCATTAAAAAGCCAGGACAGACCTATTTCATTCTCGAGATCCCGGCCGTAGTTCGTCAGCAAGAGGACACCGCCCACGATGCTCGTGAGCAGCGCCGGGATGATGAACTCTCGACTCGATAACATTTGGGGGCTCGTCCCTCGAAAGGCTTTATACGATTCAGGCGCGTCCGGCATTCCGGCGACAGTCGAATGCCAAGTATTACATACCGTTAGCATGGATCGGTTCTCGACGGCCGTGCGACGGCGAGCGCCCCGGCAACCGGTTGAGATGAGGCGTCGGACGGAACCGCCGGCTTGTGCAATGGAACACCGTTCAGAATGCAGGCAGTCCCCAGGGCTCGGGTTCAAACTGAACCAGGCTCTGGAGGACCTGGTTCGCCGCGTCGAAATCACCGTCATCGGTTTCCGCTTCGGGCACCGCGACGACCGGCATGCCCGCCGCGATTGCGGCCGCTACGCCGGCGGGGGAGTCCTCGAATACCAGGCATTCTGACGGTTCGGCGCCGAGCTTGCGTGCCGCAGCGAGGAACACGTCGGGAGCCGGTTTTCCCCTTTCCACGTCCGCGTCTTCGACGGACACGATGTGTTCGAATTGCCCGAACCAGTGCTGGTGGT
>JAHEGH010000154.1 GCA_024639825.1 Gammaproteobacteria bacterium
CCATCAATGGCAGCGCTCGAGGTGGCTGGAAGCAGCATCACCGCCAATAAGGCAGTAACCGAAAATAACCGGGCAACCCGGGCACTAAGCTTTTTGAGTTCGAATCTGGTCATTGCCGGTCTCCTAATTGATCCGTATTTCGGTCATCATGCCGCCGAAGTTTTCGGCGTCGTTGGCCAGCCGGTCTAGGTTGGTTGTGTAGAGAAAGTAGGTACTAGGTGATGCCAGACCCGTGGTGTCGATAATGACGTCCGCGGATTGACCGCCGCCGAGCGTCAGGGAATTCGTCGTGTAGTACATGTTGTTGCCTACGCCATCACGCAATAGTCGCGCGTCTTGTGCGACAACCTGCATGGGCAGGTTGCTACCCAGCGTGTAGAACTCCGTAATATTGAGATTGGAGATGCGCAGCAGGATGCGGTCGCCGGCATTAGCTACAACCAGGCTGTCAACGGGCTGCGACTCATGGCTCGTGCCTAACGGGTCAGTGGTGCTTAGCACCGTCGCATTGGCCGTGTCCGGGTAACCCCGTCCATTCAACAGGAAGTAGCGGTCGCGCATACCCGCAAACGGCAGCGGTTGTACGTTCAGGCTGGCATCGTGGAAATCAGGATCGAAGGAGCCCATCTGGATGGGAACCTCAACGTCGTAGAGTGTGGTTCCATCGCCGTCATTGTATGCGTAGGTATCGCCGTTACGGTGAGTATGCGTCCCCAGCACTGTCCCGTTTGTCAACTTGTTTTGCCTTGGTCGAACGAAGAGATTGCCCAGCATGCCCATCTGCATATGCTCGGTAGCTTCAACGTGACAGTGGTACATGTAAGTACCCGCGTCCTTGACGTTGTAGTAGTACGTCAGCGTGGCACCCATGTTGATTGAAATTGAGGAATCAGGGACACCGTCGAAGACAGAGGCTGCCTCTGGAAATCCGTGCCAGTGAACCGTATGCGGGTCGAAAAGATCGGGCCGCATCGTCATACCAACGTTGGTCAGCGAGAGGAACAGTTCGTCGTCCTCGTCGACCGCGATTGTTGGTGCGGGTGCATTGGCAGCCAGCATGCCCGTCTGCATGACCCAGGCCGGGTATTCGCCACTGGCTTCTGTGGGTGCACCGTCAACGCCTGGCAGCGGTACCTCGGCGAAGCTGAAAATATATTGTTTCTTTCCCGCCCCCCCGAAGTCAGGGTCGATCATGTCGTCGGCCATTGTTGCCATGCCGTCGCCGGCCACCAGGTGAATACACTTGATGTTGGGGTGTTCCGCTGTTGCCTCCGGACACTGCACATTAATACTGCTGTCCTGCGCGCTCGCCGGTAGCGATGCGATCAACATCAGGGACACGGCTGCGACCACTCCACTCTTTATAATTTTCATGCTTCTACCCCACACTTCTCGAATGTGATTTCCAAGTCGTGACAAATTAGGGGTTTCGTAGAGAAATGGTCAGTCGGCATATTGGGGTATTTGCGGCGGAAAGGACCCTATATGGAGGTAGGGTTTTGCCTGAGCACCGGAAGGGTGTCATCAGGCGCTAACTAACGGCCGCCGATGCTGTAGAATCCCCTAAACCTTTCCAAACCTTGATGAATATTGGCAGATGAGCAGACTTTGACTGGCAAGAGCGCGCATACGATTTTGATCGTCGACGACCATGCCCTGATGCGGAATGGCCTGGAGGCGATGCTCGCCTCCGATCCCGGCTTTGAAGTCGTGGGCGTCGCAGCGGATGGGATGACCGCAATACGATCTGTCGCAGAACTGCAGCCGGATATCGTATTGATGGATCTGACGATGCCGAGAACCAGCGGCATGGACGCGATCGTTCATATCAAGCGCCAATATCCAGAGATCAAGATAGTCGCCCTGACATTCCACAAGGAAGAGAAGTACATACATGCGACGCTGGAGGCGGGTGCCGATGCCTACGTTCTCAAGGACGACAGTCGTACCGAGCTATTCAACGCCCTGAACAATGTTGCTACCGGCAATAACTACCTGAGCCCAAGCATCGTCGACAAAGTCGTGGCGGGGTATCTGTCCGGCGGTGACTCCGCAACGGCCAAGCCTTCCTGGGAAGTGCTGACACGTCGAGAACGCGAGGTCATCAAGCTTATCGCCGAGGGCAAGCGCACCAAGCAAATCGCCGAGTACCTCTCGCTGAGCCCGAAGACCATCGAAAAGCATCGTACAAACCTGATGAGAAAGCTGGACCTGCACAATGTGTCGGAAGTAACAGTCTACGCGCTCAAGAACGGCTTCGTTACTGATTAGGGTCCAGGTCTTCTGCCGCCCAGAATGCCCGCACCTCAACACCTTTCTTCGGCGCTGCTTTTAGCTCGAACTTGCCGCCGGTCGCATCCACGCGTTCGCGCATGCTCCGAAGTCCCAGACCGCTCTTGCCGTCAAAACCACGTTCTCCAACATCAGGATCGAACCCCGATCCGTTGTCCGCAATAACAAGTTTCACGCCCCCATCAGCAGATTCAAGGAGCGTCCGCACGCGCGTCGCAGCCGAGTGCTTGGCGATGTTCTGCAGCGCCTCCTGTGCGACCCGGTAAATAGCTACCTTTACAAGTTCCGGCGTTTCAGACTCATCGATGCTTACCGAACACGATACGTCGATATTCTGATTCTGCGCCTTAAATTCCTTGCACAACCACTCCAATGCCACCTGAATACCAAAATCCTCCAGCATCGACGGCGAGAGATTGCTCGAAATGCGCCGCACCTCGTCAACGAGGCTCTTCATGTCCGCAATCGTCCCTTCCAGAACGGTCAGATCGAGATCGGGATTTTCCTGTGCAAATCTCGCCACCGCGTCTTCAATGCGGTACTTCACTACGCCAATCGACTGGGCGATGCCATCATGTAGTTCAGACGCGATACGACTGCGCTCCTGCTCCTGCGCCTGGATGAGTTGGCGGCTCAAAGACCGCTCTGTCTTGACATAACCCGCCATCAGGCGGTTCCCCGTATCGCCGGTGGCATCAAAGGCCTGTTCGCCGACCTCGAGTCGCTGCGCCATCAATAGTCGGATGAGTGCCTGTTGCTGCTCGACGAGCGACTCATACTGCCGACGGTACTTCGTAATGTCGGTAATGGTCAGCAACACCTGGCGCTCGCGACGTTCATGCTCTACGCCGACGAGTTCCGGTGTGCGTGAGAGATTCAGCCGGAAGAGCTTGTCGAGCTCCGAGTCCTCGAGTTCCCATTCGATGGTGTCCCTGCTATCCAGGCCCGACCAGGCCTTGTTC
>JAHEGH010000027.1 GCA_024639825.1 Gammaproteobacteria bacterium
TTCGAGAACCCGGCGTGGAAAGGCGTTGCAGCCTATGACTCGGGCTTGTACGAGGACTCCGCAAATGCGTTCGGCCGCTTGCCCACGGCGGAAGGCTTCTACAATCGTGGCAACGCTTTTATGAAAGCGCGTGACTATGGCAAGGCGATTGTTGCCTATGAGCAGGCGGTTGCCGAAGCGCCGGATTGGATCGAGGCGCAGGAGAACCTCGAACTCGCGACCTACACACTGGAATACATTGAGCGCGTGCGTGAGCAGTCAGACACGGGTGACGAGAGCGAGCTCGGTGCGGACGACTACGTGTTCGACAACACGAAGGACCGTGGTCTCGAAGTCGAAATCACACAACAAAGCACCATCGAAATGGAATCTGCCGAGAAGTGGATGCGGGGCGTCGACACCGAAACCAGCGACTTCCTGCGAACGCGTTTTCTGCTCGAGGCGACGCGTGGGGAAGATCGCTGATGCGCGTCCTTATATTTACCCTGCTAGTGATGGCCTGCGGCGCGGCAGCGTTCGCCCAGGAAAAGCCGATCGTGCGGGCCGAGGTGAAACCCGGGACCGTCATTGTCGGTGAGTCTGCCGAACTGACCATCACCGTTCTTGTGCCGACGTGGTTCACGCGGCCGTCGGTCTACCCGACATTCGAACTTGCGAACGCGATGACGCGCCTGCCCGCGGACAACTCCTACCCGATTCGCGAGCGTATCGGTAATGAGTCATGGTCCGGCATCGTTCGAACTTACGAAGTCTATCCGTTACTCGGCGCAACCTACCGGATGACCGGGCAGAAGATGTCTGTGACCTTCGCTAATCCAGGCAGCGACCCGATCACTACCGAGATAGAGTTGCCTGAGGTTGTGCTGCGTGGCGTTGTTCCGGATGGCGCGGAGTCACTGGATCCTTACATCGCGGGGCGCAGCCTTGAGCTCAGCGTGGACATCGAAGGTGAGTTGGATGATCTCGAAGCGGGCGATGCGATCGTGCTCAGTTACCGGGCCGAACTCGACGGACTGCCTGCCATCTTCCTGCCACCGCTTGCTCCTGAGCTTGAATTCGAAGGCGTGTCGGTCTACCGCGATACGCCCGACGTGTACGATGAAGAGACCGCGCGTCGCGAAGAGAAGATCACGCTGGTGTTTGACGCCGGCGGTGAGGTCACGATCCCGGGCCTGGAACTCAGTTTTTGGAATACGGACTCGCAGTCGGTCGAGACCGTGGTAGCAGAAGGAACCGTTCTGTCTGTTCAGGGTCCTCTCGTCAGCCCGGTATCGACTGAGAAAGTGGCCGGCAATCGCTGGCGGCAGATTGCGCTGCTTGCGGGTAGCGCAGTCGCATTGGTAATTGGTACCTGGCGTGGTATACCGGCGCTGCTGCGGCGTCGACGGGACGCACTGGAAAGGCGCAGGCAGACGGAGCGATATGCGTTTGCGCAGCTTCGCCAGGCTTTGAACAATAACGATAGCGCACTGGCTTACCGCGCATTGCTGCACTGGATTGAGCGACTGGCGCCGGGAATGGATGTACGTCGCTTCGCGTCCGAGTACGGCAGCGAGACGCTTTCTGCGACAATTGCGGCCCTGAGTGCTGGTATTTACGGCAATGCCGAGGTGCCGTCAGATCTACGACGCGTTGGTGGTGAGTTGAGTGCGGCGCGTAAGCGCTACCTGTATGCTGCTTCCGGCCGAAAGGCTCGATTGTTGCCGTCTCTCAACCCGTGAGCGCCCGGTTTCGAAGCATTTTTTATTGAAGTAGGAGAAGTCTCTTGATGAAGCAAGTTTTTTGCCTGTGCGCATTGGCAAGCGTATTGGCGACTCCCGGCACTGCCCTCGCTGATGAAGCAGCGGATCTCGCGAAGAAGCTGGCTAATCCCATTGCAGCGCTGATCAGCGTTCCCATGCAGCTGAACTACGACTCGAATTTCGGGATTGACGACAACGGTTCGGTATTGCGGCTTAATGTGCAGCCCGTCATACCCATTTCGATCAGCGACGACTGGAACATGATATCGCGAACGATCCTGCCGATCGTCGATCAGAACGATGTGCCATTTTCCGGGGTCAGCGAGTTTGGGCTCAGCGATACTGTGCAAAGCCTGTTTTTCTCGCCGAAGGCGCCCACGTCCAGCGGCTGGATCTGGGGTGCCGGACCGGTACTTCTCCTGCCGACGGCAACGGACGAGGTGCTTGGCAGCGAGAAGTGGGGCATCGGGCCAACGGCAGTAGCGCTCAAACAGCAGGGTCCCTGGACCTATGGCGGACTTGCGAATCACATCGAGTCATTCGCCGGCGAAAGCGGGCGTGCTGACATCAGCGCCACCTTCCTGCAGCCGTTCGTCAGTTACATTACGCCGTCACAAACGACGTATGGCATGAACCTGGAATCCACCTACGACTGGGAGTCCCGGCGCTGGTCAATTCCTCTAAACGTCTCCGTCAGCCAGCTACTGCGATTCGGTGACCAGCTGGTCCAGATCGGCGGTGGCGTTCGTTACTGGGTCGAATCGCCCGCGAGCGGCCCCGAAGGATGGGGCCTTCGCCTGAACTTCACCCTGCTGTATCCCAAGTAACCAGCGAGCGGCGCTTGCCTCAGCGCCGCCGCCGGGCAGGTTGACCGCGGCTCTGCTGCTGCGAGTAGTTCTGTGAGCGCTGCGCGCCATGCTGACGGGCGCTATAGTCCCGTTCAAGCTGTGGCCTGACGGCCGGCCGATTCGATGGCTGTGGTGCCGGTCGGGTGGCCGGTCGGGTGGCCGGTCGGGTCGAGGGTTGGGTCGACGGTCGGGTGGCCGGTCGGGTCGAAGGTCGGGTCGGCCGCGTGGCGGGCGCCGTCGAAGGCCTGTCGAGGTTCTGTGGCCGTGTCCACTGCCCGTTATCACGCTGCTGCCAGCTGCCGTTGGCATCTCGCTGGTAGACATTCCCGGAACGGTCCGTCAGCACGTTGTTCTGGGCACGATTCGCAGGCCTCGCCTGGCGATTGGCTGGCGTGGCCGGGCGGCTGGCAACGCGATCCCGGGTTTCCGGGCGGTTGTACAGGTTCGGACGGGCAGCCGGCCGGTTACGGCCGCCGCCTATGTTGATACTGTTATCGACATTAATATTGATATTGGTCTTACGGTAGCCACCGTATACGACCGGGCGTCCATAAGGACGATAGCCGCCGACGCCCCACCATCCACCGTGCCCATGGCTCGAGAAGGTGAAACGGAACGGGCCGTTAGTCCACGAGACGCCAACTCCCCAGCCATACCAGGGGTTGTAGGAGACGTGAAAGCCCCAGGTCGGATAGCGCGGGTAATAGCGCGGACCGTACCAGGGATTGTAGTACCAGCCGGAACCATAGATGACCGAGCCGCGGTAGTAATAACTGCCGTAGTAACCAGGCGTATAGCCAACGTAGACGACCTGCGGTGTAACGTCGTACACCTTCACGTAGGTGACATTGTGATGCGGGTTCGATGCTGGAATATCGTAGATCGCGTCTGGAACCTCAGTCGCGACGGCCCAGGGGCCAGTGGCCACGTTCGAGACGTACCAGACGCCAGCGTCTGCAGCATAGTAAAGATTGCCATGGCGAAATACCGACGAACTTGTGTTCAGCGCATAGTCGACGCGAATATCTTCTATCGGGCCGAACTCGGGCGTGCCGTCGTACTCGACGTTGAACGACGTGTCGTCGCGTTTGATCGCGGCAGTCTGTGGAATCGTATTGTCCAGCACGGCGTCCCGAGCCTGTTCCGTCCCGGCAACCTGGCTCAGGACCGGAGCGTTGACCGAGTCCTCCGGAATGTCGCCGAATGCCTCCGGTAACTCGTCATTGGGGACGTGTGACCATTCAAGTTCGCCGGCGAGGCCCTCACCGCGATACCAGCGCCCCGAAAGCAAAACATAGTAATTCTGTGTCGTCAGCTCGAGAAACGCATTGCTGTCAGTGTTATCCATGTACAGCAAATCCATGCCTTCGACCGGTGCCCATGACGGCTCACCATCGGACACAATCAACTCCGTCGGCTCGGTCGCGATGACGATGCGAATATCGTCCACGAGGGTATCGTCGTCTTCGGCCGGTTCGACAAGCTTCCCTATGTCATCCGGAACACGTTTCGTGCGCGCCCATGGGCCTTCGATCTGCCTGGCCTGGTACCAGGCATTGCTGCCTATGTAGAGGTAATGCTCCTTGCCGCTCTTGACGATCAGGAACGGTGAATTGACGACGCGCTCGTACTTCGAGCCTTCGATCTCCTGCAGGACAGGATCGCCATCGATCGAGACCAGCAATGCCGGCTCTGTAGAGAGAATAATTTTTGGTGGGCTGTGCCTGAGCTCGGGCGCCCCCGAGCCGGCCGCGTCAGCGTCCAGGTCGGCAAGCAGCTGGTCAACGGAAATCGTGAAGTTAGAGCGTCCAACCTCGTCCTCGATTAGCTTGGCGAGCTTCTCCATTTGCGCGTCGCTGGCGTCGGCGAAACGAACGTCCAGAATATCGATGTCGCGAATCGCGGCAGTTCGTGCATCTCGATCCGTATCAATCCTGGCTTCGAACCAGATTGCGCCGAACACGGGCACATTGTCGGAAGATGGTGCCTTGACCGAAACAGCGGCACGGCCGGCGAGACTGTTGCCGGAAAATTCTTCTACCTGCGGCTGGTAGACGAGGACGGTCGCACCACTCTCGGCTTCGATTTCCTGCGGCCAGCTTATATCGGCAGCTTGCACCGAGGAGACGAGCGTGATGACCAACAAGGCCCCGATCAATCGAATGTTCATTCCTTTTCCTTAAGATTTTCTACCATCATTCCGGGTCGATAAGTGGAATTACGCGAGCCAGTTGCAGGTCCAGCTCTGCGTTCATCTGGTTTTCAAGCTGATAAAACAGCGTGACCTTGTGCGGCGGCAACACCTGGCGAAACTTTCGCAGATGCTTCTTCTGGATCGTCAGAATATCGAATTTGATCGCCAGGTAATCGTCCAACAGCTTCGCTGCAAACTGGTCCGACACTTCGCCATCATTGTAGGCCTCGAGATACTGACTGATCAGTTTGGCCTGCCGGTCGCGAACAAGGTTCAGGTCAGATACATACTTCTCATAGGCGGGCCAGAAAGCCCCAGCCTCGGTAGCGGTGAACGGGACTTCTTCGCGAATGATCTCGGCGCGGCCGGCCTGCAGTAACGCGCGCGCATCGGCCAGTTGCTGAGCTTCCTGGGTCATTGGATTGAGCGATTGTGCCAGCACGTTACCGCTCGTGACGGACAAAATGATGGCAAGCGAATTGAGAATGAACCTGGACATGGTTGTGCGGTCTCCTAAATATCGCGTCATCAGCCGGGCCTCGAATAAGTGGCTCGCGTCGCGTTGCTAATAGGAACGCTTACTGAGTTAGAATGATGAATCTACCATGTTTTTTTGCCGGATTCTTTGCCATGCAATACTTGTCCAGGGCCGCTGTCGGCCGACTTTTAGCGATACTCATTGCCGCGGCGACGATACCCGCCTGCACCACCGTCGAAACCCAGAGTTTTCGCGTTAGCAAGAATGCTGCCGTCGAATCCGCGCAGGTTTCGACAGACGCTGATTTTAGTCGCTACAGCAGTCTCCTCGCTGAGGATATGGGCATCTTCTTTCCCCCGAACTCGCCGAGCACCGCTGAGGACATGGGGCGAATTCGCAGCATCTTTCGCGAGGCTTTTCTTGCCGAGCTTCAGGGCTATGAAATTGTCAGCAAGCCCGGTCCGACGACGATGGCGGTTCAGGCATCATTGATTGACTTGCGTAATTCGACCGGACAACAGGTGCCCGGCATGCGTCGGGATGTTCGTGACCTGGCCGTTCCGGGTTCGATCGTCTTTCTGATGGAAATGAAGGACTCCCAGTCTGGCGCGATTCTGGCGCGCGCTGCCGATAGCGCCGCCACACCGACTTTTGCTGCAACCGACAGCGCGCAAACGGATTGGAGTAGTGTGGAACAGGCAGCTCAGAAATGGGCGGAGTTGTTCAGACAATTTCTCGACGCAAACTTCGTGCGCTAGCGGCGCGCTCCTGTTGCCGATTAGTCGGCGCTATAAGGGCTATTGAACAGCGGCCGCCTCCGGGTAGTAGTACTCCTTAATAGCCTGAAATTCCGCATCCACATCCGCAACCGCCTTGCCGCAGGCATCGCTGGCTGAAAGAAACCGGTCCTTGAAGCGCTTGGCAAGAATAGTCACACCACCTGTTGCCACGGCGGCGCCGCCCTCGAGAATGGCGCCGCTCGGGTCCAGCGAAAGACTCGGTTTCGCAAGCGTACCACTGATCATCGTATACGGATTTATAAGATCGCTGAAACTCAGACCCAGGCCTTTGGTTGGCACAGTATTGATCGTTGCGTGTAGTTTCTCCGTTTTGAGATTGACATCAGCGTTGGCGAATATTCGCAAACGGTCTGTCTGAACGACCGCAGCAGGTTTGCCAGTGACGAGGCCTTCTTGGAGTCGCAGCAGAACTGCGGCACATTGGTAGTGTGAATAGGGGTCGGCTTTGACAAATGGATTGACGGTCACAAGGACCTGCGACAAGAAATCGTTGGTAAAAAAGTGCAAGCCTCGCGTTCGCATGGTGCCCTCGCCGGCGACGAGGCGAAAATAGCCATCCAGTGACCCCGCAAGATTCCGCAAGGTGTTACCTGAGCCGTGCAGTATCGTATCCACGTCATACTTGGGTAACGCCTGCGCCTCCTCTTCTGTTGTCGCCGGAAGGCCGAGAGAAAGCGAGTTTCCCCGCACTGTCAGGAGTAACTCGGCTCCGGCGTCAGTTGGGCGAAGCTCCAATTCTCCTGTGAGTGTCTCGTCTCGTGAAGACCTGACGGTGAAGTTTGTAACTGCCAGCGCGCCGTCCTCTACCTCAGCCACCAGCAGTACGTCTCTTAGAGTGTGTTGACGAAGATTAAGCTCGGCAATATCGATATTGGCGGATACCCGGTACTTGTCCAGCTGGTCCATGGGAATAGCCGTGTCCGGGATGACGCGATCGGATTGCCCTGTCTCGATACTGCCACCATTGGGAGACGGCGTATTCTCGGTCAACGCTGGTAGATAAGGCGCCAGGTTCAGTCGATTCGACTTGAGACCAAGCCTGATCTTTCGGACATCACCATCGGCCAGGATGAATTCACCGCGAATGTCGCTGTCACCGAATGAGCCCGTGAATTCCTCGGCGGTTATCATGCCGTCGCGTCCAAGCAGATGAAAGTCCAGCCGCGCGGGCGCATCGGGCAATTCCTGTCCGGCCAGGACACTGAGATTTCGAAGGCTTTCGACGTTCAGCGTGAAACGCAGGTCAGTTTGCCCAAAGTCTGGAGGTCCGTCGAACGCTCCGGTTGCGATGAGTGTTCCCTTGCCAAGGCGCAGCGAAAAGTTGTCCAGTGTCCAGACATTGTCAGCCCACTGGCCATCGGTTTGAAGTTGTAGAGGTGCTTTGTCAGAAACGGCGATATCTTCCAGGCGCGGGAACAGGTGAAACAGGTCCGGGGAACCTGCGTCAACTGAGAATTTGCCGTTGCCGAACATTGGTGCGAGGCGCAGATCGATGTTGGCAGTAAGCCGCGTGTCGTCCACGAACGCGGCGACATCATTCAATGACAATTGCTGGTTGCGAATGACAACTTTTGCGGACAGCCCAAACGGTTTGTTCAGGGCGGAGAATTTTTGCACGTCGGGCAACAGCCGGGACAACTCCGCCCCATTGGCCTCCAAAGTGAGCTTTGTACCCTCCATCTCCGGAAAAGTACCGAGCCGGCCAGCGACCGTAATCCTGGCGCCTGCCAGGCTCGCGTTTAGTTTCTCCACGGTGAAGTACTCACCCTGGTAACGAATCTGACCCGTGGCGTCGAAGGTACCTGTCGGCACCTCAGCGAAATCTGCGTCGAAGCGCTTCAGGCTTGCTTTGAAATCCGGCGCATGCGCTTCGAATGCAATGTTGGTATCCCCATGCAGCGGCTGGTCCGCAATGAGGCCGTGCAATTTGACGCGGTCGTTGCCAATACGGGCATCGCCATCCTCGATGGAAATGCCCTGCGCCAGCCTTTCGACGGTTGCGTCAAATTGAAATGGCAGATCCGGTATCCCAGCGACGCCGGCCGCGTCCGTCAGTGCGCCAAGACTCTGACCCTTTGTGCTGACCCGGAGTTTGCTACCCACGAAATCTGTTGTCGGGCTGATTTCACCGTCGATTTCGAACGAGTATTCGCGATTCTCACCGATGGTGCCCTTAAGTTCGTGCACGATGAAATGATCCGCACCGCGTTCGATGCGGCCGCTTGCTTTATATTCCGCCTCGGGAAGTTCGTCAGCGTCTCTGCCAAATGCTGACAACGTTCCTGCAAGGTTGGGGCCCGACAAGTCAAACTGAAGATTGGAATTCGCCTTCAGGGGCTCGTTGCCGACCATTCCCTGAAAAGAAAACCGGTTGTCGCCGATGGACAGTGCTCCATTTTCAATGGCAGCACCCTCAGCCACGCGCTCGATCAACAGGTCGATTTTGAACGGGTACTCCGGGGCCGCGTTGATTCCGGCTGCGGCTGCCAGTATCTGAAAGTTGCGCCCCGTGGATTTTACTTCCACTCGCGTGCCCACAAAATCGCTGCGCCTGGAAACGTTACCGACCATTTCGAACTGCATGTCCTCGGTAACGGCGTTCAGGTTCACAATGGCGCCCCCGTCTGCCAGCGGTGACAGGTCGGCGTCAAGTTTGAACGGCCCCGTCAATCGTCCCGGGAGGCCGAGCAGGCGGTTAAATTGCCCAAAGTCCGGTGCCTCAATGACAATGGAAGCCCGGGCGCTGTGCGGGTCGGGAAAGTCATCGAATCGTCCACTGATATCGAACCGCGATTTACCGACACTGACCTTGATACCGTCGACTTCCAGGGATTGCCCGGAGCGTTTAAGGTTACCGACGATCGCAAAGGGCTCTGCTGGCACGTTATCGTTGCCAAATAGTCGGGCGACGGCACTGGAGTCCGGCCCACTGGCGGCGACACGTGCGTCGACTTCGGTCAAATCCTGCAGGTCGACAAACTGACCGCTCACGTCCAACGCAAACTGGCCAAACATGCCGGTGATCAGAAGCTGCATCTTGTCGCCGACCGGAGCCATAGTGGCGGTCAGGTCGAGTGGTCCGGTGGTGACCTGCTGCATGCGCAATACGTCCGTCAGGTACTCCGCATTCGGGCCCTGCAGTTGTACTGTGCCGGTGGGCTGATGTGGCAGAAGCACATCGTCAATTTTCGCCTCAACTTCGAAACTCATTTCACCGAGACGGCCCGACAGGCCGAAATCGACCTCGCGAAGGTCCGTCAGCTGCGAAATTGTCCCGGCGTTTGCGTTCAACTCCAGAGGGGTCTGATTGATCTTCCCAACCAGATAAAGATCCTGTTGATCAGTATCAGTTCGACGCATGCGAATTTCAGTGGCTGCAAAGTCGACCGGCTGCGCCCGCAGCGGTGATGCGTAGGTAACAACAAGGTCGGTGATCAGGGCGTCGGTAAATACGACCGGAAGTGTCGGCCTTTCCTGCGGTTGGTCATTCGCAACCGCATCGACTTCAGAAAGTACCCAGTTGTCTTCTCCCGATTCGTTGCGATGCAGGTTGATACGTACTGTGTCAATGCCCAGCGACTCAACAATCACGGGTGGCGAAATCAGTGACCAGGCGTTTATCGAACCTTCGAAGCGACCGACGCTGACGAAGGCGTCTGCGGAACTCCACTCTGCGTCAGCGAGCGTGACGTCTTCTGCCACGATCCGAATCTGGCGTCCGAGATGGATGTGAAGTGCACCGCCGATGGCAAACTCGCGCTCAAGCAAATTGCTGACGAAGGTCTCGGTAGTGTTCTTGAAACGCCCCAGGTCGACCGTTACCAGCAGGACAATCGTTATCGCCAGCAGCGCGGAAATGCCGAGCAGAACAAGACGTATGATGCGCATTCCGATTTCCTGCTCCAGCCGCTGATAATTGTGCAACCCCCAACATGGAATTGGGCGGAACCATGACAAGACTTTAGCAAGTCCTTACTGGTTGCGCTGCGCGGCTTGTTGGCGGCGCCCTTAAAGACGCTCAATTACCGTAGTAATGCCCTGTCCCAGTCCGATACACATTGTGGCAACGCCTAAGGTGCCTTCGTTTTGTCGCATGACATTCAGCAAGGTACCGGTGATGCGTGCGCCGGAGCAGCCGAACGGATGCCCGAGCGCAATGGCACCACCATTCAGGTTGACCTTCTCATCCATGACGTCCAGCAGACCCAGATCCTTCAACACGGGCAATGCCTGTGCTGCAAAGGCCTCGTTCAATTCGACGTGATCGATGTCGGACATGCTCAGCCCGGCACGCTTCAGCGCCTTGTGCGTGGCGGGAACCGGCCCATAGCCCATGATGGAGGGGTCGACCCCGGCGACGGCCATTGCGCGAATCCGGGCCAGCGGCGTCACACCCAATTCCTGCGCACGTTCAGCCGCCATAACGATCATGCATGATGCGCCGTCGGTGACCTGGGAAGAGCTGCCCGCTGTGACCGTGCCGTTCTTCGGATCAAACACAGGCTTAAGTTGAGCAAGCCCCTCGACTGTCGTATCCGGACGAATGGTCTCGTCCTGCTCCACCAACACTTTAAAACCGTTGGCGTCATGGCCTTCAATCGGGATGATCTCCTCGGCGAACCTTCCTTCTATGGTTGCCTGGTGGGCAAGCCGGTGTGAACGGGCAGAGAACTCATCCTGAGCCTCGCGCGTGATGCCGTGCATCTTCCCGAGCAACTCTGCCGTCAGGCCCATGGAGCCGGCGGCTTTGGCCGCATGCTTGGACAAAGCGGGATTGATATCGATTCCATGGGTCATGCCGATATGGCCCAGGTGTTCAACGCCGCCGACCACAAACATATCGCCATTCCCCGTCATGATCGCCTGCGCAGCAGTGTGCAATGCCGACATGGACGAGCCGCAGAGACGATTGATCGTCTGGGCAGCCACCTCGTTGGGTATGACTGACAGCAACGTCAACATCCGGGCGACGTTGACGCCTTGCTCGAGCGTCTGGTTGACGCAGCCCCAAAGCACATCTTCCACCTCTGCGGGGTCGAGTTCGGGGTTGCGCGCAAACAGGCCGTCAATTAACGCTGCTGACATGTCGTCCGCGCGAGTGTGGCGGAAACAACCGTTTTTGGATCGCCCCATCGGTGTACGGGCAAAATCTACGATTACTGCATCTCTCGGACTCAGGCTCATTTACTTTCTCCCGCTCGCTGCTGTTCCGAAAAAGGTGTCTCCGCTGGCGGCCATTTCACGCAGTTTCTCGGTAGGTAGGTACATCGCTTTCAGTGCTCCCGCTGCGGCCGCAAGCTCGTCGGCCCTGGCCACAAACATTTTGATGCCAACGTCGTCAATGTAGTGAAGCGCACCGCCCCGGAATGGCGGAAAACCGATGCCGTAGATCAGGGCCAGGTCGACGTCAGTCGCGGATGCTGCGATACCGTCTTCGAGACAGCGTACAGATTCCAGGCACATGGGAATCATCATCGAGTCGACGATGGCCTCATCGCTGAGCGTCTCGTTGCCGTCTATAACCGGCGCGAGAAGTGCAGCAACGTCTTCATCGATTATCTTTTTCGGGCGTCCCCGTTTGTCGGTCTCGTACGCGTAGTAACCGCGGCCGTTCTTCTGGCCAAAGCGCTCATTCTCAAACATCACTTCCTGGCAGGTCTTGAAGTCATACTTCATGCGATCGGGAAAGCCTTCCGCCATCACGGCGCCAGCGTGCACGCCGGTGTCGATACCTACGACGTCACACAGGTAAGCGGGCCCCATTGGCCAGCCAAAGCGCTCCATCGCCCGGTCGATCGTCGTGAAATCGATGCCGCGTTTTACCAGTCCGATGAAAGCGCCGAGGTAAGGCGACAGGATCCGATTCACAAGGAATCCCGGGCAGTCGTTGACGACGATGGGTTTCTTGCCCATGGCCAATGCGTAGGCCACGGTCCTGGCGATGGCTTCCTCACCCGTTTCTTTCCCGCGGATGACTTCGACGAGCGGCATTCGGTGCACCGGGTTAAAGAAGTGCATGCCGCAGAAGTTTTCAGGGCGCTTCAAAGGTTCGGCGAGGTGGGTGATCGAAATGGTCGACGTGTTGGACGCAAGAACCGCGTCATCGCGAATGTGCGTTTCAGTCTCCGTCAGGACCGCGTGCTTGACCTTCGGGTTTTCCACGACCGCCTCGACGACGACATCGACGTTGTCGAAACCGTCGTAGCTGAGGGACGGCTGAATGTTGTTGAGGACGCCCGCCATCTCAGCGACAGACATTCGCCCGCGCTCGACCTGTTTGGACAGCAGTTTGCTGGCCTCCGCGAGGCCAAGATCAATACCGGCCTGAGCGATGTCCTTCATGATGATTGGCGTGCCTTTCAGCGCCGACTGGTAGGCGATTCCGCCACCCATGATCCCCGCACCGAGCACCGCGGCTCGCTCCACTTTCCCGGCTTTCTTCGCCAGTGCCTTGCCGCTTTTCGCGAGCACCTGGTCACCGAGAAACAGGCCGATCAGGTTTTTCGCTGCCAGCGTGCCGGCCATTTTGGCGATGCCCCTGGCCTCTTCACGCAGAGCGTCATCCCTGCTCATGCCCGCCGCTTTTTGCATGACCTTGATGGCCGTGACCGGCGCCGGATAGTGGGGTCCGGCCTGGCCTGCGACAAACGCCTTGGCGGTCTCGAACACCATCGTGGCCTCGATCTTGTTCAGCTTCAGCGGTTCCTGTTTTTCCCGCCGCTTCGCCTTGTAGTCGAGCTTGCCGTCGATGCACTGTTGCAGAAGAGATACGGCTGACTCGTGCAGCAACTCGGGCGTGACAACTGCATCGACAGCGCCGAAACGCAGTGCTTGCTCGGCCTTTTGTTCCTTGCCCGAAGCAATCCATTCGATCGCATTGTCGGCGCCAATCAGGCGTGGCAGGCGCGTGGTGCCGCCATAGCCTGGAATGATGCCCAGCTTGGTTTCCGGTAGCCCGATCCGCGCTGCGGTCGACATGACCCGGTAGTCGCAGACAAGCCCCATCTCAAGCCCGCCACCCAGGGCGATACCGTTAATGGCAGCCACTGTGGGTATCGGCAAATCTTCGAAGGCATTGAAGATGTCGAAGTTAATACTGAGAATCTTATCTGCTACCTCGTCCTCGCTGCCGCCGAACTGCGTGCCGAACTCCATGATGTCCGCGCCCACGATGAAAACAGGTTTAGCACTCGTGACGATCACACCTTTAAGCGATGCATCGGCGGCAATGGCTGCCGTTGCCTCTTTCAGTTCGTTGAGCGTCAGCGCATTGAACTTGTTGATTGATTCATCCTGCAGGTCGAAACAGAGTTCCGCGATGCCATCGTCGGTTGCCCGAACGCTTATCGCCTTTCCCGAGTAAATCATTTCAGTCCTCTTCAGTGTTTGAGCATGTCCGCTTAGAACATGAACTGGTTCTCGTCCATCTCCATAAGGGTGTCCGGACCTGTCGATATCGTTTCCAGCAGAGACGTGGTGCGCGGCAGTATCTTGGCGAAATAGAATTCCGCAGTCCGGATCTTCGCGCGGTAGAACGCCTCTTCCGTTGTGCCTTGCTCAAGCCGCCAGTAAGCGGCCCGCGCGCTGGCGGCCCAGGCAACGCCCAGCAACACGTAGCCGGAGAACATGATGTAGTCCACCGAGGCGGCGCCCACGGCATCGCGGTTGCGCATGGCGGCGAAGCCGATCTTGCGGGTCAGTGCTTTCCATTGCTTGGTAAGCCGAACCAGCGTTTTCAGGTAAGGCCTGAGTTCCTTGCGGCTACGGGACCGTTTACAGAAGTCCAGGATGAATCCCGTTACCGGGATCAGCGCCTTGCCGCGTGAGCCCAGCACCTTTCTGCCCAGGAGGTCCAGTGCCTGGATGCCCGTGGTGCCCTCATAGAGCATGCTGATCCTCGCGTCCCGCACATTCTGCTCCATGCCCCACTCATTGACATAGCCGTGCCCGCCAAAACACTGCAGGCCAAGATTAGCGCTTTCAAACCCGGTCTCCGTGAGGAAGGCCTTGATGATGGGCGTCAGGAAATTGAGGACATGGTCGGCGAATTCGCGAGCTTTCGGGTCGTCGGACAAGGTCAAAATGTCGCCCTGGGCGCTGGCATAATAGAGCAGCGCGCGGCCACCCTCGGCGAATGCTTTCTGCGTCAGCAACATGCGACGCACGTCGGGGTGCACGATGATCGGATCCGCGGGACCATCGGGATTCTTGGGGCCCGTCAGGGAACGCATCTGCAGGCGGTCCCGCGAGTAGGCGAGCGAATTCTGGAACGCGAGTTCTGAATGCGCGAGCCCCTGTAAACCGGTGCCGATTCGAGCGAAGTTCATGAACGTGAACATGTAGTTCAGGCCCTTGTTGGCCTCGCCGACCAGGTACCCGGTTGCACCATCGAAGTTCAACAGGCACGTCGAGTTGCCGTGAATGCCCATCTTGTGCTCAAGGGCTCCGCAGGTCACCTTGTTACGCTCGCCGAGCGTGCCGTCCTCGTTGGGAATGAATTTGGGCACGATGAACAACGAAATTCCTTTCGTACCGGGTGGTGAGTCGGGCATGCGCGCCAGCACGATGTGCACGATGTTCTCTGCGAGGTCGTGCTCGCCTGACGAAACAAACAGCTTCGATCCGGTAATGAGATAGGTGCCGTCCGAGGCTTGCTCGGCTTTGGTTTTCAGAAGGCCAAGGTCCGTGCCGCAATGCGCCTCGGTCAGGCACATGGTGCCGGTCCAGCGACCACTGACGAGGGGCTCCATGAACATGGCTTTGTGTGCTTCGGAGCCGTGCTTGTCGATGGTCTCCATCGCGCCATGGGAGAGTCCGGGATACATAGCCCAGGACCAGTTCGCCGTTCCATTCATCTCGCGAACGGTTAATCCGACCGACATGGGCAGGTCCTGCCCACCATAGCGGGAGGGCTGGTCCAGCGACGGCCAGCCGCCATCGACGTATTGCTGGTACGCCTCCTTGAATCCGGGCGGGGTCGTGACCTCGCCGTCTTCTGACATTTTGCACCCGACCTCGTCACCGACGCCGTTGAGTGGGGCGACAACTTCCTCGGCGAACTTGCTGGCCTCGCTCAGAATTGCGTCGATCAACTCCTGGTTGACCTCGTCGCAGGCGGGCAACGACTGGTAGTGCTTCTCGAGGTTCAGCAGGTCCTGCATTACAAACTGCATATCGCGCAGAGGCGCTTTATAGGTCGTCATAGGGGCTCTCTATAATTTCAGCGTACACTTGTACGCACAACTGTACCATTATTTTGTTAGGATGCATACAAAGGTTCAGGCACGCACCGATCCCACAATGAGGGGGCGACTGGTTGAAGGTCTCAAGAAAGAAGCAGAAAGCAGAAACGAGGCAGAAACTCATGGATGCGACGGCCGCCGAACTCGCGTCAGGCCGAAGTTTCGACACGCTCAGCTTAAGGGAGGTCGCGAAACTTGCCGGCATCGCCCCGACGTCGTTCTACCGTCACTTTCATGACATGACCGGCCTGGGGCTCGCGCTGATCGAGGAACAGGGCGAGACCCTTCTAAGCTTGATGCATCATGTTCGGGAACAGGCCTCCGGCGGCCACTCGTTGATCCGCACCTCGGTTGAGACACTGTTTGATTACATTTTTGCCAACCAGGGCATGTCGCGAATGATTCTCCTGGAGAGCATGTCCCGGCACTCGGTATTTCATGAAGCGGCCGAAGCGTTGTTCGTCACCATGTCGAAGGACCTGGCTGAGTTCCTGGTCTGGGACGCCAAAAAAAGAGGCGTGCCGCTGGGGCATCCGCACCTCGCCGCCAATTCCATGGTCGCCATCCTGTTTACGACCGGGATCGCGCTGCTCCATACGCCGGAAGAGGACCGTGGTCGGCACATCGAGGCCGCCATTGTGCAGCTGCGGATGATTATGCGCGGGGCCGAAGCAATGGGGCGGGAAGGCTAAAAGGCTGCCCAAGCAAGAATTTTCGACGCACTTCGATGACCAACGAACAGTGCGTTCGCCCATCATCTGCAAACGGTCAGGTTTCGACCATCCGGCGAACGCGACGTTGTAACCGGGGCCTGATTCTCAGAAAGCCGAGATACAGGCGTTCGAGGACCCACAGGATCGGCCTGCTTTTTGCCAGCACGCCCAGCGGCCGCAGTAACGGGATTGCCCGCCACATAGCGGCGAAGGCTGCCGCGCCGGAGACGATCGGCTGCCCACGCTCCTGTGCGTGGAAGCGTTGCCATTCGGGCTTTGCATTTATCTAACGCGCTATCGGCGACGCCTACTCGGCGGCGTAGTTCTCTGCGGCAAAATCCCAGTTGATCAGGTTGCTCAGGAATACATCGACGTAGGCGTCGCGCTTGTTTTGATAATCAAGGTAGTACGCATGCTCCCACACATCGAGTGTGAGAAGGGGCGTGACGCCATGTACCAGTGGTGTATCGGCGTTGCCGGTGCTGACGATGTCGAGCCCCGCATCCGTGCGCACAAGCCAGGTCCAGCCGCTGCCGAACTGTGCCAGCGCTGCGGCTTTGAAGTCATCCCTGAATCGCTGAACACTGCCAAATCGATCGATAATCGCATCGGCGAGTGGCCCGCTCGGATCGCCACCACCCGTGGGTGACATGCTGCTCCAAAGGAATGTGTGGTTCCAGGACTGTGCGGCGTTATTGAAAATCCCGGCGTCAGACGCTGCGTGCGCAACCGTGATGATGGCTTCTAGCGACTGGCCCTCATGCGCAGTTCCTGCGATCGCGTTGTTCAGCTTGTCAACGTATCCCTTGTGATGTTTGCCATGGTGATGCTCGAGCGTCCTCGCGGAAACGTGGGGCTCGAGCGCATTGGTGGCGTAGGGTAAGGCCGGAAACTCGATGGACATTGGGAACTCCGTGTAAGACGATTTTCAGGGGTCAGCAAGCTAACCCCTGCTTCAGCAAATAGCTACCGCGGAAACAAAATGTTACTAACTCCAGGACATCGAAGATGTCGAGCTTTTTACTGCGACGTCGCCTGCCAGATCGTCCAGACCCCAATCGCCACAAATCCGGTACCGGCAATATAGGACAGGTATCGGGGGTTCAAAAAGTTGGTGATGAATGACCCGCCAGCGACAGCAAGAACGGACGACAGGATCAGTGCGGCGGATGCGCCGACAAATACGGTGACCAGGCTGACGGATGGTCGGCTGGCAAATAGCACCGTAGCCAGTTGGGTTTTGTCACCGAGTTCTGCCAGGAAAACTGTGCCGAACACGGCAATAAAGGTTTTTAGATCCATCGAACAGGTCTCCGCATTAATACCTTGTGTTAATTGAGGACCATCGCGCGCAGGCTTTATCGGCCTGCGCCAGCGATCGGGTCGGGAATATTCCTTGCTCTGATGCGGTAAACTCCACTGCCGATCCGGCCCTGACAATGGCCATGATGGCTTACTCTCTTTCTCAACCGCAAGAACATTGAATATTGCAGTGAAAAACGAATTTTACTGGCCAGTATTTGCCTTACTTCCAGTTCGTTGAGGTTTGCTCCCGATCGATAAACAACAAGATATTCTAGCCAGCATCGTCGCACGGTTTTCCGACAGCGGCGAGCCGTTGCATGGAAAGCTGCTAAGAGAAATGCGCATAGTGAAACTCGATCAGGATGGGTTCGTGTTTCATGCTGGCGACCTGTGCCAGGCATTTCTGTTGCTGCTTGAAGGCAATGTCAGGGTCCAGTTAACGTCCGCCGGCGGCCGGGAAGTTACGCTTTATCGAATCTCCCCCGGTGGTTCCTGCATCCTTACCACGTCCTGCCTGTTAAGCCAGGAAGACTATCCGGCCGAAGCGATCGCCGAGTCCGACCTGGTAGCCGCTGCGATTCCAAGGGCACTGTTTCAGGAGGCTCTCGACCAGTCGCAACGGTTCCGAACGTTCGTCTTCGATGGATTTTCGACTCGGCTAAAAAGCGTTATTGCACGCATCGAGGAGCTGGCTTTTACATCGATCGATGCCCGTCTGGCGAAGGTGCTGCTGGACCTGCACGAGAAGCGGATAGAAAAAGTCACGCACCAGGACATTGCTGTCGAGCTTGGGACCGCCCGCGAGGTCGTCAGCCGCCACTTGAAACGATTTGCCGCCGAGCGCTGGGTGGAGCTTGGGCGCGGCCGGGTGGCGGTTTTGGACCCGGCAGGCCTGCAAAGAATCATTAGTTCGACCTTGCGTGACTGAGTCACTGATAAAGCCAGTCAGGTTCTCCAGAATCCAGGTCAATGGCACACATCATTGAGCACAGATAAAGGAGAAACATCATGACATTCAAGAACGAAGGCAAGGTTGATCGCATTGTTCGCGTAGTTCTCGGCCTTGGCGTACTCAGCCTGGTTTTCATCGGCCCCCAGACCGCATGGGGTTGGGTTGGCGTGGTACCACTTGTAACCGGCCTGGTCGGCAATTGCCCGCTGTATTCGATCCTCGGAATCAACAGCTGCGGTATCAAGGCCTGAACGCGACCCGGACGTAGGCGATGATGGCGTCAATCTCTTCATCGCTGAGTACGTGTCGCCAGGCGGGCATTGCGGTGTTTGGAATCCCTTGCCGCACTCTCTCCCGGAACGCATCCGGTGCCTTGCCGAGCGCGAAGTCCCGTGACGTAAAGTCACGGGGCTTCGGCTCAAGGAAGCTTCCAATCCAGTTCTGACCCGTGCCGTCCGGTGCGTGGCAGAACGCACAGTTATCCTGGTAAAGCTGCATGCCGCGGGCTTCCTCGTCCGTCATGATCTCCGGAACCGTTGGGATCTCATGGCGTGCATAGGGCGACGCACCGCTCACCGCATCCAGCGGCGGTTGCCGGTGCGAGTAATGGTCCCTCGGAAAGGACACGGCCCGGGTTTCCCAGATTGCTTCACCCTCAGCCGAGTTGGGCTGGTCATGGCAGCTGACGCAGGCCGAAACATACAGTTCCCGACCCGCTTGCTGTGTTGCGTCGAGTTCTTGCGGTGGCGTACCCAAGGACAGTTCACCCGTGACGAAGGGAAATGCCGCCCGGTAGCGATCGTGGTTGACCCAGCCATTTTCAGGCGAGTGGTACTTTGCATCCGCGTCGGGATTGCCCAGCAACTCATCGCGTATGTACCAGACGACGGCTTCGATTTCAGCGGGTGTCAGTACCGCGTCAAAATTGATCATGGCCGTTCCAGCGCGCCCTTCGCGGACGGCCTCGAGCATGCGGCCGACCGGAAGAGATTCACGGGACTCCCTGGTAAAGTCCCGTGGTTTAGGGTCCAGGTAAGTACTCGACAGCGTCTGCGCGTTGCCCGCATAGCCATGGCATTGGTAACAATAGAAGCGGTACACCGACTGTCCGTCCACGAAATCCATACCCGAGTCTGCGGCTGCGGCCGCGGCCGGGCAGGTCAGTAAGATCAGGACAGCGGCCAGTACCGTGTTGGAGCTGAGGGTCGCCAGATGCTTGTTCACAAGGGTATTATGCGGCGGCGCGGCGCTCTCGGTAAACCGTGATAGAGTCGCAACCCCGGCTCCACCAAACTGCGCAACCGACTGAACCCGGGTTTTGTTTATGAAAAAAATGAAAATCAGACTGTGTTTTGCCTTGCTGACGTGTGCACCGATGATCGCCGTAACGGCTCTGGGCGATGATCCCCAGGCCGAGATAGATGCCGGCTTCGTTGCTTTCCAGCGCGGTGATATCGTCGCGGCAATCAACCATTATACGACGGCCGCCGAGGCCGGCTCGGCCGACGGGCAGGCTCGGCTTGCATGGATCCTCGACCAGTCCGAACAGAATGAAGACGCTGTGAAATGGTATCGGGCCTCGGCCGATCAAAACCATGCCGACGGACAATATGGCCTTGGAGAGATGTACTCGAAAGGTGAGGGCGTGGAGCAAGACGAGTCACTGGCTGCAGAGTATTTCATGCTGGCTGCGGACAATGGTCACGAACAAGCGCAGCGCGTGGTGATCAATGCCTACAGGAAGGGTTTGTTCGGCTTGCAGGTTGACGCTGCGAAGGCCGACGAAATGCAGCGTCGGCTCGATGCGCATCAGACGGCGGGTGACGAGTAATGGGGGCGCAGATGAAACTCCCGGCCGTAATGCTCTATGCACTATTGTCGACGGGCCTGGCGCATGCGGGTGACATGCAAAGTGGCCGCGAAACCTATGAGCTGCACTGCTCGATATGTCATGGCGACAACGGCGTATCGGTCGACATGACTATTCCCAGTTTCGCCAACGGCGATCGACTGTTCCAGATGGACCAGGATCTCCTGAGAAGCATCCGCGAGGGTAAAGAGCTGATGCCGGCTTTTCGCGGCCTGCTCAGCGACCAGGAAATCCGTGACGTTATTACCTACCTGAGATCGCTCTAAGCAATGAATGTCAGAAGTATCCTGCTCGTGGCTGGCGTGATGCTGGCCGCACTCTCAGCCTGCGGTAAGTCTGCGCAGCCCGCCACGCCTGTGCCCCGTGTCGATGCCTCGTTCAACGTGGGTGAGAATACCTATGTTCGTTCGCTGGCAATCGATCCGGCGACCGCAAGCCTGTGGGTTGGCACTTCGGTGGGGGTGCTCGAAATCGACCTCAAAACCGAACTGATGTTGAACACCTTTACGCGCGAAGATGGCCTTGCCAACGAATACGTTTTCGGCATCGGCGTGGATAGCGAGGGGTACAAGTGGTTCGGTACGAATGCCGGCGGTGCGTCGCGTTACAAGGACGGCGACTGGCGTGTCTTCTTCCCAATGCACGGACTGGCCGATTACTGGATCTACACATTCGCCGAGCAACGGGACAAGATCTACTGGATCGGCACCTGGGCGGGTGCTAATCGTGTCGACCTCGAAACGATGGAGATGACTACCGTCAAGGACGAACTCATCAACGAATGGGTGTACGGCCTCGCGGTCGATTCGCAAAATCGTGTGTGGTTTGGAACTGAAGGCGGCATCTCGATGCTCGACGGGGAGGCGTGGACACACTGGACCCACGAGGACGGGTTGGGCGGCGAGAACGCCCAGGAATTGCCGGCGAGCGCCAATACCGGGCTCGGGACTCGCAATCGCCACGACCTCAGCATCATGGTCGGTGGCGATGCGAGCTACAACCCCAACTATGTGTTCTCGACAATTGCCGATACCGACGATGCTATCTGGGCGGGAACCTGGGGTGCCGGTGTCAGTCGTCTGGAAAAGGGTGAATGGACATCATTCACGACCGCAGATGGGCTCGCCGGGAACGTTGTTTATTCGATCGCGCAGGGAGCAGATGGTGTTTACTGGTTTGGAACGAACAACGGACTGAGTCGTTTCGATGGCAAAGTATGGACGAACTATGGCGTACAGGACGGGCTGTTGGGTAGCGACGTCTACGCCATCGCCGTGACCACCGATAACCAGGTCTGGGTTGGCACCCGCGGCGGTGTTACTCGCCTGTCGGTGCCGGCACCGGAAGCATGAACCAAGGGTTAGTCAGCATGAAAAACGTTGTTATCTTTATCGTCATTGTATTCGCGGTTGCCGGTGCGTACCTCCTGGGCCGGCAGCAGGCCGAGGCGCCTGAGGCACAGCCGGTACCGACAGCGTCAACGCCCATGCAGCATCCCCCGGTTTCCCCGGCGCCAACCCGGCCGGATGCCGAGGGCGTGGTCGATGCGCCGGACCCGGACGCGCACTTCACCCACTTCCGGGTTGGCCAGCGGAATGTGAAGTCAATACTGGCGGATGGCGATGTCATGTGGGTTGCAACCTCCGGTGGCGTAATTCGCTACGACACGGTCGAGGATTCCTACAAGCTGTTCGACAATCGCACGGGCTTGCTGGCCAACGGCATTTTTCACCTGAGCCTTTATGAGGGACGCCTGGTTGCTGGTACTTACGGTGGCGGATTATCCATACTCAACGGCGATGGCGAGACCTGGAAAACTTACAACATTCCCGATGGGCTCGGCGATGGCTTCATCTACGACATGCTCAGGCTCGAAAACGGCGACGTCTGGATCGCGACCTGGTCGGGCGTGAACCGCGTGCGTGGCGGCGATCTTGACGACCGGGACAGCTGGGACTTGTTTACCGTGGCCAATACGAACGGCGGTTTGCCGAATGACTGGGTCTATGCACTGCAACCGGGACAGGACGGCGACATCTGGCTGGCGACCGAAGGCGGGCTCTCTCACTTCAAGGACGGCCAGTGGACTAACTGGAGTCATGCCGACGGGCTCGGTGCGCCGTATGAGTTGGTGAAAGACGAGATCGAATTCAAGAACGATCCGGCGAAGTACTCCGAGCACCACGCACGGCAGAAAGAGGAGATGAACCTGCAGGGCGTCGACATCGCATACAACCCCAACTACATTGTGGCGCTGCTTGCCGACCGGCGCGACGGTACCGTCTGGGCGGGCACCTGGGGTGGAGGTCTCTCACATTACGACGGCAATGACTGGACGGTGTATACGAAGGCCGACGGCCTGCCAGGTAACCACGTGTTCATGTTGCATCAGGATCCCGACGGTGCGATCTGGATCGGCACGAACGATGGGCTGGCTCGCTTTGACGAGGGTGGCTTCAAACGCTACACGACGACTGACGGCTTGTTCTCGAACCGCGTGTTCGCGATGAGTACGGCCACCGATGGCACCCGCTGGGTCGGCAGCTTTGGTGGCGTTGCCCGGATCTCGAATCTGGATTAGGGGCCGGCAGTTTCTGCCGTGATGAATTCGCGGAAGACATATTCCGCAACATCGGCAATATCCTGGTCTTCCAGTACGAATCCCCAGGCGGGCATCTCGCGTCCGACGACGCCTTTCTTCACGCCATCAAACAGGCGCGGGCGGTTCAGAATCTCCCGTGTTGCGGGGTCGAGGAAGTTTCGCGGCTTCGGGAAGATGAAGTAGGCGCGCGGCCCGTCACCGGCGCCATCGAAGCCGTGACACACAAGACAATTCTGGAAGTACAGCGAGCGGCCGCGCTCGAAGTTGCCGGCCAGCCCGTCGGGGAACTGGCGCTCGTGATAGTCAGTCGCCACCGCCTGCGTGCCCGTGTGCGCCGCGGTAGCCATGAAGCGCGTCCGGATGTAGTCCACCATGTTGGCTACCTGCTGTTCGTCCAGCTGCGAGCCAAATCCCGGCATTGGGGTACCGGGACGCCCATGCGTGACGGACTTGATCATCCGGTCTCGGGTCAGCTCGGTGCGAGCCTGTTCGGTTGTAAAATCGCGCGGCGCGGTCGACAGGGAGTTCTGTCCCCAGACGGCGCCCTTGCCGTCATCACCGTGACAGACGCTGCAGGACTCCCGGTAGATGCGCAGTGATTCATCGTCAGCCAGTGGCGCAGCCCGAACCGCTGACGCCCGTGGCTTTGTGCCGACGAAGTTGCTGAGGATGTAGTCGGCCAATTCGGCGATCTCGGCATCGTCCAGTTCCGTTTTCCAGGCAATCATTGCTGTGCCCGGGACGCCATTGGTGATCGCGGCCAGCACGCGCTCGCGTGTCACAGAACTCGCAAATGCGGTGTCCGTGAAATCGCGGGGCGGCGGAATAAGACCCTGTTGCGCATGCGAGTCCCCGTCACCGCGGTCGCCATGACACACGGAACAATTCAGGCGGTAGCGCTCAGCGACATCGTCTTCAGCGGCTGATGCCGCGAGCGGTGCCGTTCCCAGCAAGGCGATAGCCAGTGCCGTAATGACACTGGAGCTGACGATTCTAGGTATTAGCCGACATTCCAGATACCGCATATTCATTTATCATTCCGAAACAATATTATGGCCGTCGCATCGCAAGCGAACGAATAATAGGGACTTGCAGCGGTTCTTGCCATAGGCAATAGTCACACACCCGACCGTCAGGACACCGCAGGAATGCTGAAGAAAAGCTTGCTCAGCGTATCAGCCGCATTGCTGCTGGTGGCCTGCGCTACCCCGCAGGGGCCGGCGCAGAAGATCGATACGTCCATGCTGGTCTATCCCCCACCACCGGAACAGGCCAGGTTTTACTTCGAGCGCACGATTGCCGGCAGCGCGGATGTTGTAAAGGTTGACAGCGAAACCAAGTGGCGGCGTGCGTTGACGGGCGAGACGGCCACCACCGTGGCCTTTGCGAAGCCATTCGACGTCGAAGCCTGCCAGGGCACCATCTATGTGAGCGACACCGTTAACCGCCAGGTCTATTTGTTCAATGTGCCGACCGGCGAATTTACCCAGATTGGCATCCAGGAGCCGGGCCAGCTGCGCAAGCCGCTGGGATTGGCAACCGATGAGGACTGCAATCTGTACGTCGCCGACCAGACGATGAGTCGTATCGTCAAGTACGACCAGCAAGGCCAGTTCCTTGATGCCTTTGGTGGCAAAGATTTGTTCGATCGCCTGTCACACGTCGAAGTGGACCCGGCGGGCGAGCGAATCTACGCGGTCGATACCGGCGGGGTTCGCAGCGACCGCCACCACATTCGCGTACTGGATACCGCTTCGGGCGAGGTCCTGTTCGATATTGGCAGGCGCGGGGTTGGTGAGGGCGAACTCAACCTGCCACGCGATATCGCTATGGGCCCTGACGGCAATCTCTATGTCGTTGACGGTGGTAATTTTCGCGTCCAGGTCTTCTCGAGCGAGGGTGCATTCCTGTCGACCATGGGCAGAATTGGCGGACGCAGCGGTAATTTCTCGCGGCCCAAGGGGATAGATACGGATTCGGACGGCAACGTCTACGTGTCGGATGCTGCCTTCGGTAATTTCCAGATTTTCAGTCGTGACGGGCAGCTGCTGCTCTTCGTCGGCGACCGGGCGACCGAGATGGCCCCGGGAAAGTTCATGCTGCCGGCGGGGCTGGCCGTGGACGAGGACGATCGTGTCTACATGGTCGATCAGTTTTTCCGCAAGGTTGATGTATTCCGCCCGGCCGCGCTTGCTGAGAACGACGGCTTTCTGGGTCTTCGCGCAAATTGACCAATACTGGCCTCCGGTCGAGCATGGCACCTGTACTTTAGTGCAGAACTCCTAGGTATTTACCACCCAGCGTGACTTTGTCACTGGATGCCCGGAAGAGGCGCTGTTAGCTTACCCGCTACTGAACAATAACCATCTAGCTTTTACCGAATCAGGGGAGTGTCGGGCAATGAGCTTCAAAAGAATTATTGGTGGAATCGGTATTGCGGCGTTGTTGTCGCTGCTGAATTCCGTCGCGAGTGCACAGGGTGTGGTCGGCAGTCCGCATGACCTCCAGCCGCAAACGACGAACACCAGCGAGACCTGCGTGTTCTGTCACACCCCTCATGGTTCGGCGACCAGTGCAGCGGTTCCCCTGTGGAACAAGACACTGCCGGATCCGGCAACTTACCAGCGTTACTCGTCACTGAATACCTCGACGCTCTCGGGTACCGAGGCACCGGTTGGCTCGGTATCGCTGGCCTGCCTGAGCTGCCATGACGGTTCGCAGGCGGTCGACACCGTACTGAACACGCCGGGTCGCGGCATGGGGGCCAACTTCCCTGGTGGTACGCAAATTGATGCGGCCAACTTTGGCCCAATGGCTGGAACGCCAGTACCAATGCTTGGCACGGATCTGCGTGACGATCACCCGGTCAGCATCCAGTACGGTGGTGGTGGCCTGCTTGGCACCGATGCCGATGGCACGGCCAACGCGGCGGCTCTTGGCAACCAGGATTTCAACGCACCTGAGAAAGACACGATCAATAGCAATCCTGCGTGGTGGGTGGATTCGGAAGCGACGCCAAACGGAACGCGTGAGAAGACCGACATGATTCTCTACACGCGCACGGATAATATCGCCGCGGGTGAACCCATGGTCGAGTGCGGCAGCTGCCACGATCCGCATAACTCGAGTACGTTCGTCGCCAACCAGTCGGTTAGCTTTCTGCGCATTGACAACGTAAGCAGCCAGATTTGCACGACCTGTCACCTCAAGTAAGCGGGTCTTGAACGATTGGCGGTGCCGTAACGGCCGCCAATCGGATACGTTTTAGAACAGGGGCCTGGGCAGCGTTTGCTGCCCAGGCTTTTTCGGTATTTAACCAGGACGTCGATCCTGGATTCGAGCAGGAGTTTTAAGGATGCGCTCTCATTCCTTTCTTGCCGTGTACTGCGGTTTTATTTGCGCAGTGCTCTCGCCATTCTCGCTCGCAGCAGAAGGTGCGCTGGTGGTGATCAACGGCGATCCGGTTTCTTACGCGGAGTATGAACAGTTCGCCTATGCGGAGGCTCGCCAGACCTTCTATCACGGCAGCCCGCCCGAGGGTGAGCAATTCATAGAGTTCCGCAAAACGGCGGCAGATAAGCTGATCGACCGCAAGCTTAAGGTCATCGAAGCGCGCCGCCGCGGTCTGCAACCCGATCATGAAAAGATCGATGCTCAACTGGCGAGCTACGCGCAGCAGTACGGCCAGGAAGAACGCTGGCAAAGCGAAGGCGAAGCAATGCTGGCACGCCTGCGTGCTTACTTCGAAGAAGAGAGCCTGCTGGCGCAGATCGAACCCATGCTGCGCGAGGCGCCGGTGCCTGCCGATGGCGAGGTTGAGGCCTATTACCGGGACAACATCGAGAAGTTCACCGAGCCCGAAAAGATTCGTGCATCGGTCATCTTGCTGACGGTACCGGCCTGGTCGGACGAAAGCGCCTGGGACGCGGCACGCGAAGATGCTGCCGCGATAGCCGCGAGCATTCGGGACGGCAAACCGTTTGCCGAGGCTGCGCGTCAGCATTCGGCCGACCCGACAGCGGCTAACGGCGGCGATATGGGCTTTATGCACGCCGGCTCGCTGAACCATTCTGTGCAGGCTGCAGTGAACGAGCTTGAGCCCGGCGAAATGGCTGATGACCCGGTGACCGTACTGGAGGGTGTTGTTCTCGTGCGCCTTGATGAGAGGAAAGCCGCGACGGTCCATGACTTCGAGAACGTGCGGGAGAGGGCGACCGGTCTTTGGCAGCGTGAGGCCAGCGAAAAGGCCTTCGCCGCGACGTTGGCCCGACTTCGTGACGACACTGATATTCAACTTGATGAAGAGTATCTGCAGACATTGCCGAACTAGCTGAGAGGCCAAGGGAAAGTGTGGGTATCGAGTACAGCAACTTTCAGATTGATCTCGCGGACCTGCGGGCGGTCGATCGTTGTGCTGTTGCTCGGGCTGCACGTCGGGCATTCCCAGGCCCAGATGGGTCCCGTGGACATGGACGGATTCGTCGAGTACCGCTACAGCCAGTTCAACGGCAAAGACGTCGATGCGCGTAGCTCGCAGGGTCTGCTGTTGAAGACCAATCTATCGACATTTTTCTGGCGTCCCTGGATTCTGACGACGACAGGGCACGTGTCGTTCGCAAACCGCAAAGCGGACGGCAGGCTTGGAGACGAGAAAAGCGGCGATATCTATGGTGGCCTGAGGCTCAACTTCCTGGCACGCAGCAGGTTTCCGCTGACAATCTATTATGATGATTTCGACGGCAGCGTCGAGAGCGATACCAACAACCGGTCTGGCCGGACCACTCGTTACGGTTTTTTGCAGCAGTTCTCGTCACGCCGGCTTGGAACCTACTCGATGGAATGGCGCAGTGGCTCGACTGACGTCCTGTACCAGGACGGCTTTCGCCTGCCCGAGCGCAATGACAACGAGCGCTGGCAGTTCATGGGTCGCAAAGCATTCGGCCGGAACGTGTTTTCCCTGAGTTCGCTAAGCCTTGTCGTCGATAGCCAGATCCCGGAGCGGATGACCGAGTCCCTGCGGCACACGCTGCGGCATACCTTTCGAGCGGGATCACGTTTCAATGTCAGGAATACGGCCTTTTATACCAACGAGGAGCTCGACAGCGAGATGCTGCAAACAGGACGTACCTACCGGCAGTTCAGCAGCATCACAACGTGGCGGCCGTCCAGGCGACTGCTGATTACCGGGCGCGGTCTCGTACAGGACAGTGAGGCCCGCGGGCTGGCGAGTGATTCGCAGGTGCAGACAGCCTCCGTCAGCAGCACGGCCAACTACCAGTATTCGGATCGCCTGACGTTTACCGCCGGACTGGGGTTTATTGCAGCTGACAACAATCATGGTGATGACACGGATTCGGCACTGCAGCGTCTTGGCGTCAATTACAATTCCGACAGCGTTCTGTTTTGGGACGGTGTCTACCGCTACTTCGGCCAGGTGTCTGTCGGTAACCGCACGAACCCGGGCGACCTCGAGGTCGCCGACGTACAGGACATGGGTATCAGCCTCGGGCACAGCTTTACGCGGTCATTGGGACGCGACAGCGAATCGAGCTGGGACTTCAAGATCTCGCAGCGTGCGGGTACCGTGCAGGACACGGCGGGCCGCGAGCGCAATACGCTGCAACACAGCATTTCGCTGACCAAGGGCGCGCGGTCGAACGAGATAAACCGCTACTTCAGGGTCTCGTTGCTCGACCAGCGCTCTCTTGCTGACGATCCGCGTGACCACCAGCTCGTCAACATGCAGTACACGCTGCAGGGGCAGCTCTCGCGCAATCAATCCTGGAATGCCAGTGCATCTGTCCAATACGGTCGTCGCACGCAGGCAGCGGGCGAAGCTCTGGCGCTGGATAGCACCTCACTCACCTACAGTGTCGCTATGAACTATCGTCACACCGAGTTTTTCGGTGTGGACAACCTGGCGTTTACGTCGGACCTGCGCTGGCTCAGCGAAGACTTTCAGACCGAGGATCCCTTCGATCCGGATTTCGAACTGGAAACAGAACGACTGAATTCCTCGTGGCGAAATCGCTTAGAGTATCGAATCGGTTTGTTGCAACTTCGGGCCGACGCCGATTTGCGCGAAGTCAACAGCATGTGGAGCGCGAGTATTCTGCTCCAGGTTCGTCGCTACTTTGGCATGACCTAACTAATTTAACTAACAGAAGAGTGCTCAACCCATCATGAAGTTTCGTCTTTCCGCCCTGCTGCTGGTCGCCATCTCCGGTGCCGCCATGCTGGCATTTAATTCTGCTCCACAACAGGCGCAGGCAGAGTACGCCGATGTCGTCCTGAACGAATACTCGGAGGACGCCGGCATGCGTCCGGTTGTATTCCCCCACTGGTTTCACCGCATCCGCTTTCGCTGCAAGGTGTGCCATGGTGATCTTGGCTTCGAGTTCAAAGCTGGGGGCAACGACATCAATATGGTGAAGATTATTGACGGGCAGTACTGCGGTGCCTGTCACGACGGTGATGTGGCCTGGTCCATCGAGAATTGCGAGCTCTGCCACTCCGGCATGCCAGGCACACCGACGCAGGTGCATCACAGTACCGTTTCGCAACTGGCCGGCCAGCAGCGTGACGCCGCCGAAGCGGCAGAAAAGGAGACGGAAGAATGATCTCCCTGCGCACTCGCGCCATTACAAGTATCGGCTTGCTTGCAAGCATTCTGGCTGTTTTTGTGCACGCTGCCGTCGCCCAGGATAATCCCAACGCATTTAACCGCCTTATGAAGCCGCCCAGCGAGCGCAATGCGCCGCCGGAGTCAGACGGCATTCACGATCCAACAGCCGATGGCACCCTCATGCTGCAGCCACCTCAGGAGTCGTTTGCCGGACTGCCCAAGTCGCGTTCCGGCAACTACGTTAACTGGAGCAAGGCGATCGAGAACGAACTGGTTACGCCACGTTCCGACATTCATGACCCGGATGCGCAGGCAATCGTGTTCGACCTGAATATCATCCGCGAGGTCAAAGGCTCGATGCCTGACGTCGTCTATCCTCACAAACAACATACTCAATGGCTCGACTGCTCCAATTGTCATCCGGCTATCTTCATCCCGATGAAGGGAGCGAACCAGATCAGCATGGCGTCCATACTCATGGGCGAAAAATGTGGCGTTTGCCATGGCAAGGTCGCATTTCCCGTATCCGAATGCCGCCGTTGTCACTCGAAACCCAAACCTGTGGACCAGCCATGAGCAGGAATAAATCAATGCGCAGCAAATCACGACCGTCATCCAGTGCAAAGGCTCTGATTTTCATCTCCTTGTTCATCGCCGGAACCGCGCCAGCATGGGCAAGCGAGACCAGTGACGCCAATCATTTGGCGAACCGGGACAAACTCGTACACACCCTGTTATATGACTCCAGCGCCGCGCGCAAGGTTGAGTTGAGCGGCAATGAAGCTGCCATTGCAAAGCGTGCGGAAGCAATCAAGGTTTTCGAAGCCGCATCGAAACACGAGTACGCGGAACTTCGGGAGGAGCAATACAATCGAGCGGTCGCGTTGCTTTATGAAGCGGCATCCCTGGCCACCTCCTCGGCCGATAGTGACGACAAGATACGCCGCGATCTCGACAATCGGCAACAAAGCCTCGATGCATTGTTAGATGCGCACGAACGCATCATGGAAGAAAAGCATTCGTCGGACCTGCACGCTGCTTTGCTGGAGGAAATCGCCGCCGATCGTCTGGCTGCGGATGCGTTGCTCGCCGAAGGCAAGGCCGCCGCCGCCAGGGTGCATGTCGATCGCGCCTACGTTGCAGCCAAGTTGTCCGTAGAGCGTGCGCGGAAGGGTGAGACACTGTTACGCGAACTAAAATTCGATACCCCCGAGGACGAGTATAAGTACGAACTCGATCGTAATGATACGCATCGAATGTTGCTCAAGGTGTTGCTCGACGACAAGATGAAGAACGAACGCATCCGCGAAGGTGTCAATGTACATGTTGCAAAGTCCGATGAACTTCGTGAAAAGGCGATCCTATTCGCGGGCAACAAAGAATTTGAATCGGCAATCGAGACGCTGGAAAAGTCGACCAAAGAACTCGTCATGGCGATTCGCAGTGCCGGCATCTATATTCCGGGCTAAGACGTGACGCGCTACTCAGTCCTGAAACTGCTGTTACTTTTGGGTATTGCCACCGCGATACCGGCATCGTTAGCGGAAGACTGGAAGGTGCTGGAGGAAGACGAGCTGCACGATCCGTCAAATCCGGCTGTCGCAATCCTGCAGGATCCGGAAGAGGCGTTGTCGGTGCTCGCGCCGGATACGGCTGGTAACAAGGTCAACTGGGTTGAAGCAATTCGGCAGGGCCAGATCGAGCCGCGCGCAAGCCTGCACGGCGACGTCGAGGGTCGGCAGCACGATACCGATATTGTCATGAGCAATACGCTGGACTTCCCGAGTGTTCTGTTTCCGCACAAGGCACACAACGAATGGATGTCCTGCGAGATGTGCCATGAATCGCTGTTCCGGTCCGTTCGTGAGGGTAACCCGATTACCATGGCGAAGATTCTCGAAGGCGAATACTGTGGCGTGTGCCACGGTGCGGTCTCATTTCCGCTCACCGAGTGCGATCGTTGTCACAGCGTCGTGGAAAGCAGGCTTTCGGCGCCAAGCAGTGGTGCGGTGGTGCCGAAGGAATGAAACGTTTTTTGAAATCAAAGCGACTGGCGTTGCTGGTACTGGTAGCGCTACCGATTATGGTGGCATGGGCTGAGTACGGGGATGTCGTGATCAATGTGCGAGCAAAGGGTGAGGGCATGGCGCCCGTTATTTTCCCCCACTGGTTTCATCGTGTTCGCTTCCAGTGCTCGGTTTGCCACGTAGATATCGGGTTCAAGACCCGGGCAGGTGGCAGCGGAATCACTATGGACAAGATCAGCCAGGGACAGTTTTGCGGCGCCTGCCACAACGGTGAAATTGCCTGGTCGGTGGAGAATTGCGACTTCTGCCACAGCGGCATGCCGGGTCTGGAGACTGGCATTGAGGGCGGCCACAAGACGGCGGGCCCCGGATACTATTGACGAGGGTGAGTGTGCGATCAGCAAGTCGACCAGTGAGCAAGTGGGTCAGGCGCATTGTGCCGGCGGCCTGCGCACTGCTGCTCGCGGCCTGCGCTGACCTCGACAGCATGTATTCCGGGCAGATCGCCGATAGCGACTACTGGAATACCCGTCTTTCGCTTGCCCAGCGTATAGACGTGGCCACGTTGGTGGATGCGGATAGCGGGCGCCCTTCAGCACTGTCGGGATTCATTTCGGCCGTGGCCGCACAGGGCGATGACCTCTACTTTATTGACAGCGGTTCCGCCGTGCTTGTGCACGTCAGTCTGGCCGCTATGTCAGCACGGACACTGGCGTCGCTCCCTGGCGCGAGCTCCGGTGGCCTCTATGCAAGCAGCGACGGCTCGGTCTATGTTGCCGATACCTACAACCGTCAGATCCTCCGCCTCGACCCGATGCTTGGCGAGCTGGATCGCTTTGCGCTCGGTCATATCCTCGGAAACCCGGCCGACCTGACCCTGATCGAGAGCGAACGTTTGCTGCTGGTGCTCGATGCTCTTGACGGACGTATCGCGGTACTCGATGTGCTCGGCGGTCTGCAACAGTTAATCGAGCCACAGTTTTTCGACCCTGCTGCCGTGTCGTCGGCAACAGCGATTGACGCGGGTACTGGTGAAATCTTTCTGCTCGACAGCGGGGTTGATGCCATCGCCGGTATCAGTCATGAAGGGTATGCCACGGGCAACTATGGCGATGACGACCTGCAGCGGGTTACCGCATTTGCGGTCGATTCCTGCAGACGACTTTTTGTCGCGGACGCATACGATGGCAGCCTCTACGTGGGTGCGGCGGATATGAGTCTGCCCGGTCGTCGCATAGAGTTGCCGGAGCTCGCGGGCACAGAAGTCGCTGACTTGTGGACAGACGAATCGTTTCTTTTTGTCGCTACCCGCTCCAGTGGGATCTTCGTGTTTGCCGTCGATCCGGTATGCGCGTTTTGAGCGCTCGAATTGCTCTGCTGTTTGCGGCGCTGTTACTGGGCGCCTGTGCTGCGGCGCCGCGCGTAATGCAGTACAACCCGGAGGGCAGTACGCAAACAGACATCCTGACCTGGCCGGCGGTGCCCGCGGTGCCACGTCTTGAATTCGCCGGGCAGTTGCTGGGCGAGCAGAACTTTGTGCTTGAGGATGACAGCGAGGGTGCTGGCAGAACTTTTCTGCGTTGGCTGGTTGGGCTCGGCAAGCGCGGCAGGCAGATCTCCCAGCTGGTGCGACCGCAGAGTGGTGTGGTCGATTCGCAAGGGCGCATATTGGTAACCGATGCGGGGCGTCCCTCGGTCTTCGTGTTTGACGAAGCCGGCGCCAAGTTTGATCTCTGGCGCGAAGCCGAGGCAGGTATCGATTTTGTATCGCCCGTCGGCATAGCGGAGCTCGGGGCCGGCGAATTTCTTGTTGCCGATGCCGAACTCGGCGATGTATTCGTCCTGTCGCACGACGGTACGCCTCTGAGGCGCTTCGCCACAACCGATGTTCAGCGGCCAACCGGACTGGATGTCGATATAGGCGCCGGGCGCGTTTACATAGCAGACAAGGACGCGCGTCTGATCAAGGTGTTTTCAACATCCGGGACGCTGCTGCGTACGATCGGCGAGCCGGGCGACGTGGCCGGTACGCTCAACGCGCCCATGCACGTTCGTGTCGTCGGCGGAAAACTCTATGTATCCGATGCGCTCAACGCCCATGTGCTCATCTACGCCACGGGCAGCGGCGAGTTACTCGGGCAAGTGGGTCAGCGTGGTCTGTACGTCGGCAACATGGTGCGGCCCAAGGGTGTATCCGTTGACAGCGACGGCAACATCTATGTCGTCGAGTCCTATTACGACCACCTGCTCGTCTACGATGACGCGGGACAATTTCTGTTGCCGGTCGGCGGCACGGGTTCGGAGGCGGGTCATTTCCTCCTGCCGGCCGGGGCGTGGTCGGACGATCAGGACAGGATATTCGTAGCCGACATGTTCAACGGGCGTGTCGTGATTTTTCGTTACATCGGGAGCGAGAGTTGAGCGTGCGGCGAGGAATGATGGCCGCGCTGACGTTTGTCGGCCTGATGGTCTATGCGCTCGTTGCGTTTGCACAGACCAGCGGCAATGTTGAAGCCACCAAACACAACCTGTCAGTGAGCGGCCCGGGTCCCACCCAATCGACCAACCAGACCCAGGTCTGTGTCTTTTGTCACACCCCGCACGGGGCGACCAATGCACCCGGTGCGCCGCTCTGGAATCGAGCCTTATCAACCCAGACCTACACGACCTACACGTCTTCATCGCTCGACGCCGAGACGATCGCCGGACAGCTCCAGCAACCGGCAGGCAGCTCGAAACTGTGTCTTTCCTGCCATGACGGCTCGCTCGCCATCGGCACCGTCAATGTCGTTGGTGGGCAAAGCACGCCCGGAGGCGTCGCTATCCCGATGACAGGTGTGGGCGCCGGCGGAGAGATGCCCGCGGGTGCCGGCCTGGATACGGGATTCACGCGCAACCTTGGCACCGACCTGACCAATGACCACCCGATATCGCTGACCTTCGATACGACCCTGGCTACTGTGGACGGGGAATTGCGTGATCCTGCGACCGCTCCGGAAATCGGAGTGCGCAGCCCGGGTGTCAGGCCTCTGTTTCCCCTGGAGACAACCGGGCCGGCGGGCGACCCGCAATTGCAGTGCGCCAGCTGTCACGATCCACACCTTGAAGACGGGCCCTCCGGGCCGCGCAAATTCCTGCGTGCGAACCGTCTGCAACAGCTCGAACCGGCAGAGGGTTTCGACAGCGATAGCGACAATGTCTGTCTTGGCTGCCACGACAAGGAAGGTTGGGTGGGTTCGGTGCATGCATCATCGACGACGGCCGATGAAACCTACCTGGCGGCAGACGCCGCGTTGCGCGACTTCCCGGCTAACACAGCGGTGTGGCAGGCGGCCTGCCTGAACTGCCATGATTCCCATACGGTTCATGGCTCACGCCGACTGCTGCGTGAAGGCACGGACAGCCCGTTATCGCCCAAGGGCAGCGGCAACCCGGCCACCGAAGAGACGTGCTACCAGTGTCACGGAAATGCGCCGATCGTGACGAACGCTGCAGGCGACGTCAAAAACATCGAAGCGGATTTTCAGCTGGCCCGGCGGATGCCGATCACGGGTGGCGATCAGCAAGCGACACCCGAGGCGCACGATATTGTCGATGCGGATGGCACCGAACCACGCGTCAATCTCGGGCGTACGGACACATTCAATCGTCACGCCGAGTGCACCGACTGCCATAACCCGCACCGGGCGATGAAGAACGCATTGTTCAACGGCACCGGCGCACCAACGTCGGCACACGCTCACGCATCCGGGCACACCAACCTGGCTTCGGGTGCGCTTAGCGGTACCTGGGGCGTCGAGCCGTTCTACGCTGCGACGGAGTTCCTGTCCCTGCCAACTTCCTATGAGGTCAAACAGGGGGTGGGCGTTAGTACGGACGTGGCCGCACCTCACGTGACGCGCGAATACCAGGTGTGCCTGAAGTGCCACTCGGACTATGCTTACGACGACAACGGTACCTATCCAGTTGACCTGCGCCCGAACCTCGGCGACTCGAGCGGTGGCACGCCGCCGGGCACCAACAACATGCAGCAGTACACCAACCAGGCCATGGAATTCCAGGCACCCATTGGCGATAAGGGAGAGCCGGGCGGCAACCACCGTTCCTGGCATCCGGTCATGGACGATACCGGTCGTTCGGCCGCGGCGCGCAGCATGACTGCGTCGACAAACCTGTTCCTGGCACCCTGGGACGGCGCCAACATCGGTTCGCAGACCATGTATTGCTCCGACTGCCACGGGGCGAATACGGCGAACGGCACCGTGGTGCCTTCCGGCGACGATCCCTGGGGACCCCACGGGTCCAACAATGATTTCATTCTCAAGGGCACCTGGAGTTCCGCCGACAGCAATAACGCTTCAACAATCTGCTTCCGCTGCCACAGTCGCGCCAACTACGCGACAGACGTTAATGATGGCGATGGCGCGGCGAC
>JAHEGH010000080.1 GCA_024639825.1 Gammaproteobacteria bacterium
CTGCGCTAGCGCTTAGCGCGCGGCCTGGCGGGCCCTGGCGTCTTTAACCATGGGGCTATCGTCATTTCGATAGCCCAGGAACTCGGTATAGCTCTGCGTGGCAGCATGCAACATACCGACTTCCTGTTGAGCTCGCCCGCGCCAGTAGGGAAGCGAGCCAAGGTAGCGCCAGCTGGGCAGGTCATCGAGGAAGACGGCCGATGCCTCGCCCCGCCGTGCTTCGCAGGCCGTGAATTCGTCCAGGGCCTCGGCGAATGACCCGGCTCGGAAATAGGCTCTGCCGAGCTGCAGCCTGACGAGCCAGAAATCCGCAAGCTGCGAAGCGCTGGAAAGCTTGTCCAGTGCGTCGGCGTGGCGGCCCTCGATCGAATCGATAACGCCGAGCAGCATATTGCCGTAGGCCCGGTTTTGCGGCTGCAGTTTCTCTCTCAACGAATCCGCGATAGCCCGCACTTCGTCCAACTGGCCGAGTTCGACATAGATCAGCGCCGCGGCTACCTGCTGCGACGTACCGCTGCGAATCTCCAGTGCGTCGGCAATCGCCTGTCGCGCCGCGTCAGCGTTGCCGGATGCAGCGTATGACTCGGCCAGGGCAAGGTATTTGCTCGCAGCTCCGTGCTGGTTGCCGCTTGCGATATCGGCCTCAATGCCTTCCGTCAACCGTGCCACCGCCTGGTCGAACTCACCCTGTAGCATCGAGATGTCGGCAATTCCGAGGTTTGCTATTGACGCGCCGCGGCCACCGGTCGCTGCCATGCTGCCGTACGCGGCGATCGCGCCGCCGAAATCGTTTTTCGACATCGCAGCCATAGCGATGGGCAGCCATCCGTACGCGCGTGACTCATCGATCGCCAGGGCGTCACGCCCCTGCTGCTCGGCCGCCCCGAAATCTCCGGCGTACATGGAATACAAAGCGGCGTTGAGCCGATAGAAAACGCTGTTGGGATAAATCTCGAGAACACGTCGCCCCTCTTCCATGGCACGCTCGAAATCGAGTACCGAAAAATACGACACGGCGAGGTTGTTGTGGCCCGCGCCATCAGCAGGATAGTTCTCCACCAGCGCTTCGAAGTTCTCGATCGCCTTGCGATAGTTTTGACTGACCACCATGAAGTACAGGCCCTGGGTGCGGAAGCGCTCACGTTCGGTCATCGACTCCATGAAGGTCAGGGCCTTGGCCCACAGCTCCTCGGCCTCTTCGCTGCGGCCGAGGTGATGCGCCGCCACGGCCCAGCCGGAGTAAGCTCTGCCGAACTCGGGATCGCTGTCCACGGCCGATTTGTATAATTCGATCGCCGCTTCGTAGTCGCCGAGGTAAGCGACGTTCTGCGCCTGGGTATAAGCGTGTGCTGCTTCGAGCGACGACGCGGTGAATGTCTCAAGGCTACGCAGCAATTCTTCTTCCAGCCTGGTGTCGCCGAGATCCTCACGAATCTGGTTACTGGCGTCCGCGACCGCCTTCAGGACGTCGCTACGATCCTTGGCTGTTTCCTCGACCTGGAATACTGTTTCGCCATTGGTCGGGTCGACGGCACGCACATCGAAAACATAGCGCCCGTCTTCTTCACGAATTCCGCCGCCAAGAATAAGCTTGATGCCTTCTCGCACCGCTATCAGTCTCGCGCCTTCATCGTTGAGCTTGCCATCAGGCTGTAATTTCTTGATCTGGGACTGTGCCGACATGCGATTGAAGGCGGTAACAAACGACGCGCCTTCAATACCAATACTGAGTGTCTGCTCCAGCGTGCCGTCGAATAACGGTTCTCCCGTACTGTTGACGAAGTCCGCAATCAGGATGGAGACGGGGTCCGGCTGCTCGACGGGGCCACCTGTCCTGCTGAAATTCAGGTAGAGCGAGAACACGAGCGCCACGCTGAGCAGGCCAATAACCGCAAAGTCCATGCGGCGACCGCCAAAGGGGATAATGACGGTATCGGTGGAATCCGGCTGGACCTCGATACCCTCGCTCGAGACGTCGTAAATCCAGGCCAGTACGAGCATGATCGGGAAGCCGACGATAGCCGCGATGATGATCGCCCGCATCGCCCAATCCGGCGCCTCGAAGGCGGGCAGCACGACGCTCGCGCCCTCGATGAGGATCCAGCTCACGCCGACATAGAGCCCGGCGCTGCGGAATACCTCCCGTCGTCGCAATTCCCTGATAAATTTGTTCATTATCGAATCGAACCTGCCGCTATTTACCGATCAACCGGTCCTGCTTCAGGGCGCGAACGATCGCCGTTGCCTGATTGACATACTTCGAGTAATCGCGGTCACCATCGAGTTCACTCTTGTCCTTTGTTTCCGATGCCACAGCCCACACCGATTCCTTGGACTCAACCGAGAAAAGATCCGCCCGCAGCGCAAGGTCAAAGTTGTATTGCATTGCAGGCGGTTCAGCGTACTCGGTTAGCTCCACGCTAAATACATTGTAGTAGTAAGTCGGCCGAATATTGCGCGTTGACTCGGGCCTTCTATTCTGGGTCTCGGCTGTTGTCCGCAGGTTGGAGACCTGTGTTACAAGAACAGCATCTGCGCCGAGCTTCTTGACGACCGGCAGTATGGTTTCACGGTTTACAGGTTCTCTCAGATCGACCTGCGAAGTCAGCGCGACAGCTTTGGTACCGAGCGCCTCCAACGCCGTAACGGTTTCCTTCTCGTAGTATTTGCGCGAGTCAAATGAGTCGAAGAGACTGACGACAAGAATGTTCTCGTACGGCGTGCTGGCTGGTGCCGATTGAGCCTGCAGTCGCGTAATTTGTGGAACCGCCGCGCAGGCGGCTAGTGCGGTGGCGACGGCCATGAGTATTGAAAGTCGGCGCGCTGGTTTACGTAATTTCACGGAATTTTACCTTCGTCGATTCTGAACTGTACTGAAGAGTACACTAAGGACTGTATTCCCGTTAGGCTCTCGAAGGGATTTCATCGAGATGATCGGCCGGCCAATATTGGCTGGCTCGCTACTTCCTTTTCACCTTGTACAGGATGTCGAAGTTGCTGACCGTACCGGTTCGCGATTCGAGGATGAGGCGATCGGTTAACTGATAGCGAAGCAGCAAAGTACCAAGCTTGTCAATCAAGCCGTAGCCGTACTCAACGAGCAGTCGATCGCCAAACCGCTTGCCCGCAATCAGCCGTCCATCCTCTGCGCCGCCTTCGACGGTAAGCGTTTCCAGGCCGAGCCCGGACCTGACCTGTGACACGATATTAGCCGCCCCGGAAATACCCAGTGAGAAGGCGGCCGCATTGAGCATGTCTCCTTCACCAGAGCTCGTTGCACCAGCCAGGGGCCGCCCGGTCAGTAAGTAAGAGAGCGCTTCGGCATCCCGCATTGGCGGTTCGCTGAAGACATTGGATCGAAGCTGTAATGGTGTGCCGGTCAGCTGAATGCCGGCGAGGACATCGGTTGTCCGCCGCACAGCCCGGATATCGAGTTGCGGATTATCCAGCGGTCCATTGAAAATCAGCCGGCCGCGCTCGATTTCCAGTTCCTGCCCATAGGCCTTGTAGATGCCGTCACGCAGCGACAACGTGCCGTGTCCCGTCATCGGCGTATGCGTGCCGCCCCGCAGTCGCACCGCCCCTTCGATGCCAGTCGACAACCCGAAGCCGGAGAACAGGACATCCTTGCCGAGGCCGACGGCGACGTCGAGTTGAATCTGCCTGCGAGTCGCTGGCTGAGCATCCCCCTCACGATGTACGAGTGCGTCTTGCGATGGGGATATCGCGGACTCGGGAATCTCCTTGATGCGCACACTCGTTGACGGAATAAACAGGTTGCCCGTTACGGTTGTCTTGTAGTCATCGAAAACCATGGCGATTGATGGCGACGCGGCGATCTGCCAGTCGGGCAGGCGCGATAGCTCGAAATCCTGACCGGTAATCAACAGTTCGGAGCGAATTCCCGTATCGGCACTGACCCGGGTATTGCCTTGAATGCTGATCTGCCCACCACCGGAGTGCGCGCTGCCTTCGAGTCGCAAATGTCCCACATCCGTCTGCGACACGCTCGCGTTGAGTTCCGAAATTTCGATGCCCGCCCTGCGAACGCCGAACGCGCCGTCGGTGATGGACACGGCGCCGACGAACTCCGGCTGAGCGAAGCTGCCTGAAACGTCCAGCTTTCCACTGACGAGGCCGCGCGGTTTTGCGATATCGGGAATCAATACCGCGAATAACGACATGTCCTTAAGCGCAAGTTCGCCACGCCCGCCGATGCGAGACGTCCAATCGGAAATATCGTCGGCGGTCAGGTCGACCTGGGCGTTCCCGGCGCCATCGGCCAGGCCGAGTCGCAGCGATGATACGAGCCGATTGCTGGTCACTTCGACTTGTCCGGTTGCTTCAGCAAGAATGGCCGAAAGCTTTTCCTCATCGACAATCGCTTCCGCGCTCGCGTCTCGCAGCTCGACTGAACCGGTGCCGGTCAGCAGGCCATCGGAAATTGAGCCCTGTGCCTGCAAATTGCCGAAGCCACGGATCGAAACCTCCGGCGGCAACGTAAGTGGCAGTGCCGCCAGTGGCAGTTCGATGAGTTCCAGGTCGAAGGTTATTGCGCCTTGCAGGTCGACAGTCGCTGCGGCACAGGCTTTGCCGGTATTAGTGGATCTGAAAAGGCACGCACGGGAAAGACTAAGCTCACTTCTCGATACAGTGACGTCGACGGCATCATGCATTGACCACAGGCCGGCCAGTTTATCCTCGATGGACAGCGCGTCGACAATGCCGACCCAGCGCTCATCCGCATAGGCACCGTGTGCGCCGATCGTGATATGGCTACCTGCGCTGCGCAGCTCGGTCTGGACCGAATGCTGATCAAGTGACCCCTTGGCAATGACCTGGGCAGAGTTAATTTCCCTGTCACGCAGGACGAGATTTTGAAGGACGACTTCTGCGGTGACGACTTGCGACGAAGATACATCAGCATCGACGGTCAGTTTTCCAATCACATAATCGGTCCAGGACAGGTCCGAACCGCTCGCCTCGACATGAACGTCAGGCTTCTCTCTCGAACCTCTCAACTTCAGGTTGCCGGTGAGACTGCCGGCCGCATCGGGACTTAGCTGCTGTAATGCCGGAAGCTCCAGAACCGCGTCCAGCGACAGCGTATTGCCGGCTGTGCCTCGAACGTTTACTCGGTTACTGCCAAGCTGAACCCGGCTATCTGCCACAACCAGTTGATTCTGTGAGTACGTGAGCTCCCCACCACCATCGAGGGGTTGGCCATTGATGAGCCCACCCAACTCTCTGACGCTGACAGCTAATGAATAGGTGTCCTCGCTGAAGGTGCCGCTGGCTTTGCCGCTTGCGTTGATCTGACCCTGTACCAGGTCTGACGCCAGTGCCGGATCGAGGTCTGCGAGCGCGTACTCGATATCAAAGGTCAGTGTGGGCGCCCAGCCTGCGCTACCTGATGCATTCAGCCGGCCAAGATCATTAGTTGCAACGAGGCTAGAAAAATCAATGCTCTCAAGGTCCGTGGTGCCATCGAGCACGATCCTGGTCTCCGGGAATTCGTCGAAGCGGCCATAGGCATCGAGTGCGATAGCGAGTCTTGCCAGCTTACCCTGCACTCGGAGCGATCCGTTTCGCGTTTGCAGAAGAGACTCATTAATTTCCCACTGAAATGCATCCCATGTGTTTTCGATGTCCAGCTCGAGTTCATTTGCGAGGTAGGAAAAGTTGCCCGTTGTCACCAGCTGTTGCGGCGCGTCCAGTCTGTGCTGGAGGTCATAACGCCGCAGGTTGCCGCGGAGCGTCAGGCTACCGCTCAGTTGTAGTGACGGCGACTCCCGCCATTGCCACTGGAGGTTGATATTGCTGCGGTAGAGATTGGCCAGTTCGATGCCGCCATTGAGCTCTGCGCTCAGCCAGTCGCTGCGAAGCACAAGCTCAGAGACATCGAGGCTCGACTCTGACAGCTCGCCCCTGAATCGGAACGAGTCGACCATTCGAACCAGTTGATCGCGTTCGAACGAGATGTTCCTTAACGATGATGAATCGATGGATATCCGCAGGGGGCTTTCAAAGGAGGGCAGCCCATCTGACGGCTCTGCATCCGGTGCGGGGCGCGATACGATCGTAATTGCGTCGACATCCAGCGACCGTACGGCAAGGTGTCGCGATAGCAGCCGCGCTACTTCGATCTCGACGCAGGCGTTGCTAACTGCCACATCCAGTGATTCGCTGTTCCAGTTGATGTCTTCCAGACAGACGTCCCCGAAAAACGAACCGCTGGCCGAACGGAGTTCGAGCCCTGCCGGCAGGTACGGTGCAGCCCGCGCAAGTACGAAGCGCGTTCCGCTCTCCGTGCCCAGCATCCACAGCATGCCGGCCAGCAATGCGAGGATAATGCCGAGCAAGGTGAGTCTGAATTTTCCTGACAGTGTCAAAGGTCAGCACCGAGTCGTAAATGCACACGCAGGCTTTGGTCGCTCTGGGAGACGGGGTAGCCGAGGTATAGCCGAATTGGCCCCAGCGGCGAACGCCACTTGATGCCGATACCGGCGCCAACCTCGGCTTTGAAGTCGGTGTTGTTAAACGCGTTGCCCGCGTCAACGAATACAGCCCCGTAATAATTCCCTTTTAAATGGCGTTCATATTCGATACTCGCGACCAGTAAATTATCGCCGCCAACCACATTGCCATCCGCATCGGTCGGGCCAAGACTTTCGTAGTCGAAGCCGCGTACTGATTCGTCGCCGCCGGCGAAGAACCTGACTGACGGAGGCAGTTCGGAAAAATCATCGGACTTGGTGAATCCGGCGTTGAGGCGGGCCAGCAGGCGAGTGCGGTCGCCGAAGGAGTGAAGCCAGCGCATCCAGGCCGTTACCTGAACATACGACATAGTGGAGCCGATTGATTTGTCGGTTCCGCTAAGCTCCGCGCCGAGGCGGCGTCCCCTGCGAGGAAAGATATCTCTGTCCGAACGCTTTTGATCAAAGGTGATAGCCGGCACGATGGAACGACTGGTCTCGACATCCTCCCCGACGGCGAACGACTCGCGGTTGGCATCGACTGACAAGGTTCGAAGCCATACTTCGCTCATGGCCTTGGTCCAGCGCACGCCCAGCCGCTCTATTTGATTATTAAACGTGTCGGTTTCTTCGTCCGAGTAGGCACCGGTCACGCTGAACCACTCGCGGCGCGGGTCTTTGAGTGGAATGCGATATTCGGTGGTCAACCCCTGCAAGACCGTCGAAGTTGCGAGGTCCGCGATCAGGCGATGTCCGCGCTGGTTGACGCGGTTGTTTCGAAACCCGGCGCGAAATCTCGGGCCGAGGTCGGTCGACGCCCCGACGCCAACGGTGTACTCGATGCGAGTGCCTGGCTGCAGCAGTATCTGCATTGGAACTTGTGCATCTTCAGCGTTGGCGACATCAGGGAGAATTTCGATCTGGCTGAAATACGCAGAGTCCGACAGGTCCCGATAGGCGCGGGCCAGATCATCAGCGTCGTAAAAGGCACCGACCTCCAGGTCGAGATAGGCAAGGACGATCTCGGGGTTCATGAACCCCTGGTTCTGACGTATCTCGCCCAGGCGGTAGCGAGGGCCACTTGTGAAATGCAGCGTAACGTCGGCAACGCCCAGATCAGGCCAGACATCCATACGACTCGCAGAGAACTCAGCCTCGAAATAGCCGCGGTTTGCCGCGCGGATTTGCAGGGTCTTTTTTAGCGCTTCGTAATTAGCATGCCGCAGCGCGCTGCCCGAGGCCAGAGAGGCTGGTGTGAGCAATTCCTGAAATTCCGGATCAGTTGAGGCAGGCCCATCAATGCGGACATCGACCTCGCGCAGAACCACGGGTTCGCCGGGATCGATCGCAACTTCCGCTTTCCAGCACTCTCCATCCAGTACAAGCTTTGACGTTATTTCTGGCCGGTAGTAGCCGAAGGGTTCAATGGCCTTGCGAACCTGGGACTCAAGCGTTCGGAATCTCCGGCGAACGAGCCAATCATCTGCGTCACAGGGCTCTGTAGCGATCGTCGCAAAAGCGCGAACATTCCGCTCCAGGTCCTCGCTGAGACCCGAGATTGTCAGGTCTGCTGCAACCACTGATGGCAGTAGCAGGGCTACCAGAATCAGGTATGTAGGCTTGGTGATTGACATGTTGGCAGTCTAAAGCCACTTTTTCGACCGAAAGAACAACACTAACCCTATTGCCGCAACAACCATGATGACAAGTGAACCCGCAAAGCCCCTTGGACTCTCAAGGCCCGGCAGGCCACCAACGTTCATTCCCAGCAGTCCGGTCACAAATGTCAGCGGCAGAAAGATCGCGGCTACTACTGATAGAACATACATGCGGGAGTTTTGTTCCTGCGCAAGTTGACCGAGAAATTCCTCCCGCAGCACCATCGTGCGTTCACGCGCGAGATCCAGGTCTTCGAGGTAGCGCGTGATTCGGTCTGCTTCGTCCCTGAGATCCCGGATATCGGCTTCCATTAACCAGTCGCCGGGCTGCCGGTAGAGCCGGTCCAGGGCGTCTCGCTGTGGGCCCAGAAAGCGCCGCACCGATGCGATCTGGTGCCGCAGCGCTGATACCATCTGTCGAAACTGTGTCTGGTCCTGCGTGGCCATCATGGCCTCCGCTTCCGCAACATGCTCTTCGATGTCATCGATAAAGTCGCCGACGCGATCAGCCAGTCTGGCGACAAGGCCGCTGAGGAAGTTGCCAGGTGAATTCGGTCCGATGCCTTCTTTGAGCATTTCCTGTATGTCGATGATCGACAACAGGCGCCTGCGCCGGGTACTGATTATTCGGTTCTTATCGATCCAGACTCGAACGGATACCATGTCTTCCGGGTTAGCGCCGGGGTTGGTGTTAACGCCACGCAGCACCACCAGCAGGCCGTGGTCCGTTGAAAACGACCGAGGCCGGGTTTCATCAGCCAGCAAGGCGTCGACGATCACGGGTTCCAGGCCGCTTTCGTTGTGGAGCCAGCCTCGAGATGCCTCGTCATTGACGTCCATGTGCAGCCACAGGGTGCCCGCCTCGGCCGACCATTGGGATACCGACTGAGGGTCAAGCAGAGCTGCGCCTCCATGCCCGTCGAACGTACAGCAATACAGGAAGTCTGGTCCCGTGGTAGCTGAGTCAGTCATCACGTGGGTCCTTGAGTTTTCGTGTCTGTCCGGTCCGATGGCAACATGCGTATCTCCAGCGCATTCTTGGTGTCCAGATGTACGTCACGCTGCGGGAAGGCCACGACGATATTATTCTTATCGAACAGGTCGCAGATTCGAAACCGTATCGCGCTGCGGATCTCACGCAGGAATTTTTCCCCGCCGACATCGCACCAAAAATAGGTATCGAATACCAGCGAGTTATCTCCGAAGTCTTCGAACACAACGCTCGGATGGGGTTTTGATTTGACCTCTGCCTGGGCCTTCACGGCCTGCAGAATCAAATCCGCAACCTCCCTCACGGGTGATCCGTACTCAACTCCCACTCTAACGGTTGTACGGACCTCTCTGTCAACCAGCGTCCAGTTGACCACCGTTCGCTCCAGCAATGCGCTGTTGGGTACGAGCAAATGCACCCCGTCTGTTCGACGTATGCGTGTCGAGCGAGTGCCGATGTTTTCCACCACCCCATAGGTGCTGTCAATCTCAATGAAATCGTCAATCCGGATAGGTCGCTCTGCCATGAGGATCCAACCGCTGATGAAGTTGTTAATGATGTTCTGCGCGCCGAAGCCAATACCAATAGCAAGCGCACCCGTTGCAAACGCAAATGCGGTCAGGGGTATGCCCAGAAGCCCCAGCGCCGTAATAAAGACGAGGATCAGTATCGTGAAAAACGCGACGCGCTTGAGAATGTGCACGACGTCCGGACGCAGATCGGTTCTTTGCAGCCGTCGTCCCAAAATAAACCCAACCAATCTGCTGCCGTAATAGCCGGCCAGCAACAGGGCGACCACGGCAAGAATCTGGCCCACAGTTATCGATTGACCACTAGGGGTTGTCGATAGGACGAAGTTCCAGATTTCTTTCAAATCAGCAAACATTAGCCATGGCCGCGCGTTCGCGTCTTACCCTGCTTGGCGTTCTTCTCGATAAACTCGATAATGAGACCAGCGATGTCTTTCTTGGTTGCAGTCTCAATACCTTCCAGACCAGGGCTGGAGTTCACCTCCATAACAACGGGACCATGGTTGGATCGCAGCAAGTCTACACCGGCCACATTCAGCCCCATAACTTTTGCTGAGCGGACCGCCGTCGATCGTTCTTCCGGGGTTATCTTGATCAGAGACGCTGCGCCGCCACGATGAAGGTTTGAGCGAAACTCCCCTTCTTTTCCCTGTCGCTTCATCGAGGCGACCACTTTGTCACCAATGACGAGACAGCGGATGTCCGCACCGCCTGCCTCGGCGATGAATTCCTGCACCATGAAGTTGGCCTTGAGTCCTCGGAAAGCCTCAACGACGCTCTCGGCAGCTTTCCTTGTTTCCGCCAAAACAACGCCAACACCCTGTGTACCTTCCAGAAG
>JAHEGH010000081.1 GCA_024639825.1 Gammaproteobacteria bacterium
ATCCATCTGCTCTCTTAGGTTGGCGGACAGCTCGCGAATGTCCTGAACAGAGAACTGCTGGACCTCGTACTCGGCAAAACGATCTGCCTCGAGTGGGTCCAGGTCACGTACGCCACCCCAAACGATGTCACTCATGGGCAACGGCTCTGCCAGTCCGGTTGTTCTGCGAATATTGTGCAGCGCATGTCCCGCTGCAATTGCCACGGGCATACCACCGAGCATTCCTGAGAGCGTGGTTTCCGGAGTATTGAAATCCCCATGTGCGTCGATAAAGACCAGCCCAACGCGCCGCGCGTTACCATCAGAGTCGTATTTGAGCCCCGCAAGCATGCCGAGCAGATCATTGCAGTTCGCTTCCAGACCGATCGTGATCAGATCGTCCTGCAATCCTTCACGAACCCGATCGGCAAAATTCGCATTCGCAAGTGCCATGCGATTCCATTCGCCATACTGACGCTCTTGCTCTGCATCCAGGCGAACGTCCTGAATGGGCCGTATCAGCTCGCCACCCCATTCATTGATAAGTCGTTCAAGCCCTGCGGCATGAATGTAGTCAGGATTGGTCGACAGCTCCGGCGTATTGCGAGTACCGCCGTACGGGTTCTTGATGACGTCGACTTTGATCTCTGCATTTGCGGCGAGCGATAAACTGGCGCTCAGGATAGCAACCAGGCAGAGACGAATTGGTTTCATCATTAATCCCCTTCAATCTCGCCGTCGCGATAGCGGATCCGGCCACCCACTATTGTCATTACAATTTCGGTGTCGAGTAACGCGTCGTCTGGAACGCTTAACAGGTTTTGCGACAGCACCGTAAAATCGGCCAGCTTGCCGGGCGTTATCGAGCCCTTGATATCTTCTTCAAACGCCGCAATCGCGTTACCCATGGTGTAGGAATACAGTGCGCGATCGCGGGAATACACTTCCTGCGGCTGGAACAATGTGCCATCGGGCAGCTGGCGAGTCACCGAACAGTGAAAGCTGCCGATCGGACTAATCTCGTCGACGGGTGGGTCTGTTCCGTTGGTCGGCACCAGGCCCGCCTCGGCGAGTGTGTTAAAGATGTAACCTCGTTCGCGGGTGCGTTCCTCGCCAAGACGCTCTTCCACCCAGGGCCCGTCTGAACAGGCAAATATCCCCTGCACGGCCGGGATAACGCCAAGCTCCACGGTTCGCGAGACATCGTCCGGGTGAATCACCTGTGCGTGCTCTATGCGCCAGCGCAGGTCGGTCTTGTCAGGGTGCTTTGCAAACTCCGCCGCGTAGATATCGAGAAGTTCACGATACGCCCGATCGCCAATGCCCTGGATGGCCATCTGGTAGTCGTGTTTCATCGCGAGCTCTGCCGATGCTTCGATCTCCGCGACCGGGACGACATTCAGGCCGTGGCTCTGCGGCATATCGGAGTAGGGCTCCAGCAGCCAGCCACCGTGTGTACCAAGCGCACCGTCCAGAACTTTTTCGCCGATGCTGCGTACCGTGAGAAAGTTGTTGCCGTAGCCGACCATGCGATAGTCGTCGAGGCGGTCCGCCATGTCCGCGGCCTGCTCCTCGAATGCCATGTAGAGGCGCACAGGCAGGTTGCCTTCTTCGGCCATCGTCTTCAGCAGATCGACTTCGGCAAACGTCGTCCCGAGATCCTGGAAAGAGGTAATGCCGTGACGCAGTGACTCTTCACCGGCAAGCGTTATCATCCGGCGCAGCTCCGTCTCCGCTACACCCGCCGGGCGGCGCCCCTGGTGGCCAGAAAAGGCAATGCGAAAGATGTCCTGCGCGGCTTCGCGCATCATGCCCGTCGCCCGGCCATTCGCGTCGCGCACGATTTCGCCGCCTGCCGGCGGTTCGGTATTGCCGTCGACTTCCGCGAGTGTCATGGCGCGCTGGTTAACAAAGACTGCGTGACCGCTCGTATGAATAAGCATCACAGGATGATCGGGCGTCGCTTCGCTCAGCGAGTCGTGAACGGGAAGTCCTTCGACGAGTACGCTTTCTTTGGACGTCCATTTATCCTGGTGCCACCCACGACCGACGATCCATTCACCGGCCGGCGTGTCGGCGGCAGCCTCTGCAACCATCGACACGATCTCGGCAAAACTCCGTGCGTAGCGGAAGTCCAGGATCAGCAGCGACCCGCCAAAGCTCGTGTAGTGCCCGTGGCCTTCAATGAACCCGGGAACCACCATCTGGCCCTGCAGGTCGATGACCTCGGTGTGCTTGCCGCGATGCTTGAGCATCGCTTCCGATGTACCCACATCGAGAATGAGATCACCCTTGATCGCGACGGCTTCGGCGTACGGGAGTGCCGTATCCACCGTGACGACGTCGGCATTGACAAGTAGCAGATCGGCGACGGGAGCCGCGTCTTGCGCGTCGGGGCGACCGCAACTGCTGAGCAGTACGGTCGCAAGAAGTATCAGGGCTCGTATCTGTTTCATGCCCACGATACTACGCGATTTCATGCTGGATGGAGCACGCTTTACTCGCTACAGATTACCCGGGGTGCCGTGTGCAGCCTGGCTTCCACCGACAGCCCGAAAATTCGCGCGTCGGTACATTCTCCATTTGCAGTGCCAGGGTAGCCCCGTCAGAATCGAGTACCGAATAAGCTCGGGATCAACACCCCCATGTGTGAACTATTCGCAATGTCCAGCCGCTACCCGACCTCGGTCGGCTTCTCGCTAGAGACACTCGCCAGGCGTGGTGGCGACGTGGGGCCCCACAAGGATGGATGGGGCGTCGCGTATTTCGAGGATAACGACGTGTTCCTGCTTCGGGAGTCGAGCCCCGCGGCGCATAGCGGCCTCGTGAAATTCATGGAAACGAATGGGCCGCCGAGCAACCTCGTGCTGTCGCATATCCGCCACGCGACACAGGGGGAGATCGTCTTGCGCAATACGCAGCCCTTCAAACGCGAACTCGGCGGGCGCGCACATGTGTTTGCCCACAACGGCGATCTGATTGGTGTTCGAGACGCCTGCCATCTCGAATCGCGCCGTTTCAGACCGATCGGCGATACCGACTCCGAATATGCTTTTTGCTGTCTGCTTCATCGTCTCGCGGCATTGTGGGACGCGGTGGATGACACTGTGCCCTCGGTCGAGTCTCGGCTCGAAATCGTAGCCGAGTTCGCCGCGCGGCTGAGGCCGCTCGGCCCGTTCAATTTCATTTACTCCGACAGTGACACGCTGTTTGTTCACTCCCACTGCAGAACTCAGGACGATGGCGTCATCAGGCCGCCCGGGCTATACCTTCTGGTACGGTCGTGTAATGAGCAGGCCGTCGACCTGACCCAGTCCGGTGTAATAATGGCGCCCATTGCACAAGAGCTGGTGCTTATCGCCAGCGTGCCACTGACCGATGAGTCGTGGGAACCCATGGAAGAAGGCGAAGTTGTCGCTTTGACGAAGGGGATGGTCTGGGCGCGTTCCAGTGAGACGGTTATAGAGGCCAATAATGAATAAAAGAGATTTCCTGAAAGTATCGGTTGCGGCTGGCGTTACTGCCGCTCTCGCTCAACCGGCATCGGCCGCAAGTGCCGGCAAGCCGGATCCGCTGCAGAACATGACCGGCAATGCTGTGCCCATCTCGGTTGGTGAGCGCAAAGCGCGAGTCGCGAAAGCGCAGCAACTTATGCAGGCTGCCGGAATCGACGCGCTCGTCATCGAGGCCGGATCCGCCCTCGTATATTTCACCGGTGTACGCTGGTGGCGATCCGAGCGATTTACCGGTGTCGTCATTCCGGCCGAAGGTGAGTTCGCCATCATCACGCCGTATTTCGAGGAGCCCTCCGTTCGCGAGAGCATGGCATTCGGTGATGACGTCCGCACCTGGAACGAACACGAGAACCCTTTCGCGCTCATCGCCGGTGTACTGAAAGACCGCGGCTTGCAGCGCGGCAAGATCGCTGTCGAAGAAACCGTACGACACTTTATTGTCGATGGGTTGCAGCAGGCGGCACCCGACTTTACCGTCGTATCCGGCAAACCGATCACACGCGGTTGCCGCATGTTCAAAACGCCCGCAGAAATCGCGCTCATGCAAATGGCGAACGATGTCACGATGGCCGCGTACCGGCACGTGCATGCCCATATCGACAAAGGCATGCTGCCCGCGGATATCTCCGCACTGATGAACCAGGCGACGAGTCAGCTCGGTGGGCGCCCCGGGTTCTCGATGGCCTTGCTCAACGATGCCAGCGCGTATCCGCACGGAACGCAGCAACCGCAAACGCTGCAGCCCGGCGGGATCATCCTGATGGATTGCGGTTGCTCCGTGCATGACTACCAGTCGGATATTTCCCGGACGTGGGTGTTCGGTGAGCCCAACAAGAAGCAGCGCAAAGTCTGGAACACCGTCAAACGCGGCCAGGAACTCGCGCTGGAAACGGCGACCGTCGGCACGCCGGCGGGCAAGGTCGATGACGTCGTGCGTGCGTACTATGAGAGCGAAGGCTACGGACCGGACTACAAGACACCCGGGCTACCGCATCGGCTGGGACACGGCATCGGCATGGATGGCCACGAGCCCGTGAACTTCGTCCACGGCGAGCAGACCCGGCTCGCGCCCGGCATGTGCTTTTCCAACGAACCGGGCATCTACATCTTTGGCGAGTTCGGCGTCCGCCTCGAGGATTGTCTGTACATGACCGACGACGGGCCGCAGTTGTTCTCGGCGCTTTCGCCATCTATCGACAAACCCTTTGGCTGAATGTGTCTATACTGTGCGCTTCGCGGCGTAAGGGTTTGAATGAGTGTCATTTTTTACTGAGCTGAAACGTCGTAACGTAATTCGCGTCGGCGTCCTGTATTTAGTGGCCGCGTGGCTGTTGTTACAGCTAACTGACGTGCTGTCGTCACTACTGCCAGTGCCGGACTCGGCGGGTTCACTCGTCATTCTGCTGTTGATCCTGGGCTTCTTTCCCGTTCTGATTTTTTCCTGGGTCTATGAAATGACCCCGGACGGCCTGAAACGCGAGGTCGACATCGACCGCTCGCAGTCTGTCACGCCCGACACCGGGAAAAAGATCGGCACGGTGACTATTGTCTTGTTGGTTACTGCTATTGTTCTGTTGATCGCTGACCGACTAATTCCAGAAGCCGCGGTCGACACGGAGGTCCCAGCCGTTGACGTTGTCGAGGCACCGCTGCCGGTCGCCGATCGATCGATTGCCGTGTTGCCGTTTGCCGATTTGAGTCCGGATCAGGACCAACAATACTTTACTGACGGTCTCTCGGAGGAACTCCTGAATCTGCTGGTTCGTGTTGACGAACTACGCGTTGCCTCACGCACGTCGTCATTCGCGTTTCGGGGGTCGACGTTGGGCATCCCCGAGATTTCAAAAGCCTTGAATGTCCGCCACATTCTTGAGGGCAGTGTGCGCAAGGACGGTGATCGCATACGCATCACGGCGCAGCTCATCGAGGCTGGAACCGACACGCACGTATGGTCGGAGAACTTCGATCGCGAGCTCGTCGATATCTTTGCCATCCAGGACGAGATCGCCAATGCGATTGTTAACGCGCTTGCGGGCGAGCTGGGCATGGACGGCGAGAAGGTCGTCACAGTTGAGGCCGCCACTGAAAACCTCGATGCCTACGAGCTGTATCTCACCGCACGAGAACTGTTTATTGCCCGTGAGCAGTTGTCAGAGAGTATTCGTCTATATCAAAAAGCGGTTGAGCTGGATCCCAACTTCGCTCGTGCGTGGGAGGGTCTCGCTGCAGTCGAGGCGGTGATATATGACTATGTCTTCGACGATGGTATTGATCACTTTCCACTCGCGAAAGAGGCGGCCGAGACTGCGATTTCACTGAATCCCGATTCGTCGCTGGCGTTGGCGGTGTTGGGTAGCCTGGCGTCTGACTGGGAGCATGACATCCTCCGTTCGACTGAGTATTTCGACGCCGCTCTTGAAAAAGACGCCAAGAATACGTCGGCGTTGTTATGGCGTGGAATGGATCTGGTGAATGTCGGCTTTATGGATGAGGCTATAGCGTCTCTTCAAAAGTGCATCGACATTGATCCCGGCTACCAGAATTGCCGCCAGCATTTGGCACGGGCGTATATGTACAAAGGCGATATGGTAACGGCGCACAGGCTTCACGACGAATCGCTGGAGCACAGGTTTTATGGGAATAGCGAGGCATTCGTGCCTGATTTCGTTCGCAATGGGCACCGCAATCTGGCATTGGTGGTCGCCGACATTAGCCTGGGCTCTGCTGGTGCACCAGTCATCGAGTGGATTCGGGCGATCGAGAATCCGGACGGCGACAATAGCGCCGGCTTCGCGCGTCTGAAAGACTGGGAGTCTCAAACGAACAGCGGCAGAAGGCTTTCGGGCGAGTCGCTCCTGCTTATTTCATTTCGGGCCTTTGATGAAATCCTGGAAAATCCTTTAAGTGCCCGTTTGTTGCTCTGGCATCCAGAAGGCGATGAGTTTCGTACAACGCCCCAATTCAAGGCAGTGGTTCGTGAAATGGGGATCTTCAAATACTGGCAGGTGCGTGGATTTCCGCCGCAGTGTAAACCAATCGGTAATGATGACTTTGAGTGCGGTCGGCCGTAAAAGCGGTCGAAAAAAACCCGATGAGTCGGGAACACAGCGCTTGCTCGGCGTTGCCTGTCTATGAAATGGCCGACGACACAACAGTAATATCGCACGGAAGCTTGCACGACGGTCATCAATTCCTGGAGACGGTGACGAAGCTGCCGCTGACAGTCGATGAGGTGTTCAGTTTTTTCGCTGATGCTGAAAACCTGGAACGCATCACGCCGCCGGAGCTCTCTTTCCAAATACTGACGCCAACGCCAATTGATATTAGAGAGGGAACGATCATTGATTATCGTCTGCGGCTTTTTGGGTTACCGTTTAATTGGCGCACTCGGATTGTTCAATGGCAACCCAACGAACAGTTTATCGACGAACAGATTCGCGGGCCGTACAGCCGCTGGAGGCACCTGCACACGTTTGCCGCGTGCGAGGAGGGTACGCGGATGACCGATCGTGTCGAGTATCGGTTGCCGCTTCAGCCGGCAGGCGCTCTTGTTCTGCCGCTGGTCCGACGACAGCTGGATCGTATCTTCCGCTATCGCGCCAGCGCCATCCGGCGTCAGACCTGATGCAGTCACCCGAGCGCAACCCAGGTTAGCCGCATCGCATAACACCCAGCCATCAATCTGTGCGAGAATCCGGCAACAAAAAAATAACAACAACAAAGACTTGGCTTTACCACCGGGGGTTGGATGTCTCTATTTCAAGAGCTGAAACGACGTAACGTAATTCGCATCGCCATTCTCTACGCGGTGTCGTCGTGGGTGCTGTTACAGCTGGCCGACGTCCTGACGTCGCTGCTCAATGCGCCGGAGTCCGCCGGCTCTATCGTCATCATGCTGCTCGTGCTCGGTTTCTTTCCCGCGCTGATCTTCGCGTGGGTCTACGAGATGACGCCCGAAGGGATAAAGCGAGAGGTCGACGTCGATCGGTCCCAATCGCAAACGCCTGAGACCGGCAAGAAGATAAACACGGTGATCGTCGTTTTGCTGGTCATCGCAATCGGTGGACTGGTTGCCGACAGGCTCATACCGGAATCCACCGTTGTTGAGGATGTTGTTCTCGCCGAGTCGCCTGAGGCTCCTGTCAATGATCTCTCGATTGCCGTGCTGCCATTCGCCGATCTTTCGCCCGGCAGCGACCAGGAGTATTTCTCCGACGGCATCGCCGAGGAGATTCTCAATGTGCTGGTGCGCATCGAGGGCCTCAAGGTTGCCTCGCGTACGACATCGTGGGGCTTCAAGGGCCAGGAGGCGCTCGGCATTCCCTTTATTGCTGAAAAGATGAATGTGCGGCATGTGCTCGAGGGTTCTGTGCGCAAGTCAGGCGAAACGGTGCGCATTACAGCGCAGCTGATCGACGCCGATACCGACCAGCACCTGTGGTCGGAAACCTACGACCGGACCCTGACGGCCGAGAGTGTTTTCGAAGTCCAGGACGACATTGCACAAGCTATAGTCAAGCAGCTCGGCATCATCATGGAAGGTGACGCGGTCGTGGCCAGTCATGCCGCAGACACCAAGAGTATTAATGCCTACGAGCTGTACCTTGAGGCCTGGCAGCTGTTTGTCGAGCGCCGAAGCCTGCTGCGCGGCATCGATCTGTTCGAGCAGGCCGTTGCAGCCGACCCGAGCTTCGCGCGCGCCTGGGCGGGGCTCGCCGCCATCTATAACGTCGCGCCCGGCTGGGGATATCGCGATCGTGACTATAGAACGCTGTCGCGCGAGGCCGCCGAAACGGCTATCCAGCTGAACGCCGAGTTGTCATTGCCTTACGCGGTGCTCTCAATGGATGCGAGTTTGGACTGGCCGGCCGATTTCGAGCAGGCGCTTGCCCTGTTCGATGAGGCGTTGGCCAGGGATCCCAAGAACACCACGGTGTACCTGTGGCGCATGATCTTATTCCTGGATATCGGCTACTTCGATCGGGCGGAGCGAGATGGCCGGCAGTGCCTGGAGATCGATCCCGCCTACGAGATCTGCCGCTCCTTCCTGGGCCTGGCGCTGCTGTTCTCAGGTGATGTGGAGCAAGCCGTGAAACATAACGAGACGGCGTTGCGCCATGGTTTCTTCGGCAACATCGACCCGTTTCTTCACCTTTATGCGGCCACGGGCAGCGAACGTACCGCCCTTATCGCATTGGCCGCTCATAACGCAGGACAGGGGATCAACAAGGCGACGGAGTATGAGTACCGGGCGTTAACTGACCCGACGTTCGATTATCAGGCCGAGAAGTCGCTCATAGAACAGACCTATTACCGGGCCGGGGACACGGTGCCCGTTTGGGCGCCGACGCACCCGAACTACCAGTTCCTCTACCGCCAGTACGATCAGTTACAAAGCAGCGACCTGCCGTATTGGTGGTTTCCCTACCCGCTGGATTTCCGCAGCTCGCCGCATCGCAAGCGGCTGATGCGTGAAATCGGCTTGCCCGAGTATTGGCGCAAACACGGCTTTCCGTCGCAGTGTAAACCGGTAGGCGAAGACGATTTCGAATGCGCTCCCGTGGAAGCTCCGCGTCGTCCCGCCCGCAGCCAGGTCAACTAGCGTCCTCTAGGTAGCGATCCAAATGAGATGGCGCGGTCCCTTGCCGGCTCGATGCGGCCGCACCACGTGCTCGCGCACGTCGAAGCCGGCTTGCCGAAGCCGTTTGCTGAAGGCGCGATCCGGGCTCGAAGACCAGACCGCCAGTACGCCGCGCGGGCGCAGCGCAGCGCGAGTGGCCCGCAGACCGGCAGCGCCGTATAGCCAGTCATTTTCCCGGCGGACCAGTGCTTCGGGGCCGTTGTCCACGTCCATCAGGATAGCGTCGAAACCAGCGGGCTCTTGCCGAATGATATTGGCCACATCACCAACGACGACGTGGCTACGCCTGTCAGTTAGTGGATTGCCGGCCGGCGCGCCGATCAGCGTGCGATTCCACGTCACCACTTCCGGCACGAGCTCAGCGGTGACCACCTCGGCATCGGGGCCGACCGCCTTCAGGGCTGCTGCCAAAGTAAACCCCATCCCAAGTCCACCGATCAGCAGCCGCGGTTTCGCGTTGTTGCCGAGCTTTTCGCACGCGAGGTCTGCGAGGGCCTTTTCAGAGCCATGCGCACGGCTGTTCATCAGATCGCCCTGGCCGGGAATTTTGATCGAGAAAAGATCGCCGGATTGATACAGCTGCATCTCCTTGTTTGTATCAGGAATCAACGCGGTGCCAAGTAGGATGCGGGGAAGCATGGGGGTGGATTAGGACCAGACCGGGATCATAGGTAACAGCCTAGCAGCAAATACGAAGATGATTGGGATTTGGTAACACACCCAGCCACCGTTTTGTGCCAAAATCGAGCAGCTAAAAAATAACAACAACAAAGACTTGGCTATACCAACGGGGTTCGGATGTCTCTATTTGAAGAGCTAAAACGTCGCAACGTCATTCGCGTTGCCATCGCCTATGCGGTTATCGCCTGGGTCCTGGCACAGGTGGCCGAGTTCGCGTTTGAGAACTTTGGTGCACCGGACTGGGTGCTGAAGAGCGTCGTCGTCATCCTGTTACTCGGGCTGCCCATTGCAATCGTGTTTGCATGGGCATTCGAAATGACGCCCGATGGCATCAAGCGCGAGAAGGAAGTCGATCGCAGCCAGTCCGTTACCACGCAAACGGGAAGAAAGCTGGATCGCGTCATCATCGCTGTGCTGGTCGTCGCGCTGGCGTGGTTTGCCTGGGACAAGTTCGGCGGCTCGACAGACAGCGCTCCCGCTGTTACTGCGTCCTCGATATCGGACAAGTCCGTGGCGGTCTTGCCGTTCGTCGCCATGAGCAGTGGCCCGGATGACGAGTTCTTCGCCGATGGTATGACCGAGGAGATTCTCAACTCGTTGGCACAGCTTCC
>JAHEGH010000155.1 GCA_024639825.1 Gammaproteobacteria bacterium
CCCGGGCCGTCAAGACCCTGAAAAACGTGCGCGGTGCCTGGATACAGGATCAGGAGGTCGTCGTAAAGGGCGAGGCCGTCACCGAATACCGCGTGCACATGAAGGTGACGTTCGTTCTCGAGGAGTAACGCTCGTTCATATCCAGTTCTTGCGGCGAAAATAGATCAGCATTCCCGCGACGAGCGACACCATCACGATCCAGAGTATCGGGTAGCCGAAACGCCACCCGAGTTCGGGCATGTTCCAGGCGCTGACCGAACGGTCGAAATTCATGCCGTAGACGCCGACGATGAACGACAGGGGAATGAACACGGTCGCAATGATCGTGAGTAATTTCATGACGTCGTTCATGCGGTTGGACAGGCTGGAAAGGTAGACCTCAAGGAGACTCGAAGCCATCTCCCGGTAGCTCTCCACCAGGTCCAGCGCATGAACCGTGTGATCGTAGCAGTCGCGGATATACAGCTTTGTATTGTCCGTGATCCTGTCGTGCTCGTCCCTGAGCAGGCCGTTGATCATGTCCCGCTGGGGCCAGGTGACCCGGCGCAGCAGCACGAGTTCGCGCTTGAGTCTGTGAATCTCGTCGAGCGCCCCCCGGCTCGGATCGTCGAATACGGTCAGCTCGACCGCCTCGATGCGGTCCCCGAGGGTTTCGAGGATCGGGAACACCAGATCGATCGCGGTATCGAGCAGCGAGTAGTAAAGATAGTCGACGCCATTGCGCCGAATCCGTGATGAGCTCCGATAGGCGCGTTGCCGAACCGCATGGAACGGGTCTTCATGGCCGGAATAAAAGCTCACGAGCCAGGTATCCCCAAGGAACAGGCTGAGCTGAGCTGTCGCGACGCCGTGGTCGGAGGTTTCAGGCAGGCTGATGATCGTGAACAACTGGGCATCGTAGGCTTCCAGTTTTGCACGTTGCCCCGTGTGTGACACGTCTTCGAGCGCGAGTGGATGCAGCTGGCAGGCGTCGCCAATGGCGCGCAACAGCGCTTCGGATGGGGTCCCGTTTACGTGCAGCCAGGTCGTCCTGGCGTTCGAAAGATAGCTGCGAGCCTCCTCCAGCGTGCAATCGGACTTGTCCGTGTATCCCTCGTTATCGTAATCGAGCAGGTGGAGCGTGGCCGGAATGCACTCGGACTCGGGCGGCCCGGTCAGATCGCCCGGCGCAGTACCCGGGCTCGTGAAGCGCCCCGGGACGAGGTGCAGTGGATGCCTGAACCGTCGCTTGACGTGCATGGTCACCTCCAGCCGCTGAATTCTCCCCCCGGCGGATGCCGCGTGGCCATACGTATTTCCTGCGAGAGGAGCCTGCCAGACCGGCGACCATTCATTCGCCCGGCTTAGGTAAAACTACGCATTGCCGCGCGCCATGGGAGGCACAACCCTAAAGAACCAGCAACCAGGGGTAACAGCAGATGCCCTCACTAGACCTCAATCCGGATATCGTACGGTTCGTTATAGACAAGGTGCACGAGTTTCACTCACGTGAGGACGTGACGTTCCCGGACGAGGACGAAGTCGACGCCCTCAACGAGGACTGGGCAGAGCAGTTTTCCACGGACTTTGCAGGCGATCCTTATTACCAGGAACTGACGACAACAATCGACGACCTGGAACCGGATCAGCAGATGACGCTGGTTGCCCTGATGTGGGTCGGCCGGAGCGACTACGCGCTGGAGGAGTGGGACGAGGCGCTGAAGTTTGCGGAAGAGACGTGGACGGATCACACCGCAGGGTACCTGGTCGGGACGCCGCTGCTTGCCGATTACCTGGCAGAAGGCCTGCAGCAATTCGAGACACAAGGGGATTAGCGCAGTCCCGGTGTAGCCCCTTGCGCATAATCCCGAGGGCTCGGGAAGCAGCCCGGCGGAGGTCCGGTCGCGCCGGATTCCGGGCGCCCCGCATCGCGCAAAACTTTAATCAAAACATATACGTACAAGTGCGCTTGCGGGCCGGCAAGGCATCGTTGCGCGGCATCGGAAAAAGCGCGTCATTTTTCTTGACAGCACCGTGAATGGGGCGCTCAATTCGCGCGTTTTTAACGCTGACGTCTGGAGTAACAGGACGTGTCAAAGAAGACTTCGCAGCCCGGTGCTGCAAAACCAAGGCGGCAGGGCAAGGCAGTCATCCGCGGTTCCATCGGTCCCGTCGAAGACCTCGAGAGCTATGTCAGGGCAGATTGGTGGCGGGACATCTTCAATGCCAACTACCTTCGCACGGACGGCGACGTCGTCGAGGACCCGGATATCACCGAAGCCGAGATCGATGCGTTTCTCCAGCTCGTGGACGTGACCCCGGATGCCTGCATACTCGATTTGTGCTGTGGCCAGGGCAGACATCTGCTCGAACTGGCCAAGCGCGGCTATACCAACCTGTACGGTGTCGATCGGTCGCATTACCTTATCTCCCGGGCCAAGCGTATTGCGCGCCAGCAGGGCTTCAAGACGACGTTTCGCGAGGGAGACGCGCGTAAATTGCGCTTCCGCGACAGCACCTTCGACCTCGTTTATCTCGCGGGTAACAGCTTCGGCTACTTCGAGTCTGCGGAAGACGATATCGCCGTGCTTGCGGAACTTCGCCGCCTTCTGAAAACAGGAGGGCGATTGCTCATTGACTTCACGGACGGCGATTTCCTGCGCCATAACTTCGAGACCCGCAGTTGGGAGTGGATCGACAAGAATTACTTTGTCTGCCGGGAACGTACGCTCTCCAAGGACAATGCCCGGCTTATCTCGCGCGAAGTGATCACGCACACGAAGAAAGGTGTCGTAGCCGACCAGTTCTATGCGGAGCGCCTGTACAACGCCGAACAACTCGGTAACCTGTTGTCGGCCAACGGCTTCGATGTCCTGGAAGCGAAGCCGATGTCGACCGTATCGAAGCGCAACCAGGACCTCGGCATGATGGCTCAGCGCATCATCCTGACGGCACGCTGTAACAAGCAGGCCGGGACGGGTGCTGAAGAAGAAAGGCGCACTCGGCAGGTGACGGTGTTGATGGGCGATCATCGCCGCGCGGATCGCGTAAAGCCGAACAAGGCCTTCGACAGCGACGATTTTCATACGATCGATGAGCTGAAGAAGGCGCTCGCAAAGCTCGCAGGTTTCAATTTTTCCTACCTCGATAATCATGACGAGCTGATCGAC
>JAHEGH010000156.1 GCA_024639825.1 Gammaproteobacteria bacterium
CCTGCAGTGTCGTACGAATATCGTTGAAGCTGATTTCCTGAGCATGCAGGCTGCGGCCGGATGTCTGCACGTGATACTTGAGCATCTGTGATCGTGAACTGGCGCCGTAACGCTCCTTCATCGCACGTGCCCAAATCCGCCGCGCTACCCGACCGATGACCGTGTACTCGGGATCCATGCCGTTGGAGAAGAAGAAACTGAGGTTGGGCGCGAAGTCATCGATGTCCATGCCTCGAGCGAGGTAGTACTCAACGATCGTGAAACCGTTTGACAGCGTAAACGCCAGTTGGCTGATCGGGTTAGCACCCGCTTCGGCGATATGATAGCCACTGATCGAAATGCTGTAGTAATTGCGAACGTTGTTTTCGATAAAGAACTGTTGCACGTCGCCCATCATCTTCATCGCAAATTCGGTCGAGAAGATGCACGTATTCTGCGCCTGATCTTCTTTCAGAATATCGGCCTGGACCGTGCCGCGCACGGACGCCATCGTCTCTCCGCGGATCCGTTCGTACGTCGTGGTATCCACCACCAGGTCGCCAGACACACCCAGCAGGCCGAGACCAAGGCCGTCGTTACCATCGGGCAATTCACCGACGTAGGCGGGGCGATCCTTGCCTTTGAAATAGGCGTCGACTTTCTTTTTTGCGGCCTCCCAGCCACCCGTCTCGCGCAGGTGCTTCTCCACCTGCTGGTCAATGGCCGTGTTCATGAAAAATGCCAGGATCATCGGCGCCGGACCATTGATTGTCATCGATACCGAGGTGGTCGGCGCACACAGATCAAAGCCTGAATACAGCTTCTTCATGTCGTCTACCGATGCGATCGACACACCGGAGTTACCAACCTTGCCGTAGATATCCGGACGCTCGTGCGGATCCTCACCGTAGAGCGTCACCGAGTCGAATGCGGTTGACAGTCGCGCTGCGGGTTGGCCCTGCGACAAGTAATGGAAGCGGCGATTGGTGCGTTCCGGCGTGCCCTCCCCAGCAAACATGCGGGTCGGGTCTTCACCGAGGCGGCGGTATGGATAGACACCACCTGTGTAGGGATACGCGCCCGGCAGGTTTTCCTTTTGCAGGAACGTCAGCAACTGGCCCCAGTCGGTGAAGTTCGGTGCCGCAATTTTCGGAATTTTCTGATGGCTCAGGGACTCGCGGTAGTTATCACCCGTAATTTCCCGGCCCCGCACCGTGTAGCTGTGTTTCTCGGAGCGTACGCCCTCTTGGCGGGCCGGCCACTCGCGCAAGAGCGCCAGGGACTCCGCAGTCAGGTCACTCAGGGCCTCCTGGTAGCGCTGCCGAAGTACCAGCAGGCTGCGATCGCTGCCTTCCGTCAATGCTGCAGTCGGGAACGCCTCCAGCTCATCGGGTAGCTCCGCATCTTCGAGTAGCTTGAGTGCTTCGTAAACATGCTGGGCGCGGCTGGCGGTCTCTGCCTGGCTGTCCACCCTGCTGTTAACTTCACGACCATGTTCTGCGATTTCGGCAAGGTAACGGATGCGGGCGCCCGGAATAGTTGCTGTCGAGCGTGGCTCACGAATAGACGTGTCTATCGCAGGCGTCCATTGATTCGTATCGAGGCCCGTCTTCTCGGCAACGCGCCGACACAATTCGGCGAACATCCAGCTGACGCCCGGATCGTTGAACTGGCTCGCGATTGTCGGGAAGACTGGAACTTCATCATCCGGTGTATTGAAGGCAACATGGTTGCGCTTCCACTGCTTGCGGATATCGCGCAGCGCGTCTTCAGCGCCACGCTTGTCATACTTGTTCAGCACGACAAGGTCGGCGAAGTCGAGCATATCGATCTTCTCCAGCTGGCTCGCGGCGCCGTACTCGCTGGTCATGACATAAACCGAGTAATCAACCATGTCCACGATTTCACTATCGCTCTGGCCAATGCCGGCTGTTTCGACGATGACAAGATCGAAACCCTGTGCCTTAAGGTAAGCGATGTGATCGCCGAGCATTTCGCTCGTTGCCAGGTGCTGGCGACGCGTCGCAATCGAACGCATGTAAATACGCTCAGACCGCAGCGAGTTCATGCGAATGCGATCGCCCAGCAGTGCGCCACCGGTTCGACGCCGCGTCGGGTCGACCGCCAGCACCGCGATGCGTATCTCCGGGAAACACGCGAGGAAGCGATTGAGGATCTCATCGGTCACGCTGCTCTTGCCGGCGCCACCCGTTCCGGTAATACCAATTACCGGCACCTGCCGGGCTTTGACCTGCCATTCCTTGCGCAATGCCGTCAGCTGGCCTTCATCAAACAGACCTTCTTCGATCGCTGAGATCATCGCCGCGATATCGACGTTGGTCTCGTTGGTGTTCGGTGCACCGGCTGGCCTGCGACCTGACTGCGTACGCGCAACGAGATCCTCGATCATCGCCTGCAACCCGAGCTCCATACCATCATGCGGGTGATAGATGCGCTCGACACCGTAGTCCATCAGAACGCTGATCTCTTCTGGCGTAATCGTGCCGCCGCCACCACCGAACACCTTGATGTGGCCCGCACCCAGTGCACGCAGGCGGTCCACCATGTAACGAAAGAACTCGTTATGGCCGCCCTGATAGGAGCTGACAGCAATACCGTCCGCATCCTCCTGGATCGCCGCGAGGACGATGTCATCGACACTCCGGTTGTGTCCCAGGTGCACGACCTCGACCCCCTGAGCCTGGATCAGCCGTCGCATTATGTTAATTGCGGCATCGTGTCCGTCAAAGAGCGACGCGGCCGTCACAAAGCGTAACGGGCTGCTCTCGCGCTCGCCCCTGGTACTCGGCAATTCCGAAGCTACGGTACTCATGCTGGAACCTGCAAAAATAATTTTAATCTGGATTAAAATAATGCAGAATTGGTCAGGACTCAAGCCGCAGGCGCACAAAACAATGGCCCGAAAGGCCTCCGACACCCGCTTCGAACTCCAAAAAGGCCGCATGTTGCGCGCCGCAGCCAAGTGTTTTAACGAGAAAGGCTACAGCGGCAGCTCGCTCAAGGACGTCGCGAATATCCTGGGTTTGACCGACGCGGCGCTCTATTACTACGTCAAGAACAAGGAAGAGCTCGTCTACCTCTGCTATATCCGGGCGGGCGAAATCGGCCGGGAAGCAATGGATCGCGCCATAGCGGACGGCGACAACGG
>JAHEGH010000082.1 GCA_024639825.1 Gammaproteobacteria bacterium
GGCGATTTCGGGTGCGATATTCGGTGATCATGCCTCACCGATCAGCGACACCACCGTTCTCGCGTCCATGGCATCGGCAACGGATCACATTGATCACGTGCGTACGCAACTTCCCTACGCGCTGATTGCGGCGGCTATTGCTACGCTTGGTTTTCTGCTTATCGGCCTGGTTCAGTGAGGCCGTCAGCGACGGATTGAACGAATGGATCGCGAAACAGCATTTTGGGACAAGCTTGCGGATAAGTATTCGCGGCGCCCCATCTCAGACGAGGCTACGTACCAGAAGAAGCTGGACATCACGCGAGGGTACTTTCAGCCCGACATGGACGTGCTGGAGATAGGCTGTGGCACCGGCTCGACGGCAATTGCCCACGCGCCCTACGTAGGACATATTCTCGCAACCGATCTCTCTACCCGAATGGTCGAGATTGCGAAGGACAAGGCCAGGGCCGAAGGCATCGACAACGTGAGGTTCGAAGCGCTAGGGGTTGATGCACTCGACGTGCCGGCCGCCAGCATCGATGCCGTCATGGCGCACAATATCCTGCATCTGCTCGAAGACCGGGAGCGGGCCATTGCCGACATCCACACTATGCTCAGGCCCGGTGGCGTATTCGTGACGAGTACGGCCTGCATCGGCGACATGATGCTGCTGTTCCGGCTCATCGTCCCGGTGGGACGGTTTCTGCGGTTGTTCCCACTGGTGAAGGTCTTCTCTGTTGCCGAGTTAAAGGGCAGTCTCGAGAACGCGGGATTTGAGATCGACTACGAATGGCAGCCGAAGAAAAACGCGGCCGCATTCATCATCTGTCGAAAAAAGGTAGTTCGCTAAATGACGTACGATCTTATTGGTGACATTCACGGGCACAGCGAACCGCTGACGGAACTCCTAAACAAACTCGGCTACGCAAGAACCGATGGTGTGTATCGGCATGCTGAACGCCAAGTTGTTTTCCTCGGTGACTTCGTTGACCGTGGCCCCGACCAGCGTGGCGTGCTGGAGATCGTCCGACCCATGATTGACGGAGGTGCAGCGCTATCCGTCATGGGCAACCACGAGTTCAACGCCATCGCCTATCACACGCTGGACCCGGACGATCACAATCGTCACCTTCGTGTACATACCGAAAGGAATCGCTCACAACACCAGGTCTTCCTCGAAGTCTTCGAGGGCACGTCCGACTACGCTGAGACCATCGAGTGGTTCAGGACGTTGCCATTGTGGCTGGACCTGGACGGAATTCGGGTGGTTCATGCCTGCTGGGACGAGGCATTAATGAAACTGCTGCAAGACAAGTATTCGTCAGTAAACGAGTACCTCGATGATGATTTGCTCGTTGCCGCTTCTCGAAAGGGCAGCGAGGAGTATGAAGCGGTCGAGACCTTACTCAAAGGCAAAGAAATAGAGTTACCCGATGGGCAGTCGTTCTTCGACAAGGACGGTAACCCGAGGCACAACGTACGCGTGCGGTGGTTCGACGGAGATGCGACGACCTACCAGGAAGCCTTCCTGGGGCCAGAGAAAGCCCGCAGTCATATTCCGGAAGATCCGATCGGGGCGGATCACCTGATTCAGTACTCGCACGAAGACCCGCCCGTATTTCTGGGGCATTACTGGCTGGATACAGAGCCGCAAGTACTGGCGCCGAATGTTGCATGCCTGGATTACAGCGTGGCGGCGAAGAGTGGTGGAAAGCTGGTGGCGTATCGATGGAGTGGGGAGCAGCGCTTAGACAATGATAATTTCGTTTTCGTAGAGAACGGGCCGGAATAGGCGCAAGGACTGAACATCCGCTGCGTCGACGGCCAGGCGGGACGGAAACGTTCTTACGGATAGTGTATGCGACCATACGGACGCATACGCCGGCATTACCCCACCGGCACTACTGCGCGTAGCCAGCCAGCTCCACATAGCCACGACCCGTGGTGCTTGCGCCGTCGTGCTCGCCCTCGACGTCGACAGCGCCTTCCCAGTAACGCACGGTCGTGAAGAGCTCCTGGTTGGACATCACGGGTGTCACGGTTACGTCGATTTCCAGGCGCGGCACGGTGAGGCGCCATTGCGACGGGTAGGTACCACCCTGCGGGCTCTCCCAGGTATCGAGCACGGTGATCTCGACATCCTCCGCATCGAGGTGCGAGGTTTTGCCGTTCGCGCTCAAAAAAGTACCCGCGCTGGCGGCATCCCGGGTGCCGTCGTTCTTGCGCAAGTGGTAGAACATCAGGTCGCTGCCGTCGGCAAGCTGCAGTGCGAACCAGTCCCAGCCGACCTGGTCGGCGGCGAGCGCACTCGTACTCCATTCGCGGTCGAGCCAGGACAAACCGGACACGGTGTACTCGCGTTCGCCGACGCGGATCGTCCCCTGTGTGCCAAGGCGGGTGATCGAGTAGTAGTAAGAGGCATTTCCGGGGGCGGCCGACTTCTGCGAGAGGCCGTCAATGCCGTTCAGGATGGGTGGCTGCAATGCCCGTAATTCGACATCGATGCCGAATTCGCTGTCGCTGGCACGCAGTCGCCAGGCATCAGAGTCAGGCTGTCCGGCGATTGACCAGTCATCGATCCAGACCCGGAAGGGCGCAGCCTGCGCCCCCGCGAGCCCCAACGCACCCCGCGAATAACGCTGCGCGACGAAGAAGCGCTGCTCCTCGACATCCGTGATCGCGAGGTGCGCAATATAGACCTGCCTGGTGCGCCACTCCGACTTGGACTCGCTGAGCGATGCTGCGAGAGCAAAGCGGAAGATCGTCAACTCAAAGCCGAAGCGTCTGCCTTCTTCGTCATCGAGATTGCCGGTGATGTACCACCATTCGTTGCGAAACTCGGGGTGCGGCCCGTGATCGGTGGGAAAATCGAACTCACGCGGCTCGAGCGCTCTCGCAAAATCCGCGTCAGCGTCGGCGCCCAGCAGGTCAGCGAGCTGTGACGGCGGCGCGCCGCCGTCGGCGCTGGTTAACGCTGCAAACAGCAGTGCAACGAGGCCGGCAAGTAAGTGCAGGTGCTTCACGTTATTCCTCCCGCATCGCAATCGCGGGCTGGCTCTGGCCCGCGCGATACGCAGGGTACAGGCCGGCGAGCAGCGCGGCACCCACGGCGAACGCGACCGATACCGCGAGAATATCGGGAGCGACCGTCATGTCGATCTGCCAGCCGAATGCGCGGCGGTTGATGACTTTAATCAGCACGTAAGCCATGACAACGCCAAGCGGCAACGAGGCGATACCGCTCAGGAAGCCGATGATGCCGGTCTGCGCCGTTATCATGCCGCCCACTTGGGTTGGTGTCATGCCGAGCGCCCGTAGCGTGGCAAATTCGCGGGCGCGTTCGAGCTGCAGGGCGAGCATGGCCGAGAGGATGCCGATGAAGGCGACGCCGAGCGTGAGCCAGTAAAGCACGTCAGTGATCACGAACGTGCGGTCGAAAATCCGCAACGACTCCCGCTGCAGGTTGGCATTTGACCCGACGTAGAGTCGTTGCCAGCCGGCGCTGAGCTCCTCAACCTGCGTCACGATGGCGTCAGCCTCGACAGCGCTCGCGAGATAGAGGCCCAACGAATCAATGGTGTCGTCGAGGTAATGCCGGGCATAGGTCTTGCGACTCATCATGATGCCGCTCGCGTTGATGTCGTAGCTCTGGAACGTTGCCGCGACGGCGAAGTCGCGAGGGCCGTGATCGGTGGGCAGTGTAATGGTGTCGCCCGCACCGACACTGTTTTGATAGGCATAGGGCTCGGAAACGAAGACGGCATCGCGCGCTTCCCACGCAGGCCAGGCGTCGGCCGGGTCGGCATCGAGAAGCTCGGCCCCGACGTAACTCTCGGGCGGCATTGCGAAGACGCGGAGCTGCGTTCGCCCGTTCGCATCCTCGACCCAGGCGCGCTTGCGTGTGCTCACATCTTCGACGCCTTCGAGGTTACGAATAGCCTCGATCAGCTCCGGGTCCATGCTGCCGCGCAGCGCACCCGTATAGACGTCGGCCTGCAGCGTCTGCTCGAGCCATGTGCTAACGGAGCCGCGGAAGCTGTCTACCATAATGCTGACGCCGATCGTTGCTGAAACGGCCACCGCCAGCGCAACAATTGCAACGCCGGTGCGCGACAGTCCCGAGGTGATCCCCGCGACCGCCATGCGCGCCGTGGTGCCGCCGAGTCTTTCGGCGAGGGGTGCCGTCAGGGTCGAGGCAAAACTCACGAAAAGGGGTACGCACAGTGCAAACCCGAGGATCAGGAGAAACACCGCAGCCAGTCCGGCGACGAGGCTGGTACCCGAAATGAGGATTAACAGGACGGCCGCTACCATGGTCAGGAAACCGATCAATGTCAGGGCGGGCAAAATGTGGCGTGCCCGGCGCTCAAGCGACGAACGCGTGAGAGCGAGTCTTGGCTGGTAAGAGGTTGCCTCGATGGCGGGAAATGCTGCCGCGACGAGTGCGACGCCGATCCCGGCGACCATTCCTTTAAGCAGTGAAAAGGATTCGATGCTGACGCTGGTCACGCTGACGCGAAAATAGAGATCATTGATCGTGCGCGAGACCAGTTCGAGGAGTTGTTCGCCGAGTGCGATGCCGAGCATAAGGCCGAGCCCGGATGCGACGGCACCCAGAATGCCGGCCTCGACGAGGATCATCGCCAGCAGCTGCCGACGCGTCAGCCCCAGCGCGCGCAAAACGCCGATAAGGTTACGCCGCTGCAGCACCGAGAAATTGACGCTGTTAAAAATAAGGAACAACCCGACGAGGAGTGCCAGCAGGCTCATGGCCGTTAGGTTGGTCATGAATGCCTTGCTCATCTCAGCCGTTGATCGCGTCCGCCCGGCCGCGGCTAACAACTGCGTGCCGTCCGGCAGGGCAGAGCGAAGTTTTTCAAGCGCCGCCGCGTCGCCGTCCTCGATGCGCACGTCGATGCGGCTCAGCCAGCCGGCCTGATCCAGCCATTCCTGGGCGGTCGCAATGTCGGTGATCAGCAGGAAGTCGAGGCCGCCGCTACTCTCTCCAGGTATCGTCGCGAGTAACTTCGCCGGGTGCGTCCGGCCATCCGCGAGAACCTCAAACGTGTCGCCCACGGTCAGCCCCAGCTGCTCGGCCGTGCTTGCGGACGTCATCGCGACGCCGGGCGTGACGAGGAAGCCCGTGAACAGGGATGAACTGCCGGACCCTGCCGATGCGTCTGGCTGCGCCTCGCGCGTAAAGCTGCGAATGTCCTGTTCGGCGAAGAGGTCGACGCCCAGCAAGGTGAGCGATGTCCCGTCCACGGAGATCGTGCCCTCAACGACCGGCGCGCTCATGCGGACACCCTGTTCGACCCGTAGCCTGGCGTAAGCGCTCTCGCTTACGCCGCGCGGGCCGCCGATAACCTGGTGCGTCGCCTCACCCGTGATGGCGTCCATCGACATGAGGAACGCCTTGCGAGCGCTGGCATTCGCGAGGTCGACCGCGACGATGACGGCGACGCCGACCGCAATGCCGATGAGCGACAACGCAAGCTGCCACGGATGTCGCAGCAGGTACGAGAAGCTCGCTCGGTAGGTAGCCGGGATCATCGCGACCGGCTTGTCGTTTCTTCGAGCCGACCGTTGTGAAGTTCGAGGACGCGATCGCAAAGCGAGGCGACGTACTGGCTATGCGTTGCGATCAGCATGGTGTGCGAGCGGTCGCGCACGAGTTTGTCGAGGAGTTTCAGCACGCCCTCGGCGCTGACGTCGTCAAGATTGCCCGTTGGCTCATCGGCCAGCATTACCGCAGGCTCGTGGGCGAGTGCTCGCGCAATTGCGACACGCTGTTGCTCGCCACCCGAGAGTACGTCGGGGTAGCTTTCGGCACGATCGGCGAGGCCGACGGCGGCAAGCAGTGCATCGATGCGTGTCGAGGCTTGTGCGGCAGGCACCTTGTTGAGCTCGAGGACCAGCCGAACATTGTCAGCGACGTTGAGCGTCGGTACGAGATTGAAGGACTGGTAGACGAAGCCGATGTGCCTGCGCCGAAACAATGTGCGCTCGCGTTCGGAAAGCCGGGTGAGGTCCATGCCGGCGACAGTGACCGAACCGGCGTCGGGCGCGTCGATGCCACCGATAAGGTTCAGCAGCGTTGACTTGCCGGAGCCACTGCGTCCGCGAAGTGCCACCGTTTCACCCTGGCGGATGTCGAGGTCGATGCCGTCGAGCACGATGTGTTCGCGCTCGCCTTCTCGAAACCGGCGAGTAATGCCGCGGAGCTGGATACTAGTGAGGGTCTCAGACATGGCCCGTTACTGTGCGATATATGTCAGCTGCCGGCAACCGCATTGTGTAACAATTTAATTCAGAGGCGGAACCTGACAGAAATGTCCTCGCGATCCTCGCGGTTCACTACGAGTAACGCGCGCGGAAACGAGATCGACAGGCCCACACCAAAAACATCTTGTTACACTATTTTGAGTGCCTCAGCGTCGCGCGTGAACTAATCTCATTAATAGTTGGAAGGAGTTAGCGAACATGAAAAAGGTCTCTTTCATCGTTGTCGCGGTTTGGCTCAACTTGCTGACCGGATGTTCTGATCAAACTCAGAGTGGCGAACCATCCGAAATGCTGAAAACCATGACCGGCGAAGTGTTTTACCGGGAGCGCATATTGTTGCCCCCGGAGGCTGAGCTTCGTATCACATTGGAAGATGTATCAAGAATGGACGTGGCTTCAACCGTGATCGCGTCTTATGAACAAACACTGAGCGGTGCGCCACCGTATGCCTTCAATCTGACATATTCGGAATCCAGTATTGAGCCGCGCATGCAATACGGCCTGCGCGCCAAAATCATGCTTGGTGACAAATTAATATTTACGTCGACCGAACAATTGAACCCCTTCCAGACGCCCGAAGAAGACATCGTAATAATGTTGACGAAAGTTGGGGCTAGAGAAGAACAGCGGCAATCCAAATAGGTGCATGAAGCTGACACAGGTTGCTGAGCTCACTAATACTTATAAAGACCAAGGAATCTAATATGATCAAATCACAAGCTTTAACACTAGTAGCGTTGGTGTCGATGTCTGGTCTTTATGGCTGTAGCCAGTCCGAGACTGACATGTCGTCTTCAATGGCCGAGGAAACGATGGTTGCCGATGCCGTCTACTTGAACGGTAAGATCATCACGGTCGACGATGACAACCCAAAAGCCACCGCCGTCGCGATCAAAAATGGCGAGATCATCTATGTCGGTGATGTTCGTGGCGCCACGCCGCTAATGGCTGACTCGACTCGGCAAATCGATTTGCAGGGTAGAACCATGGTGCCCGGTTTCGTTGATGCGCACGGCCATGTGGTGAGTGCGGGAATTCAGGCGGCGAGCGCTAATCTACTACCGATGCCCGACGGCGGGGTAAATAGTTTCGTCCAGTTGGTCGATGCCGTGAAGGCCTGGAAAGAAACGGCAACGGGTATAGAGTTTATTGAAGAAACGGGGTGGCTGGTTGGTTTTGGTTTTGACGACTCACAGCTTGAAGAACAAGTATTTCCGACTGCTCAGGTTCTGGAACAGGTAAGCCAGGATAAGCCAATGATGATCATTCATCAGTCGAGTCATTTTGGCGTGTTCAATCGCAAAGGACTGGAGCTTGCAGGCATAACTGACTGCCGCAAAGAAGTCCCGGGCGGGTCTATCCGTTGTGAGGCTGACGGCCAAACGCCAAATGGTGTTCTGGAAGAGAATGCATTTTTTGGCGCACTGGGCGCATTTCAGGCAGGCATTGGCGAAGCGTACAACCTCAATTTGTTCGGACAGGGAATACAGAACTTTGCCCGCTTTGGCTACACCACGGCGCAAGAGGGCAGAGCATTTGCATCTACAGTGACAACGGCCGCCGCAAAGGCTGCTCAAGGCGCACTGCCCATTGATGTAGCTCTTTACGTTGACTACACGGCGAAGGATCGCCTCGATTCGTCGGCGTACTACACCGGTAGTGGATATGACGGTATTGGCTACAACAATGGCCTGCGCATCGCCGGGGTGAAACTGACCATCGACGGCTCGCCCCAGGGAAAAACTGCCTGGCTTAGCCAGCCCTACTTTGTGCCGCCTGAGGGGCAGGATAAAGACTATGTCGGCTATGCTGCGATGACTGAGGAGCAGGTTAACGCCGAAGTGATGGATGCCTTTGCCAATAATCGGCAGGTGCTCGTGCACTGCAATGGTGATGCAGCAATTGATCGCTTCTTAAACGCCGTTGAAAAAGCGGCGCAGGAGTACGGCCAGGAGGATCGTCGCACTGTGCTTATTCATGGACAAACGTTACGAAAAGATCAGATCGGTCGGCTCGAAACGCTTGACGTCATGCCATCGCTGTTCCCAATGCACACATTCTATTGGGGTGATTGGCACAAAGAGTCAGTTCTAGGCCCCAAACGCGCCGCCTATATTTCGCCGACTCGCGATGTGCTTGATGCTGGCATGATATTTTCGTCGCATCACGACGCTCCGGTGGCCAACCCTGATTCGATGCGTGTTTTAGGCGCTACCGTAACCCGGGTAACCCGAAGCGGCGAAGTGCTGGGTCCTGATCAGCGCGTTACTCCGTACGAGGGACTCAAATCCATAACCATCTGGCCCGCCTATCAACATTTTGAAGAAAACGTCAAAGGCTCGATAGAAGTCGGCAAGCAGGCCGATTTTGTAATTCTCTCAGCTGATCCGTTAAGCATCGACCCGTTGTCTATCGCAGACATAAGGGTTTTGGAAACCATCAATGATGGTCAGACAGTGTTTGAGCATCCTGACATGTAGCCAAAAGCGGATGCCGTCGGTGGTTTGATTGCTTCGATTCTCATAGAAGAGTCTTTCAATTCAAATCCCCAACCAAAAAGTCTGTTGCTGCTTGAATCGCTTCCGAAAAATCTTCAGAAGTATCAAAGTAAGTCAATCCGTGCTTTTTACATTCGCTTTTGATCATCTTGCTATAAGCAATCATATTTCCGATATGGTCCCTGATGTATTCATCTGATTTATTCGTCAGCCAGTCGTTCTCCCCATCGCCATGCTTTTTAACCAGTGCAACTTTGTCGTTTACATTTATTTCGGTGTAACCCACAAATACGACCTTGATCTTGTCGGGATGTTTTTCGACCAAATTTGCGACCAACCGAGGAAGCATTGCTTCGCCCTCAATCACATAATCCATGCCATCAACCAGCATACTGTCGATCATGCCCAGCAAAAATGACTCCATCTTTTCGGCGATTTCGTTTGGCCACAGTAGATGATGAATTCCGTATTCGGGTATCCCATCGTTAAACCCCATCATCAACCAATCAAGAGACAGGTACGGAATCCGTTTGTCCGCGAGGAGTTTTCTAGCGATGAGTGTCTTTCCAGACCTGGAGGTTCCACTTACAAGGAATAGCATGTCGCTCAGCAAGTAATTTAAGAATAGGAGATTCTATAGCATCCAGATCTGCGACGATTCGGGCGTTGTAAGCGACAGACGCGATGCGAAAAGATACCTTGAATCAGGGTGCCACTTTCTGATTTAGTCTAAGCTGGCGTTCACAGCCGCCCCCGCGGCACGTGTAAGGAGCATCAACCTCATGAACAAGAAAATAGTACAGGCTCGAAGGTATCGGTCGGCGCGCACGTTGCTCTCTCTGCCCCTCGCTACGGCGTTGATTCTTACCGGCCCGACGGTGATGGCGGAGCCCGCGGACTTTAATCGCTTCGGGGTGAGTATCGGCGCCTTTATTACAGAGCGAGACAGCAAAACTCGGCTCGATGGCTCGATTGGTGACCCAGGCACGCCCATCGACCTCGAAAGTGACCTTGGACTCGACAAATCGGGTACCGTTTTTCGCTTCGATGGCTACTACCGTTTCAGTGAGAAACACCGGTTAGATGTCAGCATATTCGACCTGTCACGCTCGAGTTCCAGGCAGATTGAAACCGAGATCGAGTGGGATGATGTTATCTACCCTATCGATACGGTAGTCAGCTCGAATTTCGACCTGCAAATATACAAGCTCGCCTATACCTGGTCTTTCATGCGGCGCGACAAGGGTTACCTCGGGTTGACCGCCGGACTTTATGTCGCTGATATTGGTACCCGGCTCGCCGTCGAATCGTTAGGCTCACGGTCCGGTAATGGCGTTACGGCGCCACTGCCCGTCGTTGGCTTGCGGGGAGAGTACGACTTTGCCGAAAAATGGACGTTTCGCAGCAGCGCCGAGGTATTCGCTCTTGAATACGGCGACTA
>JAHEGH010000083.1 GCA_024639825.1 Gammaproteobacteria bacterium
ATCGCCAGCATACCGGCGAATGTCAGGGCCAGCATGATGAGTTGAAAACGGAATTGAAGGTCGGCGTCGTCCTTCCATCGGCGCCGCAGAAACCAGTTCACAGCCGCGAGTACCGCAAGGACGGCGGCGATGGTGCCGAGCGTGGGCAGGATAACGGCCGCGCTGCTAACAAAGCTATTCAAGGTATCCATTAGGTGACCATATCCGGTTGTCCGACAAACAGAAGTCTATCGTATCGGTACAGTAATAAGTCAGCCCCGTTACCCGATCAATGTGATTGGAGCGCCGGGAATTGCTCGGCAAGCGCCTGTAGGCGTTGTATGCGATCCGAGCAGGCGCGGCGCGCTGCATCCACGTCAATCTCGTCATCGTCGAAACGGCGTTGTCGATGGAAGTACTCCGCCGGGTCCGTCCCGTCGGGCTTGACGCTGATTCGATACGTAGCGCCATTAAAAACCTCGTACACCGGGAACAGGCCGCTAGCTACGGCGAGGCGCACGAGTGCGATGGAGTCCTCGGGCTCCGACTTCCAGCCCGTAGGGCAGGGCGAGTGCAGCAACAGGAAGCGCATTCCCTTAGTGGATAATGCCGTCGACAGCTTGTGCGCAAAATCGTCCGGATGGGCTATGGACAACGTCGCGGCGTAGGGAATTCGGTGTGCGGCCATGATCGACATAATGTCTTTCTTTCCCTCGATCTTGCCCAAGGGAGTGGTCGTCGTTCGCGCACCGGCCGGAGTTGCCGAGGAGCGCTGGCCACCAGTGTTACCGTATATCTCATTGTCGTAACAAATGTAGATGATATTTTCGTCGCGCTCGGCGGCTGCCGACAATGTCGCCAGGCCGATATCGTAGGTGCCGCCGTCACCGGCCCAGCAAATCACCTGGCCTGGTTCGTCATTAAGATCGCGAATAGTTGCGACGCCCGAAGCAACCGCCGGCGACGATGCGAAGGTTGTGGCAATCGTGGGTACGCCATAGCTGGTTGTAGGGAAAGCGCCCGCGGTGACGATTCCGCAGCAGGCAGGGATTACCAGTGTGCAGGTCTCGTCGGCTGCACGGAGTGCCCGACCCAGCATGGTCAATCCAACGCTCATGCCGCAACCGCCGCAATTTGTATTGCCGGGACGAAGCAGGCACGTCTCACTAGTGTGAATTGCTGCAGTAGCGGTCATTGCAATGTCTCCTCGCCGCTATCGATTCCCATCCACATCGGATCGCCGGCAGCGGACCGTGAGCGGAGATCCGACAGGATGTCGTCGATTACTTCCGGTGTTACGTCGCCGCCGCACAAACCCGTGAGATAGTTCTGAATGAGCACGTCATTGCGGTGTCCCTGAAAAGCGCTCCGTGTGTCCTGACAGAATATACCGCCGGCACCGGCAGCGTAGTTGCGGTCCAGTACCGCCACGCGTGCCGCCGACTTGCAAGCATCGCGAAGTGCCGCGCCGGGAAATGGGCGAAACATTTTTAACTTTACGAGACCAACTTTTTCACCGGCATTGCGTCGTTGGCGTACGACTTCGCGCACCGTTGTGGCAATTGTTCCGCTGGTAATCAGGATCAACTCGGCGTCGTCAGTGGCAAACGTCTGAATCATGTCGCCAGGATCACGGCCGAAAACGTCGTTGAAACTCTCTCGGCACTCCTGGTAGACCTCTGGCACACGCTTCATCGCCTCTTCAAGTTCCAATCGCATCGAGAGGCCTTCGTGGGGCCAGGCGAGGCCACCGAGCGTGCGCGCTTCGTCGTAATGTAAACGATGCGGCAAGTCGAGATTCGGCAGGTATCGATCGACGTCGGCTTGCTCGGGAAGTTCTGTCTCGGTCTGTGTATGAGAGACGATGAACGCGTCCATGCAGGTCAACGCGGGTAACAGAATGCGCGGATCTTCTGCAAGCTTGAAGGCGAGCAACGTCGTGTCCAGAACCTCCTGGTTGGTTTCACAATAAAACTGTAGCCAGGCGAAGTCCCTGAGCATTAACGTGTCGCCCTGATCCGCCCAAATGTTCCACGGCGGCCCAAGCGTGCGATTGACGGCTACCATCACAATTGGCAGCCGATAATAGCCGGCAACCATTATGTTCTCGGCCATGTAGGCCAGGCCATTTGACGAACTCGCGGTGAATGAACGGGCGCCACTCATTGAGGCGCCCATCGATACGGCCATAGCGCTGTGCTCGCTCTCCACCGGTACGACACGTCCTTTACTGAACGGGAATCGGGCCACGTACTCCACGATTTCCGTTTGTGGAGTAATTGGATAGATGCCACACGCTACGCCCCTGGCCGTGCGATTTGCTTCGCCAGCGACACTCAGAGCGTAGCCAGCGGCGTGGTTTCCGGTAACAACCTGTAGCGGCATCGTTGATCTCCGTTCGGGCTAGAGATGGCTCATAAAAATGACATTACGCGGGCACTCGGCCATGCAAACGCCGCAGCCTTTGCAATAGGAGTAATCAAACTCAAGCCGGTGACCCACTCGTTTCAACACACCCTCCGGACAATACGTGCAGCAAAGGTCACACTCATTGCACACTCCGCACGACAGACAACGAGCAGCCTCACTGCTGTCTTCAAGCCCTATGTGCACTTCGTCGAAAGTCGAGCGTCGCGTGGACGCTGAGAGGGACTCGACCTCGGCTGCCGGTTGGCGCTCGAAAAGATGCATTCTTAATGCGTCGGCATGGATAACTTCATCGCACCAGACATCCACATCACGTAGCGCATCGGCGTGCTCGCTGATGCGTACCTGCTCTCCGCTAAGCACGTTGTGAATATGCACCGCTGTGCGCCGGCCGCTGCCAATCGCACCGGCAATGGTGCCGTCGCCGGTTGCAAGGTCACCGATAGCGAACAACGGCGTCTCCAACAGGCCAAGCAACTGATTTCCCTCCCTGACCTCCGTGCCTTCCGGGAAAACCGACACATCGGGCGACTGACCGAGAGCAAGGATGACCCGGTGGCAGGTCAAGTCAAAATCGGAGCCGGCAATTTCGACAGGTGCGCGCCGCCCGGACTCGTCCGGCTCACCGAGTTGCATGCGTCTGCAGGTAAGCCGGTAGTGGCGGCGAATGCCGTCGCTTGGCACCTCGTGCAGAGCAATGGGCTGGGTAAGCAATTCGATAGTGACTCCTTCCTCAAGAGCCTCGTCGATCTCTTCGCCGATGGCGGGCATTTCCTGGCGGGTGCGTCGATAAACCACGCGCACGCGCTCGGCACCCAGGCGTAATGCGGATCGGGCCGCATCGATAGCCGTGTTGCCGCCACCGATGACGAGAATGTCTTCGCCGTCCACGCGAACATCCTTGCGATGAACGTGGTCGAGGAAATCGATACCCTGGACTACGGTCTCCGTACCGTCCATGCCAAGGCGTAGATCTTGCCGCTCCTGCAGTCCGGTAGCGACTAATACAGCATCATGGTCGCGAGCCAGGTCGAGCAGCGCCTGACGATTGATCTCATGGTTTGTTGCAACGCTTACTCCGAGATCGAGTATGCGGTTAATTTCACGTGAGACGACATCATCAGGGAGTCTGAACTCGGGGATCCCGGTTCTTAAAAGTCCGCCGATTTCGCGTCCGGACTCGAAAACTTTTACCCGGTAGCCGAAGCGCGCCAGATGATAAGCAGCGGTCAGGCCGGCAGGGCCTGATCCAACAACCGCAATTCGTTCTTCACGGTTGGCAAACTGTTCGGGGTTCGCGCGGCCGTGATCGCCCGCATAGCGTTCCATTTCACGCACGTTGACAGCGCCGTCAAGCTCAATGCGATTGCAGGCTTCCATGCAGGGCGCAGGGCAGGCTCTGCCGCAAACGGACGGAAATGGTGTGGTGCGGAGCAGAATCGCCAGGGCCTCGTCAGGTTTCTCGCGCGCCAGGGCACTCAGGAATCCCTGTACGTTATTGCCCGCTGGACAGATGTGATTGCAGGGCGGGATCATTTGCCGGCGGTGCGGTTGCTCGCTGGCCCATTGTCCCGTTTTTATCCCGGGCAGTGCCGCTCCAGCTCCCTCCAGGATGCTGGGTCCGCGTCTCGTGTCGGCCGTTGCAACAAGCTCGTCGGCTGGTTCGATCTCGCGTGGTGATGCAAGCAGCCGGACTTCGTTGTATGCACGCTCAGCGGCGGTCAGGTTGGATCCCCTGAAGCCGAGATGCTCAAGGGCGGCATACGCGTCCTCAGGTGGAAATCCGAGCATCCTGCATACCGCGCCGGCGAGGGCAGTGTTAACAATAGGTACACTGCGAGTGCCGAGATTGTTGTCGCGCGCGATAGTAGTCGCGTCTACTGTCGCGAGGCGGTTGCGGGGGAACTGGGTTGCAAATTCTCCCGGTGATTGCGGTGAGTTAATCAGAATCCAGCCGCCTGCTTTCAGCCCCGCCATGATCGTTGCCCCCACCAGGGTCGGGTCCAACACAATGACGTGATCTGGTTCGTAGATCAGATTGCGATTGGTGATGGGCTCTTCTGAGTAGCGACAGAACGCCTGGATCGGCGCGCCGGAGCGCTCGGCAGCGTACAGTCCGAACGCCTGCACTGACAGTCCTTGCAGAAAACGTGATGTAGCTATGAGCTTCGCCAGGGTGACGCCACCCTGGCCGCCGCGGCCATGAATTCGGATCTCAATCATTGCATCGTTCCACGGGCGATTCGCGCCCGCGGCTACCCCCGTGAATACATGCACAAGGAGTACTTCAACACGAAATACTATACAGATTACCGAGGTTTACCCGAATAAGTAGATTCCGTCTGAAGCGGGTTTGGCCGCTTACGTACATCTCCGAATTGAAGCGGCACAGCTATTGCCGCATATAGCTCGAATGCGTCGGCCAAAGGCGCGCTGAAAAGACGGAGGAAGTCGCTGCTATGGACAGGAAGTACAGGATTGCGTGGTTGCCCGGTGATGGTGTTGGCAAAGAGGTCATGGAGGCGGCGCGCGTCGTGCTTGATCGCGTGGGCCTTGATGCGGAGTATGTTCACGGCGATATCGGCTGGGAATTCTGGTGCAGTGAGGGCGATGCTTTTCCGGCCCGGACTATTGAGCTGCTGAACAATGTTGATGCCGCAATGTTTGGTGCGATCACGTCCAAACCTGTGAAGCAGGCTGAAAAAGAGTTGGTTCCAGCGCTTCAGGGAAAAGGGCTGACATACCGTTCGCCTATCGTGCGGATGCGGCAACTTTTCGATCTTTACGTGTGCTTGCGTCCTTGCAAGGCGTACCCCGAGAACCCGCTTAATTACCACGAGGGGATCGATCTCGTCATTTTCCGCGAGAACACGGAAGATCTTTATAGCGGCGTTGAATTCAACCCTGTTCCGGACAAACTGCGCGACGTGCTGTCGGAGTTGGCGCCGGCGTTCAACGCGTTCGAGGATCTGTCTGGTGATCAATATGCGATCTCCTGCAAGATAAACACGAGGAAGGGCTCGGAGCGGATCATCCGGGCAGCCTTCGAGTTTGCGCGCAAGTTCGGGCGTAAGAAAGTTACGGTGGTGCACAAGGCTAATGTCGTGCGCGCTACCGACGGCCTGTTTCTGGAGACCGCACGCGACGTGGCAAAGGACTTCCCGGACATTGCCATGGACGATGCCAACATAGACGCAATCACTATGTGGCTGCTCAAGAACCCATTCAATTACGACGTGCTCGTGGCTCCTAATCTTTATGGTGACGTTGTCTCCGATCTCTGCGCCCAGATGGTGGGCGGACTTGGCTTTGGCTGCTCAGGGAACATTGGTGAAAAGCTCGCTGTATTCGAGCCGACGCATGGCTCGGCACCCAAGTATTCCGGGCAATACAAAGTCAACCCGATCGCCACGATCCTGACCGCCAAGATGATGCTTGATTGGCTGGGCGAGACAGATGGGGCGCAGCGCATCGAGGACGCCGTCGCCGCCGTCGTTCGCGAAGGCAAAGTACAGACCTATGACATGGGCGGAGCGGCGACCACTCTCGAGATGGCTGAAGCGATAGCCGACAAGCTGTAAGAGGGATTCCTAATGACACAGATCGTCATCCACGAAGTAGGCCCGCGCGACGGGTTACAGATGGAGCGCGAAGTCGTTCCGATCGAGACGAAGGAAGACTGGATTCGCCGCACTATGGAATCCGGTGTCGATATCGTGCAGGTCGGTTCCTTTGTCCACCCGGTGAAGGTTCCGCAGATGGCCGATACCGATGAACTGATCCGGCGGCTGGTAGGAAACAAAAAAAACGGTGTAACCATTGCAGGTCTTGCGCTTAATGAAAGGGGCGTGGAACGCGGCCTGGAATGTGGCGTGGAGATGCTCTGCCTGGGCGCCTCAGCCAGCGAGACCCACAGCCTGAAGAACACGGGCATGGCGACAATGGAAGCTATGCGGCGCATTATCGCCGCCGCCGAGCAAGCCGTGGCCGCGGGAAAAAAGGTGCAGGTGTCGGTGCAATCGGCCTTTGGTTGCGGCTTCGAAGGCCGGATCCCCGAGGAACGTGTGCTCGAGATGGTAGCTGCATACGTGGAAGCAGGCCTGTTCAACATCAGTCTGGCGGACACTGCGGGTCATGCTCACCCGGCCCAGGTCGAGCGGTTGTTCGCCGCGGTGTTCGACCTCGACCCTAACATCGAATGCACCTGTCACTTCCACAACACCTATGGGCTCGGCATGGCGAACATCATGGCCGCCATGAATACTGGTGTGAGCTCTTTCGAAACCTCGTTCGCGGGTCTCGGCGGCTGCCCGTTCACAAAGGTGGCGGCAGGCAACGTAGCCACCGAGGATTTCGTGAACGCCATTCAGTTGGAGGGGCTGCGCAAGGACGTAAACCTGAATAAGTTAATGGGTGTCGCCAGCGACGTAGCGAAACACTTTGAGCGCGAGATGCCCGGATGCGTTTACAAGGCTGGTCTAATCCGCAGGCAGGTGGCGGCATGAGCGAGCAAATGCTCAAGGGCGTTCGGGTTCTCGACCTCACGAACGTTCTGGCGGGACCCTTTGCAACGCTGCACCTCGCGCTGCTGGGCGCGGAAGTCATCAAGATAGAGCGACCCGGAAGCGGTGATTTGGCGCGCAAGCTCGGAACATTAACCGAACTTAACGAGCAACTGATGGGGACGAGCTTTCTGGCGCAAAATGCGAACAAGAAGTCGGTGACTCTCAACACAAAGTCCCCCGAGGGCAAGGAGATTTTCCTCAAGCTTGTCAAGGACGCGGATGTGTTGGTTGAGAACTTCCGTCCTGGCGTCATGGATCGCCTGGGACTGAGCTACGACATACTAAAGGAGATCAACCCCGGTCTCGTCTACTGTGCTATCTCGGGATTCGGACAGACCGGACCCGATGCGCACAAGCCGGCCTATGACCAGATAATCCAGGGCCTTAGCGGCGAGATGGCTGTCAATGGAGACGAGCGCTTGAATCCACTGCGCGCGGGATTCCCGGTGTGCGACACGGTAGGTGGCCTGAATGCTGCTTTCGCCATCATGGCGGCTCTCTACCACCGCGAGCGTACCGGTCAGGGACAGTTCATCGACATTGCCATGCTCGATTCGATTATGCCCCTCATGGGTTGGGTGGCCGCGAACCTGCTCATCGCCAAGCGGGAGCCGCAACCCATGGGTAACGACAATTTCACGGCAGCGCCATCCGGGGTATTCATCACGAAGGATGGCCACATCAATATCGCTGCCAACAAGCAGGAACAGTGGGAGTCAGTTTGTGACGTGCTTGATTTACCAGGTCTCAAGTCCGACCCGCGTTTCCAGGAACGCGATATTCGCAAACAGAACCGCAAGGCGTTGACACCGCTGCTCGAGGCGAAACTGATAGAACGCGGAACGCAGGACTGGGTTGAACTTCTGAATGCGAATGGCGTGCCGAGCGGCGCAATTCTGAGCCTCGAGGAAGCATTGAAGCAGCCGCAGATTAAACACCGGCAGACATTGAAAGACGTGGCTATCGACGGTATAGGCAGCGTTCCTTTGTTTACGTTGACGGCGAAGTTCGATCAAACACCCGGAGATATCACGTCGCCGCCACCCCGGTTGTCGGCACACACCGCTGAAGTATTGGCGAGCATCGGCATCGAAGAGGACAAACTGGCTGACCTCACCGCCAGGCATGTTATCTGACAGCCACTGAGTGAAGGAGATCGATATGGGCATGACCTACGTACAGAAACTGCTTGCACGAGCCTGCGGGACGGCAGTAGTGGAGACAGGGGATGTCCTGGAGCTGCCAGTTGACCTGGCAATGTCGCACGAGAACGCTGCACTGGTTATCAACCAGTTTAACGAGATCTTTCGCGATACCGGGCGAGAGCCGCGGGTGTGGGATGCGGACAAAATTGCGATTATCTTTGACCACCGCGTTCCCGCGGAGTCATCGAAGACCGCGACCAACCAGAAAAAGATTCGGGATTTCGTAGCAGCACAAGGAATTACCAGGTTTCACGATATCCGCGGTGACGTCGGTGGCATTTGCCACCAGATCCTCCCCGAAAACGGTTATGTGCGGCCCGGTCATGTGCTGGTTGGAACAGACAGCCATACGACGACGCACGGTGCGCTGGGCGCCTTTGCATTCGGAATCGGCGCCACGGAGATGGCCGCTGTCTGGGCATTGGGAAGCATCCTCAATGTCGAAGTGCCCGGTACCATTAAAGTAGTGGTCAACGGTGAATTCCCGCCTGGGGTCTATGCCAAGGACCTGATCCTGCACTTGGTCGGTTTGCTGACGGCCGAGGGTGCGAACTTCAAGATTATCGAGTTCCACGGGGACGCGATTCGTAGCCTGCCGACTTCGGGTCGGCTCGTGCTCTGCAACATGTCGGTGGAAGCTGGCGCAACCGGAGGGGTCGTGCCACCCGATGAAGAAACGCGCCGCTACTTGCGGGACGAAGCCGGTGTTGTCGATGAGCTGGAAATATTCGCTCCGGATGTGGATGCTGTATACGATCGCGTCGTGGAGATCGATGCCACGCATCTTGAACCGCAGATTGCCTGCCCGCACACAGTGGATAACGTCAAACCAATTGGCGACGTGAAGGGTAGAAAGATAGACCAGATTGTAGTGGGCTCCTGCACCAACGGACGGCTTGATGACATCGAGATTGTCGCGCGAACTCTCAGGGGCAAGCATGTCGCAAAGGGGACACGCATGCTCGTGTTCCCGGCATCCTGGCGCATTTACACTGATGCGCTGAATGCCGGTTACGTGGGTGACCTGATCGAAGCCGGTGCCGTAGTCTGCAACCCGGGCTGTGGCCCTTGCCTTGGCATTCATCAGGGGGCACTCGGCGACAATGAAACTGCGCTCGCTACCACGAATCGCAATTTCAAGGGCCGCATGGGCAACCCGGGAGCGGAAGTGTTCCTGTGCTCGCCAGTGGTGGCAGCAACGAGTGCTTTGACCGGCGTAATTTCGGACCCGAGAGAGGTGAACTGACATGGCCAAAGGCAAAGTTGTACTGAAACTGGACGACGATATTTCGACGGATATCATTTATCCGGGCCGATTCATGGCAACGGTGCTACCGACTGAGACTCCTCAGTTTGCCTTCGCGGACAACACGGAATTCAATGAGGCACTCAGGGAAAAGCAATTCCCTGCCGGGAGTTTTATCGTAGCCGCAGACAATTTTGGCTGCGGTTCCTCACGCGAACAGGCGGCGTCCTGCATTAAGGGTTACGACCTGATCGTCGTGGCCCGAAACTTCGCGAGGATATTCCTGCAGAATTCGATAAACGTCGGTCTGCAGATGATTATTTGTCCGGATATCGAGGCAGACGAGGGCGACGAACTGGAGGTCCGGGACAACAAAGTATGCAACCTGACCTCTGGTAAATCATTCGCAATTGAACCGCTACCGAAGGCTCGCCAGGCCATAATCGATGCAGGTGGCCTGATCCCGTACGCCCGGCGATTGCTATTGGAACGCGCTGCGTAAAATTGCCGCAAGTTACGTCACGTGTACCTGTGTGAGGAGTGTTGCGATAGTTCCAATTGCGCAGTGGCTACCTTCCTGATGCATCCTGAATTCTTAGGATGCTCTGGGACACTTACGTTGCGACATTACGATATTTGAGATCGTACGTACCTATACGCATTGTTTGTCGTGTCGCTCGCCCGCATGAAACGGGGATTGGGGTTGTGCAAACCTGGAAGGCGCTATGTC
>JAHEGH010000004.1:0-6128 GCA_024639825.1 Gammaproteobacteria bacterium
GCATGCTCGTGTGCGGTGCCAACGGCATGGGCTTCTACAACGTCCGCGATCACGTCTGGACCTGCGGCTTCGATAGCGCGTTTCATGAGGCACCCGGCAATGTCGCACTGATCAGTCATTCAGGTTCCGGCATGTCGGGCATCATCGATTGCGATGAGCGCGTCCGCATCAACGTCGCCGTATCTACGGGCAATGAACTCGGTGTCACCATGGATGAGTACCTGGACTTCGTTCTCGATCTTCCCGAGACACGAGTTGTAGGCTTGTTCATCGAGACGGCCCGCAATCCCGAAGCGTTTGCGGCGGCCCTCGCCAAGGCAGCGCAGCGCCGTATCCCGATTGTCGCGCTCAAGGTCGGACGTACTGAAAAGTCGGCGGCACTGGCCGTATCGCATTCGGGCGCGATGGCGGGTGATGACGCGACCTATGAAGCCCTGTTTGACCGCTACGGTGTGCAGCGCGCCCGCGACCAGGATGAGTTCACGACGATGCTGATCATGTTCGCGGAGATGTATCCGGTCGCGGAGGGTGCCCTGGTGACGTTGCATGACTCAGGTGGTGAGCGGCAGCTGCTTGTCGATCTTGCAGATGATGCGGATGTGCCGCTTACCGAGCTGACCAACGGGACCATCGCAGCACTCGAGGAAGTTCTCGATCCTGAATTACCGGCGGTTAATCCGCTCGACGCGTGGAGTCGCGGCGGGCCCGATGCGGCAGAGAACATTACGCGCTGCCTGACGCTGCTGATGCAGGACCCGGGTGCGGCGGTTGCGGGCGTCATTCACGATCGTGCGCCGGCTGGCAAGATCTATCCCAGCTACCTGGAGTACATGCGGCGTGCACGAGCTGACTCCGGCAAACCGGTGGCGCTTGTCGCTGCACGGCAGGGAACCGGCCACGATGAGACGGCGGTTGCAAGTACGCTGGCGGGACTCCCGGTGCTCGATGGCGTCAGCCAGTTCCTTGCAGGCGTGCGTGCCTTGTTTGCTTATCGTGACTTTCAGCTGCGCGCGCCCTCGACACCAGGGGCGGCAGACCAGCGGGTGGTTGAGCAATGGCAGGACAGGCTCGCGACGGGTGTAACCCTGAGCGAAGCCGAGTCGCTGGCATTACTTGCGGACTTCGGTGTCGGGATCGCCGCGTGTGGGCTGGCGAACAGCGAAGGCGACGCAGTGGCCGTCGCGGCGCGAATCGGGTATCCGGTCGTGCTAAAAACAGCTAAAGAAGGACTGCTCCATAAATCCGATGAAGGCGGGGTCGCACTCGGTATTCAGAACGAGGAACAGTTGCGAATTTCCTATGCGAGCATGAGTCGCCAGCTGGGTGGTGCTGTTCTCGTGTCTTCGATGGCACCGACAGGTGTCGAGATGTTTCTTGGTGTTAAACGCGATCCGCAGTTTGGCCCGGTAATACTAATCGGATCGGGTGGAGTGCTTGCCGAGACAATCGCCGACGTACAGTTCGCGCTGCCACCGTTTGACGTGGCACATGCGCGCCGCTGCATCGATCGCCTGAAGCTACGGCCATTGCTTGACGGCGTAAGAGGCAAGCCGGCTTCGGATATCGATGCTTTTTGCGAAGCCGCCGCGCGATTCTCCGAGATGGCGGCAGGGCTCGGTGATGTGTTGGCTGAAGTCGATGTCAATCCCGTTATCGTGCATGAGAACGGTGCGATCGCCGTTGACGCCCTGGTTGCAGGGCGTCTCAGGAGAGATGAGTAAGGTGCAGAAGCTCGAAATCTATCAGTCACTCTGGGGCATGCAGCTCCGCAACCCCAACCGGCCGGAGCGCACCGACGAGGAGTCGTTCGCGATGGTAGCGGAGGCCGGATTCGACGGACTATGCCTCGATCCGTCGGTAGAGGAGATAGCCGACAACCTGGACAAGCAGTATCTGTTCGAACAGCACGGACTGGGGTGCATGCTCAACGCATTCCCGCATACGCCCGCCGACATGGAGCCCTTGCTCGACTTCGCAAACGACATGAACGCCTGCATGGTCAATGTGATCAGTGGCGTTATGCCGATCCGACCCGAGGATGCCGTTCCGGTTGTGCGCGACTGGATCGGAACAGCAGAGCGCAAGCGCATGCCGATGTTATTTGAAACGCATCGGGATGGCCTGCTCAATGATCTGTACTTCACGCTGCAGCTCATGGATCTCGTTCCAGAGATGCGGCTATGTGCCGACCTGTCGCACTTTGTGGTTGACCGTGAGTTGCGTGCGCCCGTACCTGAGCGCGACGCAGCGTACATCCAGTACGTACTCGAACGATCCGACTGCTTTCAGGGTCGTATCGCCAATCGCGAGCAGGTACAGATCCAGATAGGTTTTCGACAGCACCAGCAGTGGGTCGATATATTCAAAGGCTGGTGGAAAGAAGGCATGCGCATGTGGCGCCAACGTAATGACGACGACGCGACGCTTGTTTTCCTGTGCGAGCTGGGCCCGCCACCTTATGCGATAACGGATGCGGAGCAGAACGAGCTGTCAGACCGATGGCAGGAGTCGTTGCAGATACGCGACTGGGTCCGAGAGATCTGGTCAGAGCTGGAGGAAGAAAAATGAAAAGGATGATCCTGATAACTGCATTGGCGTTTTGTTGTGCTTGCGCCTACGCCGGGGACAACAAGCTGACGTTTAATCACGTAACGTTGATTGTCAGCGATATTGAAGCGAGCGAGCAATTCTACGTAGGCATATTGAAGCTCGAGAAATTGAAATCCCCTTTCGGGCCTTCGGATGACCCGTTCCTGTTTTTGTCGCTTGGTGGGAATACCGAGCTTCACATGGGGGAGATTGAGGGCGTTGAGGTTGGGTCAAACGGCCTCAATCATTTTGCTATGGCGGTGGATGATTTTGATGGTTTTCTTGAGTACTTGAAATCATCGGGAGTCGTTTACGGTGATGTGGGTGGCGGTAATGATTACCACGTTACGCACCGGCCAGACGGGGTCCGGCAGGTCTATATCCGCGATCCTGACGGGTACTTGGTCGAGATCAATGATGCGCAATAGCCGGTTCCATTAAAAAGCGGCCATTGCCAATACTCACTTCAGAGATCAGCGGGATTACCGTAAACCGCTTTACCCCCAAATAGTGTGAGCAAGACCTTCGTGTCCGAAATCTTCTCCGGCTCAATCTCGAACAACTTCTGGTCGAGCACGATCAGGTCGGCGAACTTGCCGACCTCGATTGAGCCGGTCACATCCTCTTGATGGTTGACGTACGCCGAACCCAATGTAAATGCCTGGATCGCCTGTTCAATGGTGATGCGTTGTTCCGGGTTCATCACCTCGGTTGCGTGGCTCTCCGGGTCGACGCGCGTGATTGCCGTTTCTATTTGCGGCATGGGGTTCACCGATGACACCGACCAGTCGCTGCCGAACGCCACTTTTCCGCCGGCGTCGAGAATGGATTTGATCGGGTACATCCAGTGTGCCGTTTCTTCGCTGATAAACGGCAGAGTCAGATCGACGATGTATTCATCCGCATAGGCCCATAGCGGCTGGAAGTTGGCGACGGCGCCGAGTTCTGCAAAACGGGCGTGGTCATCCGGATGAATCACCTGAAGATGCGACAGATGGTGACGCAGATCGGTATTCCCATGACGCTTGTTTGCTTCTTCTATCGCATCGAGCGCGTAGCGTGCCGCACCGTCGCCCAGTGCGTGGAAGTGTACCTGGAAGCCCGCGGCGGCAAGATCGCTGACGACTTCCGTCATCTCGCCCGGATCGATCATCGGCGTACCTCGCGTCCCGCTCTCGACCCGATACGGCTCCAGCATGACCGCCGTATAGTTTTCCATGACGCCATCAATAAAAATCTTGACGCTTGTGGCGTGCAGATTTCCCTGTGTGTAGCGCTCTCGCAGACTCTTCATGGTTTCAATCTGTTCGATCGGACCTTCAGAGTCCCAGAGCAAGGCAGCGACGACGCGCATGTTGAGTTTGCCCATCTTGTCGAGCTGCTCGTAAGTCTGCAGATCGGCCTCACTGGCATAGGCTTTCTGGACGGATGTGATGCCTACGCTGTGCATCAGGTCGCGGGCGTACTCAAGCGCAGCCAGGCGCTCCTCCGGCGATGGTGGCGGTATATGTCGGGCAACGAGTCGCATGGCGCCTTCCTGCAGGCTGCCGATCGCCTCGCCGGTCTCCGGGTCTCGATCGATGAAGCCATCGATCGGATCGGGCGTACCGTTTGTGATGCCCGCGATTTCGAGAGCTCGACTGTTCGCCCAGCCGGTGTGTCCGTCCTGTGTCGTCAGATAGACGGGTCGGTCGGGGACGAGTTCGTCGAGAATGTCCTTGCTGGCCTTGGCACCCGGACCGAAAGCTGCCATCGACCAGCCGCCGCCAGTGATCCACTCGCGGTCGTTGATTCTCTCAGCACAGGCGGATACGACGGTCCGATAGTGCTCAATGGTGGCTGCCTCTCCAAGGTAACAGCTCAGCGCTTCAAGGCCGGAATGCAGCGGATGTACGTGCGCGTCCTGGAAGCCGGGCAGCATGAGGCGCCCGTGCAGGTCGTAGACGCTGGTGTCGGGCCCTATGTGAGCCCGCACGGCATCGTCAGAGCCAACAAACTCGATCTTGCCATTGCGGATCGCCACGGCCTGCGCCCTGGGCAGGTTGGGGTTCACCGTGTAGATCTTCCCGGTGTGATAGACGACATCGGCAAACTGTGGCTTCTTCGGGGCGACCTTTTTTACAACCGAGCCACCCTTGATAACCACCGGCACATCCTGGAACACGGCGACGTTTGCCAGCGGATTGCCCTTTACCGCAATGATATCCCCAAAGCGTCCCACTTCGATTGCACCGACATCCGCGGCCAATCCCATGTGCTCGGCGGCAAGTGACGTAGCGCTTTTGATGGCATCCATGGGCGCCATACCGCGCCGCACCATAACCACAAATTGCTTGCCGTTATAGCCGTGCCGTAACACGCCCGCATCGGTCCCGTAGAGTATCGGCACGCCGGCGGCGTAGGCTTTTTCGAAGACGATCCGCTGCGCTTCGGTCGTCTCGTCATTCTTGCGCATGAACTCGTCCGGATAGCCGAGTTCCTTGCCAACCTCGGCCGTAAACGTGCCGTTGTAGACATCCATTGAAAACGCGACGCCGCGCTCGGCCGCAAGCGCGATGGCCTCATCGTCCGCGAGTGAGGCATGCTCTATCGAGTCGACACCCGCAAGAATCGCGTCCTTGATGGACTGCGCCCCGTGCGCATGAGCTGTCACCTTCACACCGTTGGCCCGGGCAACTGCAACGACGGCTGCAATTTCCTCGCGTGTCATTTCGGGCGAGCCGGGTACGCCCCCGTAGGCGAACACCGCACCCGAGGCAATCACCTTGATCAGGTCGGCGCCATTGTCCAGCACCCGCTGAGTGGCAGCGGCGAATGCTTCGGGACCGCGCGCTACGCCAATACGAGTACCTGCAGGAATCTCACTTTCATCATGGCCGGGCACGACGAGATCGCCGCCGCCGCCTGGAATCGTCAGGTAGGAGCCCGCCGTTTGTATGCGTGGTCCAGGAGTACGTCCCTGCCGAATCTGTTCGCGGGCTTTGATAATGGCTTCGGGGAAGTAGTCGCCGACATTTCTAATCGTTGTAAAACCGGCCTGCAGTGTCGTGTTTGCGTTGTCCAGGGTAATTGCCATGGTCTCGGCCATGGTGCGACGGTAGTAAATGGTCAGGTCGCTCGAGTCGTCATGGTTCAACGCAATGTGTGTGTGCGTATCGATCAGGCCTGGCAGGCAGGTGTAGCCCGACAGATCCAGCACCTCGGCGCCTTCAGGAATTTCTCCGATCGTATCCACGCTTTCGATACGATCGTTACGGATAAGAACGAGATTGCCGCCGAGCGCCTCATCGGCAAGGCCGTCAATGAGGTTGCCGCAACGAACCGCGAGAACCTTATCCTCTGGCTCGGGTGCCTGCTGGCACGCAGACAGGAGCAGAGCGGCGAATGCCGCGGCTAGGAACTTTCGCATAAATCACTTCCCCGGATTTGAGCCCTACAGTAACAAGCGCGCCCCATCTCTGTGAAGTAAGCTGGGACATGATGACGAACATATTATTTATTCAAGCGCTCAAAAGGGATGTACCGATGATCCTCGACGG
>JAHEGH010000004.1:6228-92790 GCA_024639825.1 Gammaproteobacteria bacterium
CGTGATGGTGCTTGTGTTGTCGATGGAACGCCGCTTGAAGTGGTAGCCGCGATGTTCGCGGATCACCCGAGCGTCGCTGCGGTTGGTATTAACTGCACGCCGCCGCAGTATGCGTCGGAGCTCGTGACACGACTTCGCGGTACGGTGCCTGACAAGGCGATCATCGCCTACCCGAACTCGGGCGAGACCTATCACGTAGACGACAATTCCTGGTCAGGCACGGTGACGCCGGGCGATTGTGCGGAGGCGGCGCTGGCATGGGTTGATGCAGGTGCCAAGGTTGTCGGTGGTTGTTGTCGCATGGGACCCGAACATATTCGGGCCATCCGCGATGTGCTCAGGTGAGAATGCCAGGCAGGTCAGCGGGTGAGGCGGCAATAGCTGTTGCACCCGCATCGGTAAGTTCTTCGACCGATCCATAACCATAAGCCACACCAATCGGCGTCATCGCATTGGCTACTGCGCCGATAAGGTCGTGTTTACGATCACCCACCATGATGTGGCGCGTACCACCCGGGTTACGACCGATCGCAAATTCGAGCAGCTCGGTCTTGGTGCCGCGCGTCCCGTCGAGTTCACTGCCGTATACCGTGGCGAAGAACTCGCCCATGCCGAAGTGGTCGACGATGCGTGCGGCATTCATGTGTGGTTTTGCCGTCGCAACGAACAGCAGGTGGCCGGCGCTGGCAACGGCCTCCAGGGCATCGACAATGCCTTCGTAGGGCAGGTTCTCCTTCCAACCTACGTCCATGAATCGCTCGCGGTACAGGTCGATGGCCTTGCGAGTCAGCTCCTGCCCGACCAGTTCCGGGAAGGTGTCCCATAACGGCGGGCCAATACAGCTGTAAAGGTAGTCGTCGTCCGGTCGAGGGAATCCAAGTTCATCGAGTGCGTACAGGATGCAGTTGGTGATGCCTTCGTAAGGATCAGTCAGCGTTCCGTCGAGGTCGAAGTAGACGTGCGTGGTCATCGGCGTAGCATACAAGTACGGCTGTACCGATGAAACGTCTCACTGTTAGCGACCCTAGAAGCTGAAACGCAGCGCCAGCGTCGTCGCGCCGATTTCGAAGTCGTAAATCGGGCCAACCAGGTTGCGGTCCTGTGTGAACGGGTCCGTTTCGAAATCGATCGTCAGGTGGATCGACGAATGAAAGCGCAGCCCGAAGCCGGTACGCTCGGAAATCAGATCGTAGGTCAGGTAGGTCAGGTCAAACAGCGTTTGTTCGCGACGTTCGGGTCGGAATAATTCCCAGCCGCTGTCACCAAAGAGCACCACGCGCTCATGCGCATCGATGTAGCCGCTATGGCCAAGTGTCTCCGCATGCGCACTGGTTGTGAACAGCGCGAATAGCAATGCAATCCCTGCAAAACGTTTCGACATAATCCATCCTGGAGTTGCCGGTGACAGAGTTACAGGCTAGTGCAGAAGTCATTCGGGAGCGCGTACTCTCGTCACAGTTCCCGCAGGATAGCTTGCGCTGCGTTATGTCCGGGCGCGCCGGTCACGCCACCTCCCGGGTGGGTGCCGGCACCGCAAAGCCAGAGATTTGCGACGGGTGTCCGGTAGTGTGCCCAGCGCGGCAGCGGTCGCATGAAAAACATCTGTTCCAGCGAGATGTCGCCGTGGAAGATATTACCCTCGGTGATGCCAAAGGTTTCTTCGAGATCAAGCGGCGTATAGACGCGTCTGGCAATGACCGATGCGGGAACATTGGGTGCGAACTGGCCGATGAGTTCGGTTACGCGATCCCCCAGTCTCTCGCGGTGATCGTCCCAACTGCCGTCTTTCAGTGCGTAGGGCAGGTACTGCACGAAACAGGTGAGCATGTGCCTGCCCGCAGGTGCGAGCGTGTCGTCGACGTTTGATGCCACCACGCAATCTACCCAAAGTCGCTCGGGCAATGCGCCTCGCTGCGATGCATTGTAGTTGTCCTCGGCTTCCTGGAGTGTCGGGATCAGGGTGAACAGCGAGCGCTGTGATTTGGAACGATCGTCAGGCATGCCGACCACCTGCGGTTCTTCGGCCAGGACGAAGTTTACTTTGCCGGCCGGGCCGTTCATCCGCAGGTTCTCGATATCGCGACGAAAGTCATCGTCCAGCGCCTGCCTGTCCACCAGGCCGAGGAAGGTGCGCTTTGGATCCGCATTGGAAACGACCAGACGGCCGTCGCAGACCTCGCCCGACTGCAGCGTCACCCCGGTCGCGGCGCCATTGGCAATGTTGACCTGCTGGACGGGCGAGTTGGTGCGGATGTCGACGCCAAGGTCGTCACAGGCGCCTCGGAGCGCCTCGGTAATTGCGCCCATGCCGCCGATAACATGTCCCTGCCATGCCTGCTGCTCGGCATCGCCGCCGCTAAGCAGGTGAAACAGCAGCCCCATTGCTGTTCCCGGTTGGTAGGGTCCGCCATGCTTGCCATACAGGCTGTTTGACAGTATCAGGCGCTTGAGTTTGTCCGCTTCGAAGCGCCGATCGAGGAACTCGCCAAGTGAACCGGTCAGAAAGCGGACCAGGCTGCTGATATCGTCGCCGGACACGCCTCGAAAGCGCCGCCAGGTCTTCCAGAGCTCTGACAGCTTACTGAATCCCCTGGCATGCGGGTCCGGTGGTGATTCGAGAAAGTAGGGTTGCAGGTAGGCGGCGAGGCGTTTGAGCTCTTCCTCGGTCGCAAAGAAGCGCTCAACGTCCTGCGGTGCGATGCGTTCCAGTTCTGCTTGCATCCTGTTCTTGTCGCCCCACCAGCCGACCACATCGCCGTCATCGAAGGCGGCCTGGACACCCGGGTCGCATGCAACCATGCGCAGTCCGTAAGCGCCAAGCTTGAGGTCCCGGATAATGGTCGGACGCAGCATGCTCGCGATATAGGATGCGGTCGAAACACGACAGCCCGGCGCCAGTTTTGCGTCGACCTCTTCGGTCACCGCACAGCCACCGACGACATTCCGTCGCTCGAGCACGAGTACTTTCTTGCCGGCTTTGGCGAGATAGGCGGCTGCAGTCAGACCGTTATGGCCAGCGCCGATGACGATGGCGTCGTGTTGCATGTTCGGAGTCGTCGCGGTTAGATGGAACAAGCATGTTAGACATTATTATCTTCCTCGCCTACATCGGTCTCGTGTTGGGTATCGGTCGTTACTGGTCGAAGCGGGTCCACAGCACCGAGGATTTTCACCTGTGCAGTCGGCAGCTCGGCAGATTGCCAGCATCGCTGAGTCTCGCCGCAACCGAATTCTCGGGGTCCGGGCTGATTGGCGGTGCCGGACTGGTTTACGCGATCGGCCTGTCCGGAATATTCTGGAACTACGCGGCGATACCGGCCTACATTCTGTTGGGCTTCATCGTGGCACCGCGGCTACGCAGGATGCAGCTGACCACGATCCCCGAGTACATCGGGATAAAGTTCGGCGTGAGTACACAGCGTCTGACGGCCGCACTCCAAATCGTCGAGGCAGTGGCCTTTGTCGCTGTGCAGATTCTCGTATCGGCGCTGTTGCTGGCGGCACTTTTTGGCCTGTCCGTGCCCGTGGCGTCGCTGATCATCACGGCTGCATTTGCAGCCTACACGATGATGGGCGGGCTCTGGGCAGTCGTCTGGACCGACGCGCTGCAGTACGTCGTTCTCATGGCCGGCATTGTTCTCGCGGTGATCCTGGCCATGAATGCCGTCGGTGGCATCGATGGCCTGCAGACCAGCCTTCCCCGCGAGCACTTCAGTTTTACGCAGCTCGGACTCTGGACTCCACTCGCCTGGGGGGCGCTCGCGCTGTACAGCTACGGCGTCGATCAGGCTTACATGCAGCGAGCGCTGGCCGCCAAGGACGCAGAGACAGCGCGCTTCGCCTACATTTTTACAGGCTGTAACTACGTCGTCTTCGGTGGCTGCGTTGCGATCCTCGGCCTGGCATCGGCCGCGCTGCTGCCTGGGCTCGCGGACGAAAATCAGGCCCTTCCGGAGCTCGTCGCGCAGGTACTACCAGAAGGTGTGCGCGCACTGATCATGACGGCAATCATCGCGGCGACGATGTCGACCTCGTCGTCGTTCCTGGCCGCCGCATCGTCACTGGCGGTACAGGATCTTTACGAGCCAGTCCTTGGTAAAGGCGCGAGCCAGGAAAGGCAGATTTTCCATTCGCGGGCTATTACCGCCGTGTTGGCCGCGGTTTCCCTCGGTATATCGCTGGTCTTCCCGGGTGTCGTCAGCCTGGTGGTATTTGCAACGCTCGTGGCACCCGCTGCAATATTCATCCCGTTCATCCTGTCGATTTTCTGGGAAAAGACGCCGGCTCATGCCGGATTCTGGGCGATCCTGGCGTCGGCAGTGGCAGGCTGCTCGTCGCAAATATTCTGGTACGACCAGGTGGCTGGCTGGCCTGGTGCAATACACCCATTGTTTGTCGCGCCGATCGCCGCGCTCGCTGTTATGATTCCGGCCGCGCTTTTCAACAGAAGTCACTAACGTGCAACAACACGAACTCGATACATCAAAGGCCTCGTTCGACCGTGCTATGACCTTTCTGCGTGCCGGCGACGCGCAAATGGCGGAGCGTATCTGCCGCCAGGCGCTCGGCGCCTTCCCGCGTGACGCAAACCTCCTCAGCCTGCTCGGCGCCGCGATGCTCAAGCAGAACCGAGCCGAGGAAGCCGAACACACGCTGTCTCGCGCCGTCCGCATGTATCCGAACTTCACGCGCGCGATCGAGACGTTGGCGGATGCGCTGATCATGCAGGGCCGTTTGCCTGATGCGCTCGAAGCGCTGGAGCGGGCGTCCGAACTCGACCCCGGCAATGCGTCGGTACGTTTCAAGAAGGCCAAGGTCCTGGATGGCCTGGGCCGCGACGACGAGGCGTCGCAGCAGTTCGAAGCATCGTTCAAGCTGACGCCGCATCGGGAAGATCTCGTGCGTGGGCTGCAGTTGCAGCGCATGGGTAACATTCGCGAAGCAGAGAAGCGATATCGCGACGTGTTAACCAAGGATCCCAGGAACGTTGACGCACTGCGCCTGCTTGCCGGCGTCGCTATGCGAGCCAAGCAATGGAGCGATGCGCAAGTCCTGCTGGAGCGTGCCCTGGAGATCGCGCCTGACTTCTTCCAGTGCTGGATGGATCTCGGGCTGGCACATCAGGAGCAGGATCGCACCGACGATGCGCTGGCGGCGTTCGAGCATGCAATACGCCTGGAGCCGAACCGACCAAATCCTTACGCGGCTGTAGGTACGACAAACGGCATGGCCGGACGGCATGACGCCGCTATCGAAGCGTTTGACAAGGCTCTGGATCTCGACGAAGGCCACGCAACGGCGTTGGCCGGGCTTGGTCATGTTCTGAAGACCATCGGCCGCGTCGAGGACGGTATCGCTGCCTATAGAAAGTGTGTGCAGCACAACTCGTGGAATGGCGAAGCCTGGTGGAGTCTTGCGAATCTGAAGACCTTTCGCTTCCAGCCCGAGGATGTGACGGCCATGGAAGCCGAGATCGCCGATGAACGCCTCGCGGATGAGCAACGCGCCAATTTCCAGTTTGCGCTTGCCAAAGCCTATGAAGACGCGGGTGATTACGAGCGGGCCTTCGAATGTTACGAGTCGGGTAATGAGAATCGCCGCCAGCGGGAGACCTATGATCCGGTACAAACCGCCGACTCACACGACCAGTTCATCAGTACTTTCGACAGCGAGCTGTTCGCACGCCATGCCGGTAGCGGTAATCCCAGCAATGCCCCAATTTTCATAATCGGCCTGCCGCGTTCGGGCTCGACGCTGATCGAACAGATCCTTGCCAGTCATCCGCTGGTCGAAGGCACGCATGAGCTGCCCGATCTGGGTCGGGTCGCGCGAGCGAGCGCCGCAAATCGCGCCGACCAAAAAAAATACCCTGCGGTGGTCGCTGAGCTTGACGCTGCGGCGCTCAGCGCATTCGGCGACGATTACCTGCAGCGCACGGAGCGCCATCGTGAACTGGGCAGACCCCGCTTCACCGACAAGATGCCCAACAACTTCGCGCATGTGGGCTTTCTGCAGCTGATCCTGCCGAACGCGAAGATCATCGATGCGCGCCGCCACCCCCTGGACAGTTGTCTGGGCAGTTTCAGGCAGCTGTTCGCCCGGGGCCAGCCGTTTACCTACGACCTGTTTGAACTGGGCGAGTTTTACCTGGAATACGACCGGCTCATGCGCCATTGGCACGATGTCCTGCCGGGCAAGGTTCTGCACGTGCAGTACGAGCACGTGGTGGACGATCTTGAAAGCCAGGTACGCCGCTTGCTCGAACATTGCGAACTGCCCTGGGATGATGCCTGCCTGAAGTTCTATGAATCGAACCGTGCTGTTAAGACGGCAAGCTCCGAGCAGGTGCGCACGCCGATCTATTCGAGCTCTGTACAACGCTGGCGGAACTACGAGCGCCAGCTACAACCGATAATCGAGATTCTGGACCCGCTGCTGCGCGAATTGCCGGAGGATTGGCAGCCAAATTCGCTGCGCTAAGTCAGCGCGCTGATTCGATCGGGCGGAAGATAATCGAAGATAAAGGTGATCCGGTCTTCTGCGGCGCTGTTGATGACGCTGTGAGTCTTCTGGTTATTGATCTCATAGGCCTCGCCTACTTTCATGCGATAAGGCCGGCCATCGATCATAAAGCGAACGCGATTGTTGGTCGTAATCGGTACGTGAATTCGGTGGCTGTGCCGAAACGTCGGATGACTGTCGAAATGTGGGTTAATTCGACCACCCCCCAGCAGTTTCGCGGCCATCGCCCGAATGATTGTCCCACCAGCCGGGTAGCCACGCCCGATCAGGTCGTGCATTACGGGCACTGCGGTTTCAGACAGCAAATCCCATCCCTCCTGTTTGCTGACAACAAGATCTTTTGCGGGTCCGTCGCAGAACACCAGAACGATGGATTGTGTCTGGCGATGCACGTCGTAATCGATCTGCCGTTGCTGGTTGGCAATCCAGGCGGCCTCTTCAAGATCGAGAATGGCCTGTCTCAGCGGCTCGACCTGCACTTCGCCGAGTGGTTTGAGGGGCGTGTCTATATCCATGGATGATCCGGGTCAGCTGCTGTTCGTCGAGCGAAAATAGCAGAAAATCAGTCAACAACAACTGTTGTGCAGAAACAAACAAAGATAGTAGACTGAAAATGCTATTAATTATTGCGTCACGCCTCTGCGAGCAGCACAAAGATCAAGAGACGTCGTAAAAAAAACACGAAGCGGTTGGTTCGGATACTGTCCGAGAAGAAAAGCCGCTTTGCAGCAACTGAAACCCGGGGGTACCGAATGGCTGCTTACGAAAGCGTGAATCTCGACGGAATTCCAACCAAGAGTGCTCTGGCGGTCGCTGTGTCTATGGCGCTGACTGGACACGCCGGCGAAGCCCAAGCGCAGGAGCAGGGCGCTGACAGGGCCGGCGGTATTGAGGAAATCACCGTTACCGCGCGCAAGCGCGAAGAAAGCCTGCAGGACATCTCGGCAAGTATCCAGGCCCTGACTGGCGCCGACATGAAGCGCCAGGGTCTTAACAACCTGGAAGATGTCGTGCGCTTCCTGCCAAACGTCTCTGCTCTCGGCACGACCGCCGGCGAAAACAAGATCATCTTCCGCGGCGTATCGGACAACCCCGGGGCGTTTATCGCGGCGTCGTCGGCAGCCGTCTACCTCGACGAGCAGCCACTCACACAGTTTGCGGTCAACCCGGAACCCCGCATGGTCGACATGCAGCGCGTCGAAGCACTCGCCGGCCCGCAGGGCACCCTGTATGGCGACAGCTCGCAATCTGGCACGCTGCGCTTTATTACGAACAAGCCGAATCCGACCGAGTTCGAAGCTAATGTCGATGTGATGACGCGTTTCGGTGAAGATTCCGCCCCAAGTTACGACGTTAGCGGCATGGTGAATTTGCCGCTGATGGATGAGAGGTTTGCGCTACGCCTCGTTGGTTTCTCGGCCCGGGATGGCGGCTTTATCGACAATGTCCTCGGCGTTTCGCCACAGCTCGGCACAATTGACAATTCCAGCGTTGTTAAAGACGACTTCAACGATGTCGAGATTCAGGGTGGGCGCATCGCTGCCAAGTGGTTCGTCAATGACGAGTGGTCCGTTAACACCGCCTACCTGTACCAGAAGACTGAATCGAAAGGTCGCAACACCTATGACCCGACGGTCGGCGATCTGAAGACCGTCAAGTTCTATGAGGACAAGCGTGACGACAAGTGGCAGCAGCTGTCACTGACGGTTGAGGGCAGAATCGGCTCCTTCGACCTGGTGTCGAATACGGGTTACTTCGAGCGCGAAACATTTTACGTCGATGAGCGCACGACGTACGCGGCCTACTTCAACTACAACTTCTGCGTCTACGCACAGTTTGCCGGCTATTGCTGGTCGGGCCAGACGTTTTACGATCAGGATACGATCGGCTTCAGCACCAATGACCAGGAAAACACACGTTTTACACAGGAGTTTCGTCTGACGAAATCCGGTGATAACTACCGTTTCATCGCGGGTGCTTTCTACGAGGAGAAGACCGAAGACTGGAACTTCCTGTCACTGACTCCGGACTTCGAGAACACCCTGGGTTTCTACTATTTCACCGGCATCCTCGGTTATGCGGCATCCGGCGGCGAGCCCGCGTGGTGGCGTTCTGCAGACAGCACGGAGTGGAGCCAGTGGGCGGTATTTGCCAACCTCAACTATGATTTTTCTGAGGACTTCTCCGCAGAGCTTGGCCTGCGCTACTTCGATCAGGAAATGGATCGTACCTACCTTGTCGACAAGGCCTTTATTTCCGCGCCTGGAGTATGGCCGGACACGGTAACGCCGAAAGGCGGTAATCAGGACGTCGTTCCGAAGCTGACGTTCACCTACAAGTTCGACGACGAGAAGCTTTTGTACGCGCTGTATTCTGAGGGCTGGCGAGCTGGCGGCGCAAACCGCAACCGCACGCCGTTCACGGTATTCCCCGTGTCCTACGAGCCCGATCTCCTCAAGAACTTCGAGATTGGCACGAAGACCCGCTGGCTCGACAACCGTCTGCAGCTCAATGCGACGGTATTTTTCGGCAAGTGGGAGAACTACCAGATCGAGGCCGTCGATCCCAGCTTCAGCCCGTGTGGCCCCGGCGAGGATCCTGTTCTTGATTTGTGTGATCAACCTTTCCAGGTGATGGTGGCCAATGTTGGCGATGCCGAGCAAACCGGGGTTGAGCTGGAAATGCGTGCCGCGCCGTCCGAGGGACTGGATATTGGTATGTCGCTTGCCTGGGTTGATGCCAAGACATCGGAAGTCTTCGAGGTGACCACCTCCGTGCCGAAAGGCACGCGGCTGCCGAACGTGCCCGAATGGAAGGCTAACGGCTACGCGCAATTCACATGGCCGGTCGACACGGCGGATATCTACGTTCGTGGCCAGATTTCCTGGCAGGATGAATCGCGCAACCAGATCGAGGACTTCGAGGCTGAGCCGTTGGTTTCCGCCCGGGGAACGTATATTCAGCCTTCCTATTCCATTACCGATTTCAAGGTCGGCGTGGCTAACGAATTCTGGACTCTGGAAGCTTTCGCCAATAACGTCTTCGACGAGCGAGCGGTGCTCTACGACGACGATCTGTTCTTCGATGCATTCTGGGGCGGCCGTCGTGTGACGGTCAACCGACCGCGTGAGTTTGGGGTCAGGTTCTCCTATAGCTGGAACTGATACCCGCCCGCCTGACAAGAAAAGAGCAGCCACTGGCTGCTCTTTTTTTATGTGTCGGCGTCGACCGGTTCGAGGAAGCCGTTTTGAGCTAACAGCCGCACAACCGGGAGCAGCTCAGGCGTGAGGCCGGCGGGATCGGCTCCGGTCGCTTTGCAGAACGCAGCAATGCACTCCTCGACGCTGCGCTTGCCGTCAATTCGATTAACAAACGCCAGCACGGGCAGGTCGATTTCCAGCTGTATTCCCAATGCACCTTTGAGTCGCAAGATTGCCATGTCGGAATCCCAGCCGTCTGCGTGGCGATCGAAGCGTTGTTCAAGCTGCAACGATGCGGGGATACCGAGGTGCGCCTGTAGCATCGTTTCGTCGTCGCTGCAGAGATCGGCGAAATCTGCAGCCGCCAGGCTGGCCCGGACCTCATCACCTGCATCCGATTGCGGCTCATGTGCTATTCCATGCGCGTGAAACCAGTTGTCCCCCTCCCGCCGACGTAGCACGATCATGCCGGCGTTGACCGCTGCAACGCTGTTTCTCTCAAAGTAACCCAGCCACTCACCGAAGTCTGTTGCCTGGCTTAGCGCGCCTCCCGAGATATCCGCCAGCCGCATCGTGGCGTACTCCGTCGGACGTTTCGGTGGGCTGCGCAATACCCATGCATCGCAGTCAATGTCGTCGAACCACGCATCGAGTCGCGTGTGCCACTGCTCGCCGGTGATGGTCAGCCATTCGCACAGCATTTGCATATGTCCGCCGTCTTTGAGCCGTGCAGGCGCAGCTCGCACAATCTGTCGGCTGAATTCGTCGAGCTGCAGCGGGTTGTCTCGATAAATGAATTCACTCTTAGGACCGATAACGAACGGCGGGTTGCTGAGGATTAGGTCGAAGCGCTCGTCGGCCACCGGCTCAAACAAATCGCCAAGCCGGCATTCCACGTTCTCGATGTTGTTGAGCTGCGCGTTGAACTCGGTGTAACGCAGCGCCGCCGGATTGATATCCGTGGCTATGACGCGCTGGCTATGGCGCGCCGCGAACAGCGCCTGTACTCCGCAGCCGCAGCCGAGATCCAGGGTTAGTTCAACCGGCGTGCGCATGGTCATGTGACGCAGGAAGCTGGCAGCGCGAGTGTGTGCGGGCAGGACAAATTCGTTCGCGTTCTCAGCGCCCAGCAGTTGGTAGGCATCCGAGGCGAACAGCAGGTCCTCGACCGGCACGATCGTAATTGCTGCAGCAATGCGATCGTCCTGTTTGTTGAGCAGACCGGTGTGCAAACACATATCAAGGAACGGCCCGGGAAGCGCTTCGCGCAACAATGCCTCTTCCAGGCTCGCGCCAGCGAGAAACAGCCTTACCAGTGCGTTTAGAGGAGTTGTTGCCCGAGTGGCATGGAACAACGAGGCGGTGCCGTCAGACCGTGGCGGCTCCGCAATGCCCAGTCGTTCGGCAAGTCCGGCGGTGCTGTAGTCGTTCGCGACCAGGAACTGTCGCAGATCGGCAATATCACGACGAGAGATCTCTTCGAGCATTGGAATAAGCCACTCCTCAAGGCTGTCTCTGATTCATTTGCTTGCTGAATCAGAACGCTAGTTTACCGGAGAGCGCCGCTACTGCGCGCCGGAATCGTCTACGCATGGGATTGACAGGCCTGCTGCCTGAACCTGACACTGTCGGCGAATTCGATGTAGAGACCAGTGTGACAGACTTCAGGGACGCAATACGCAGCAAGGACTTCGTCATTACGGTTGAGCCGCCGTTGCACACGAGGCTGACCAGGGAAAGTCTCTGCCAGACCTTTGAGCAGTTGGCCGGGCGGGTGGATGCTGTGCAGATCGGCGACAACGAGGAGGCTGAGGGCCATAGTTCGCCGCTGGCAATTGCGAGCATTGCGCTGGCACAGGGCGTTGATCCCGTCGTGCACATCAGCGCCCGTGATCGGAATCGCATCGCACTGCATGCGGACATTCTCGGCGCCGCGATACTCGGTGCAACCAGCCTGGTGCTCAAGCGCGGCAGTAAACTGCCAGCCGCCCTCAAGGGTCGGGTAAAGGGTGTGTTCGACAGCCGCACGGCACAAATGCTTGAGCTGGGCACACGCCTCAATGAAACCTCGCCCGCTATTGCACCACCCGGCTTGTTACTCGGTTCGATGATTACGGTCATTGACCCGGAGCCGAACTGGACGGCCGAGCGGATCAGGGAAAAGCTGGATGCCGGCGCCAGTTTCCTGCAGTCACGGCCCTGTCTTGATATCGAATGGCTGACCCGCTACGCGGCCGCGCTGGTCGCGCTCAAACTCACGCATCGCGCGACGTTTATGGCAGCCGTACCTTTATTGACAACCGCGCACGACCTGCGCTGGATGAACGAGAACTTTCCGGATACTGTGATTTCGAGTTCGCTGCCTGAACGCCTTCTTGGCGCCAGAGACCCGCGGTTGGAGGGCATCAAGGCCTGCAGAGAAACCCTGGAAGCGCTGCGCGAAGTACCCGGCATTTCCGGGGTGAACCTGATCTACCGTGGTGACGTCGCCGATATCGTCGATGTCCTGCGATAAGCGATCTGGTATTCAGCTAGTCGCACTCGAAATCATCATCGCCGCGCGGCGGCCGGGCGCGGCATGGCAAAAGGCCATATTTCCAGGCCGTGAATCGCGTTGCGGATATCCATCGAGAAATTGACGGAAAATACCGTTTCACCAGAGACCAGGTCGAATACGCTGACGGTCGAGGGTGACGATCCTGCAGCGACCAAACGATCATTGATCCGGCACAGGCCGCGACCAAAGCCTTGCCGGGCAATCTTCGAGTCGTCGATACCCGCATATTCCAGTTTGTCAGGGTCATAGGCCGGAAATGCAAAGTGGCGCTCTTCGCCTTTACGCGTGACGTGGCGGAGATAGTTGGCGGCGGTATCGTTGAATATCACGCCGTCGCTGACCAGTTGCGCATTGTGAACGCCTTCCGGAAGTTCGACCTGTAGCAGGAGCTTCGCATCTACGCCTAACCCAACGATGCCGCCCGTGCGCAGTCCAGCGAATGACAGCCCCTTGGCGCTGCAATCCACGCAATTGATGTGCAGCTGATTTCTTGGAGGAGGACCCAGGTCCGTTTCCGGGTCAAATCGATGTGCATGCCAGGCGCCGGCAATCTTCGCCGCGTGCAGCCCCCATATGAATTTCTCGGTCATGAGATCGAACGAGAGAATGCTGTCATACCCTGTGCTGGTCAGGTAGAGCTTTCCCTCGTATTCGCAGATTTCATGGCAGTGCTTTAGATACGGGTTGCGGAAAGAGCGCAGCTTCCTGAAATTCTGGTCGTAAACGAAGAGCTCATCGCTCGCAGCGATGTAGATCTCGCCGCCGTAGAAGGCAACACCTCGAAGACCCCTGTCCCAGCCACGCCCGGTCCAGTCAATAGCCGCGGTATCCCAATCCAGCACCTGGTGAACGGCTTGTGCGGCAGGGTCCACTATAAACACACCGCCGTGGCTCTCGCCCTGTTCGCTGCCACGCACAACCGATGTCGCGATGAGCGGCGGTATATCGGATACTGTGCGAATTGATTCAGACATGGGCATGGACCGTACATGACGGAAGTGGATTCGACAATCGTTGCATCGACCTGGACCCGGCCGCTGCAGCCACCGGCGAAAATTCCGGACAAGGCAGACATCGTCATCATCGGTGGCGGCATTGTCGGCGTTTCCACGGCGTGGTTTCTCGCGAAGCAGGGCATAAAAGTCGTGGTGTGCGAGAAGGGTCATATTGCGGGCGAACAATCCGGGCGCAACTGGGGCTGGGTACGTGTGCAGGGGCGTGACACCCGCGAGATACCGATGATGCTGGAGTCTCAGCGCATCTGGGATACGCTCGAGCAGGAAACTGGCGAAGATGTCGGTTTTGTTCGTCGTGGTTGCTATTTCACTGCGAGAAGCCGCAAGGAACTGGAGTCGATCGACACATGGCTCGGGATTGCCGATGAGTACGGCATTGAGTCACGTGTTTTGTCGGCCGGCGAGATCAGGAAACACCTGGGTGACTCACCGGTCAACTGGCATGGAGCGCTTTATACCGAGGCGGATGGTCGCGCTGAGCCGCACAAGGCCGTGCCTGCTATCGCGCGTGCCGCAGAACGTGCCGGTGCAACGCTGCTCACATCATGTGCGGTGCGCGGACTGGAGACCAGCGGCGGCAGCGTGTCCGCCGTCGTAACCGAGCACGGCACCATTCGCACCGCCACGACATTGTGTGCTGCCGGTGCCTGGTCGGCCCTCTTTTGCCGGTCTTTGGGCATCGCGTTGCCGCAGCTCAAGGTTCGCGGGACCGTGGCACGCACCGCCGCCTGTGAAAACGTGCTCGACGGTAATGTGTTTGATGAGCTCCTCGGTATTCGTCGTCGTCAGGACGGCGGTTATACTATTGCGCACGGCACAATCATCAAGCACCCGATAACACCGTCGACGCTACGCTGGAGCATCAAGTTTATTCCTGCCTTGTTGCAGGAACTCAAGGTACTGCGATTGTCGATCGGCAGGGAGTTCCTGGAAGAGTGGCGAATGCCCAAGCGCTGGGAGCTCGACGAAGTGACACCGTTTGAGCAAACGCGTGTTCTTGATCCCGATCCGGATCCTGGTGTTCTCAGGGGAATCCGCAAGAACCTCGACAAGATGTTTCCGCAGCTGGCGGCGACGCCCATTGTTGAGAGCTGGGCGGGGATGATCGAAATGACGCCGGACGTCGTGCCGGTATTCAGTGATGTGCCGAAGCTGCCGGGTTTCTACATCGCGACAGGTCTTAGCGGCCATGGCTTCGGGCTGGGGCCCGGCGCCGGCAAAGCGCTTGCAGGCATGTTGACCGGCACTGACACGGGTATTGACCTCAAGCCGCTAAGGTACGGTCGTTTTTTTGATGGTAGCCCGATTCGGCCACAGTCCAGCATTTAATAGAAGGTTCTTTACATGGCACATGCAAACGACCCAGGTCACCCCGATAGCTATTACGTTGCGACGGCGAAGGGACTCGAAGACAGGCCCTCACTGCAAGAGGAGCTGACCGCCGATGTGTGCGTAATCGGCGCAGGCTTTACGGGTTTGTCGGCGGCGCTGAATCTCGCCGAACTCGGCATGAGCGTTGTGGTGCTTGAGGCCGAACGTGTTGGCTATGGTGCGTCCGGCCGCAATGGAGGGCTGGTTGGCAGCGGACAACGACAGGATGTGCTGGAGGCTGAAGAACAATTTGATGTTGCCCGTTCGCGGCAGCTGTGGAACTTTGCCGAACTCGCGAAGGAGGAGATACGAAGCAGGGTAGAGAAGCACAATATTCCCTGTGACCTGCAAAAAGGCCAGCTGGTGGGCGTCCACAAGAAAAGCTATCTCGGCTGGGCACAGGAATTGGCCGATGCACTTACAGAACGCTACGACTACCCGTTTTGTCGCGCGCTCAATGCGGAAGAGACACATGAGTATGTAGCAACGGATGATTTCGTCGAGGGTCTCTATGATACGGAGGCTCTGAATCTGCATCCTCTTAACTACACGCTTGGACTGGCCCGGGCGGCAAGCGAGGCTGGCGTTCGTATTTACGAGAACTCGCGAGTGACTTCGTACACGAGAACGGATCCGGCTGTCGTCACGACGGCGACAGGCAGTGTGAACGCGTCATTTATCGTGCTCGCCTGCAACGGCTATCTCGGCAATCTCGAACCGCGCTCAGCCAGCAAGATCATGCCGATCAACAACTTCATGATCGCCACGGAACCGCTGGGTGAGGACCGCGCTCGCGAGGTGATCAATGGACGCTTCGGCGTGCACGACACACGATTCGTCGTGAATTACTTCCGAATGTCCGATGATCACCGTCTGCTGTTCGGCGGTGGTGAGAACTATCGACCAGACTTTCCGAAAGATATTGCGAAGTTTGTACGTCCGTACATGCTCAAGCTTTTTCCTCAGCTGAAAGATGTAGGTGTCGACTACGCCTGGGGTGGCACGCTGTCCGTCACGGTCAATCGTTTGCCACATCTTGGACGCCTGGAGCCCAATGTATTCTTTGGGCAGGGGTATTCAGGGCACGGGATTATCACAGCGAATTTTGCGGGCAAGGTTATTGCCGAGGCAATTGCCGGTGTCGCGGGTCGCTTCGATGTGTTCGCCAATCTGCCGATTCACACGTTTCCAGGCGGCACATTCCTGCGCTATCCCGGCATGGTTCTTGGCATGTTGTACTACACTTTGCGAGACAGGATTTAGCGCGCCTTGAGCATTGGCACGGCAGTCGTTACTGGCGGTGGTCACGGCATAGGCCGTGCACTCTGTCGGCGCCTGCATCGCGATGGCGCGACGGTGGTTGTCGTTGATGTAGATGCTGCAGCAGCAGCGACGGTGGCGGCCGAAGTCGGCGGCGTTGCGCGCGTCGTCGATGTTGCAGATGAAGCGGCTCTAGCTGCACTTGTCGACGAAGTCGAGCGGGATATTGGAGTCATCGATTTCTTTGTTTCCAACGCGGGCGTCGGGTTCGGCGACGGCGAAAGCGGTGCCATATCGGCCGAAGGCGGGCTCAACCCGATAGATGACCGTTGGGAGGCCTGCTGGCGCATCAACGTCATGGCACATGTCTACGCTGCTCGGGCCCTGGTGCCGCGGATGCTCGAGCGAGGCGGTGGTCACCTGGTTAGTGTTGCTTCAGCGGCCGGGCTTCTTAGCCAGATCGGCGATGCGGCATACTCCGCTACCAAGCATGCGGCCGTGGCATTTGCCGAGTCGCTCGCGATCGACTATGGCCATCGTGGCATTAACGTGTCGGTCGTTTGCCCGCAGGCCGTCGCGACTCGCATGATCGGTATCGCGGACGACTCTGACACGCTCGACGGCGGTTTCGGCGGCAATGATGTCGACGGCATCATGCGAGCGGAAGATGTCGCCGACATCATTGTCGATAAGTCGCTTGATGGGCGCTTTCTTATTCTGACTCATCCGCAGGTGGCAACGTATTTTCAGCGCAAGGCGAATGATCACGACCGCTGGATAGGCGGCATGCAGAGATTTAGAGAGAAACTGCAGGGCTAGGGCGAGCCGCTGGCCTGCCAGATCACCGACGACCGCTGGCCCGAACGGCAGTAGGCCAGTACATGTCCCGTGCTGGCTGCGACCGCGTTGCGAAAACTCTCCACGATGTCCATGGTAAGGCCGCTACGGTCGATGGGAATGAAGTGGAACGCTATGCCATGCGCCTCACACGCGGCAGCGATTGCGTCAGCTGTTGGTTGGCCGAAATCCTCCCCATCCGGCCGGTTACAAATGACCGTTGTGAATCCATCGGCAGCGAGCGCGGCGATATCGGTTGCCTGAATCTGCGATGCGACCGCACAGGTTTCACTAAGACGATAGATGGCCATTCAGTCAGACCGCGTCCAGAGGCAGCTTGAGGTAACGGATATTGTTGTCCTCGGGTTCCGGAAGCTGCCCGGCGCGCAGATTCACCTGCAAAGACGGGAGAATGAGCTTCGGCATGCCAAGTTGGCTGTCGCGCCCTTCTCGCATGGCAACAAACTCATCTCGGGATACCGTATCGTTGATATGGATGTTGTTCGCCCGCTGTTCGGCCACACTGGTCTCCCAGGCAAACACGTCGCGCCCCGGAGCCTTGTAGTCGTGGCACATAAATAATCTCGTGTTATCCGGAAGGGCCAGGATCTTCCGGATTGATTCATAAAGCTGGGGTGCACTGCCTCCCGGAAAATCGGTGCGGGCGCTGCCGAAGTCCGGCATGAACAGGGTGTCACCGACGAATGCCGCATCCCCGATAACGTAGGTGACGCAGGCAGGCGTGTGTCCGGGCGTGGCAATAACATACGCTTCGATGCTGCCGACCGAAAATGCGTCGGCGTCTGCGAACAGGTGCTCGAACTGGCTGCCATCGGTGGCAAGGTCCTTAAGATTGAAGACACCTTTGAAGGTTTTCTGTACGGCTGTGACGTCCTTACCGATGGCCGCCTTCCCGCCCAGCGTCTCGTGTATATACGGTGCGGCGCTCAGGTGATCGGCATGGACATGTGTCTCGAGAATCCAGTCAACACCCAGCTTATTGTCCTCGACAAACGCAACGACTTCGTCCGCGGATGTCGTTGATGTCCGGCCCGACGCGGGATCAAAGTCGAGAACGGGGTCGACAACAGCGGCACGCCCGGTGGTCGGGTCGCTGACCACATAAGTCACCGTAAAGGTGGCTTCGTCGAAGAAAGCAGATACGTCAGGCTTGGTCACGATTCAAAACCAGATCAATAAAAATATTTTTATATTATAAAAGTCTAATATATGGCTGTCAATTTACGTTCAGGCCTTAACGAGTGCTTCGCGAATCTGGTCGATCTGCGGTCGAAGTTTGGGCGGTGCCTTGCCAAGGCAATGCTTGTCACGCGGACAGTTTGAACTGCGCTGACAGATGATCGTCGCATCTTTCGATGATCCTTCTCCAATCCAGCCGATGTTGAGGATTTTGGCAATACTCTCCAGCTGCTTGCGTGCCTCTGTCGGAACCGGTGCCGTTCCGCCACCGCGGTTACAGCTGTCCTCAATCATGTCGATCGTATCGTTCGGATCGATGTTCTGGGCTTTTAGAGCCGGCGCCAGGTCCACGCCAGCGCACAGGACATGTGGGTTACCGGCGGCGTCCTTGCTGCGGATCGACTCACAGCAATAAAGTCGTTTGTCGTCGCCCGAGCGCAGCACTGATATCTGTGCCGACGGTTTGTTCGAGCGCGAGTTAAGCATGCGAAATACAGCCCAGTGCTGGCACGGATCCGAAACGAGACGCATGTTGCCCCAGGGTAGTGGGATGCCATTGCCCCGATACACGGCGCGCAGGTTGCCCGGCGGGTAAGCGTCAAAGTAATGCCAGAACGGGTAGGGTGACACGCTCGACATGCGGCGCATCACCAGCGTGTTGGTCAGCTCGGCCTTGTCGCCTGAGTTAATCGCGTAGGAATTTCGCGCAAGAAACTGTCGAAACGGTGTCTTTGGTGCGAGCAGGGCTGCGGCGAAATAACTGCACTCGAAGTCGCGCCACGCGTACAGAATATCCTTGGCATCGACATTCAATGAATCGGAGTCGTGCCGGCGTCCGGCAACCTGGCCACCAGATACCTGCGGCGCGCGTGCGCCGTCGCCATCATGGAGCACCTTGTGCGCTATCTGGTTGGCGAGGTCGAATTTAAGCCGCGACGGATTGTTTTCGAGGATACGGTTCAGATAAACCTTGTTGGGTGCGTCGTAGAACGAGCGAACCAGCGTGCTCAATGGTCGATCGTCGTCGCCCTTGTCCTTGAATGCCGAGTTGTCGAACCACTGAATTTCAAGGCCCAGCTCCTTGGCGATTGCAAAAACGTCGTCAACCCGCATCGGGAAATGCTTGCGGCCGACGCGCTCGGCCGCACGTTCGATATCCGGGAAGCGGTTCTGGTTTTGTTCCTGGTGCGCGCGAATAAGCAGATGCGCGAACTGCCGCCCGGTTGTTCCCGTCTGTGCGAGAAGCTCAGGAATCGCAAGCTGCAGCAACGACTCTGAAAACAGGAAGCCGGGCTCCAGGGGCATGCCGCTGACGGCCGCGGAGGGGGCCAGGTCAATGGCCTCTTCGTCGAGCGACTCATCGAAGAACCAATGGGTGTCCTTCTGAAAGATTTCCGCGATTATCTCGAGCAGTCGCTCTGACGGAACGCGTTTGCCGTTCTCGATCATCGACAGGTAGGACACCGAAGGACCGGCCTCCGCATCTATCTGTACGCAGCGTACCGAGAGGTCTTCAAGTGTTAAGCGATTCCGTTTCCTCAGGCTCTTTATCTTGGTGCCGAGGAAGTGGGCCTTGCGGCGGATGCCTTGATGAACAGTCATGATTTACACCGTTTGTTAAATTAACTGTGTCAAATTTCAATTGTGAAATTTAGCATGCATGGCGGTAGTATAGCCAATTGGCCCACGCGGTTGACAGAGGTTCACCTTAAAGGCGGTAATGCGCATGCAGTCCTCCACGGTTCAAGATCATGAGTAGTGAAGAAAGCAGAAACACCTGCACGCTGACGATTTCCCCGATATTCGGGCAGTTCATTGATGATGAACTCCTGCCGGCCATCGGCATCGGGCCGGACACGTTCTGGCCTCGGCTCGAAGCAATCATTGATGACCTGAGTCCGCTGAATCGAACGCTGCTCGACAAGCGCCAGGAGATTCAAAAGAGCATTGATGCCTGGCACATAGCCAGGCGTGGAGATGCCTGGAGTCATTCCGAGTATCTGGATTTCCTGAAGGAAATCGGCTATCTCGTCCCCGAGGGCGAGCCATTCTCTGTCGAAACCGAGAATGTCGACAAGGAAATCGCCGAGGTGGCAGGTCCGCAACTTGTCGTCCCGGTGTCGAACCCACGGTTTGCGATTAATGCAGCCAACGCACGCTGGGGAAGTTTGTACGACGCGCTGTACGGTACAGACGCAATTAGCGACGATAACGGGCAGGAACGCTCGGACTCGTATAATCCCGCGCGCGGCGCAGCGGTTATTCGTGTCGCAACGGAGTTTCTTGATGCCACGCTACCCCTCGACGGCATCAGTCATGCGGATGTCAGTGCATACGGCCTGGATCGCACCGATGACGGTGATGTGTTTGTTGCGTCGCTGGCGCACGGTGAGGCAATCGGTCTAATCGATCCGTCCCAATACGCGGGCCACCAGGGTGACGGCGGGCGATGCCGTTACCTGTTTCGGAATAATGGTCTGCATATCGAGATGCTCATCGACCCGGCGCACCCGATTGGCAAAGACGCCACGGCGAACCTCGCGGATGTCATCCTCGAGTCGGCGGTAACTACGATTCAGGACTGTGAGGACTCGGTCGCGGCCGTCGATGCTGAAGACAAGGTGGGTGTCTATCGCAACTGGCTGGGGTTGATGCAGGCAGACCTCGAGGCGACCTTCGACAAGGGCGGCAAGAAAATGACGCGTTCGCTCAAACAGGATCGTGTCTATGTTGACCCACATGGCGAGACCTTAGCCCTAAGCGGCCGCAGCCTGATGCTCGTCCGCAACGTCGGTCACCTGATGACGACCGATGCAGTGCTGGATAGCGAAGGCAACCAGGTCTTTGAAGGTATTCTGGACGCGGTGGTCACCACAGCATGTGCGATGACGGATCGTCGTCGCGATGGTATGCAGCCTAACAGCCGTACTGGCAGTATTTACATTGTTAAACCGAAAATGCATGGCCCGCATGAAGTCGCCTTCACCGACATACTGTTCGGTCGCGTCGAAGAACTCTTTCGGCTGGAACCCAATACGCTTAAGGTCGGCGTAATGGATGAAGAGCGACGCACAACCGTCAATCTCGCGGAATGCATTCGCGCTGTGCGTAAACGAATCGTATTCATCAACACGGGTTTCCTCGACCGGACGGGCGACGAGATCTTTACAAGTACGCAGGCTGGCACGGTGTTTCGAAAAGATACCATTAAGAACCAGCCGTGGATTCTTGCGTATGAGAATCGCAATGTTGATGTCGGCATCGCCTGTGGCCTGCCTGGCCGGGGACAGATCGGCAAAGGAATGTGGGCGATGCCGGACGAGATGCGGGGAATGCTGGATACCAAGCAGGCGCATCCGGAGGCGGGTGCGAACTGTGCCTGGGTGCCGTCACCCACGGCCGCGACGCTACATGCGACGCACTATCATGCGGTTGATGTACGTGCTCGCCAGAAAGAGCTCGCGAAGCGCGCGATGGCCAGTCTCGATGACATCCTGACGCCGCCACTGGCCGATCTCAGTGACCTGACGGCGGAGGAAATTCAGGCCGAGCTCGACAATAACGCACAGGGAATCCTGGGCTACGTGGTGCGCTGGATCGATCAGGGCGTCGGTTGTTCGAAAGTACCCGATATCAACGATGTGGGTCTCATGGAAGATCGTGCCACGCTGCGTATCTCCAGCCAGCATATGGCGAACTGGTTACTGCATGGCGTGGTCACAAAAGAGCATGTTCTGGAGACTTTTATGCGCATGGCGAAAGTCGTCGACAGGCAGAATGAGGGTGATGCATCATACGGGCGTATGAGTGACGACTATGCCACAAGCATCGCTTTCCAGGCCGCGTGCGCATTGGTGTTCGAGGGGTGCGACCAGCCCAGCGGTTATACCGAACCCTTGCTGCACCAGTATCGGCGGCAAAAGAAAGCTGAGCTTGCGGATTGACCCAGGCCGCCCTTGCGCGCTCGCGCATTCATAATGAGCCTTGCACTGGTCTCCGGACCGGTGCTGGCTGCGGACACCATCACGGTCGCTGTCGCCAGTAACTTCTCAAGGCCTGCGGCCGAGCTTGCGGCGGGATTCACGACCGAAACCGGCGTTATTGTTCGCATTAGCAATGGATCGACGGGAAAACTGTACGCACAGATCGTGAATGGCGCGCCGTTCGACGTTTTTCTCGCTGCCGATGCCGAACGCCCAAAACGGCTTCAGGAGTCCGGGTATGCTGTTGGCGAAACCCGGTTCACGTACGCGCAAGGCGCCCTGGTGCTTTGGTCACGTGATGCAAAAGACTGTCTTGCTGCGCTGGCGGACGAAGACAGTGGGCGCGTCGCTTTGGCGAATCCGCAAACGGCTCCGTACGGCAAGGCCGCGGTCGAGTTTCTTGAGGCCGAGGGCGACTGGGAATCGATGTCCGCGCGGGCAGTGTACGGTGAAAATGTTAACCAGACGTTGCAGTTCGTCGCGACTGGAAATGCGGTTGTCGGTTTCATAGCGAAGTCGCAACTCGGGGCGCCGCAGCTGCCTGAGCCAGGGTGTGTGTGGGAGGTGCCGGTCTCTTCATACACCAAGATTGAGCAGCAGGCAGTGCTGCTGGAGCACGCGGCGAGCAACGACAACGCGCGACGCTTTCTTATGTATCTGCGTTCCGACGATGCACGTGACATCATGAGTCGTCACGGCTACGGGGTTTTGCAGTGAGCGCTTTCCAGCCAATGTGGTTGTCGCTTCAGCTTGCGACGTTTACGACGGCGATCCTGATCCTGATCGGAACCCCCATTGCGTGGTGGTTGTCCCAGACAAGAGTGCGATGGAAACCGGCGGTACAGGCTGTTGTCGCGATGCCGATCGTGTTACCGCCAACCGTGCTCGGCTTCTATTTGCTCATACTTCTCGGTCCGGACGGCGCAATTGGCAGCTGGTGGGTGCAGCTGACCGGAAATGCATTGACGTTCTCATTCACCGGGCTCGTTATTGCGTCTTGTGTCTATAGCCTGCCATTCGCTGTGCAGCCAATACAGAACGCATTCGAATCACTTCCGCGACAGTACATGGAGCGCGCTCGGACACTCGGCGCGTCGCGCCTCGACGCGTTCTTCTCCGTCGTGGTGCCATTGTCGGTGCGTGGTTTTGTCAGCGGGATCGTGCTGAGCTTTGCGCATACGCTCGGAGAGTTTGGTGTCGTGCTCATGGTCGGCGGCAATATCCCGGGCGAGACTCGGGTTGTTTCGATCGCGATCTACGATCATGTCGAGTCACTCAACTACGCGGCGGCACATCGCATGTCCGTGGTTCTGATCGGTTTCGCGTTCGTCGTCCTGGCAACAATGTTCGTGTTGAACCGTCGCTGGGGTGATCGATGATCCATCTCCGGCACAAGCTAATGAGGGAAAGCTTCGAGCTCGATGTCGACGTTGAGGTGCCCAATACCGGAATAACCGGCGTCTTCGGTGAGTCAGGATCCGGGAAGACAACGCTCTTGAGGTGCATCGCCGGATTGGAGCAGGAAGATGGTCTTCCCGTTCACAAGCGAAACGTGGGCTATGTTTTCCAGGACCCCACGCTGTTTCCCCACCTGACCGTGCGCGGCAACATCGAGTATGGCGCGCGACGTGCTACCACCCACAGGGTGGATAGTGCGCCTGTCGTGGACATGCTAGGCATTGGCAGCCTGCTGGATCGCAGGCCGGATTCTCTGTCCGGGGGCGAAGCACAGCGAGTCGCGATTGCCGCGGCTCTGCTGCGCTCTCCGGATATTGTGCTGATGGATGAGCCGCTGGCCTCGCTCGATCGCCGCCGTAAAGACGAGTTACTGCCGTACTTCGATCGCCTGCATGACGAGCTGGCCGTGCCCGTTATCTACGTTAGTCACGATATCGATGAGATCAGCCGACTCTGTGATCACCTGATTCTTCTCGAAGACGGCAAGGTTTCGGCCTGCGGTGATCTGTTTGATGTGGTCTCGCGCGTCGACGTGCCGATGTTGTCCGGACAGAATGCGGGTGTGGTGCTTTGGGCGACGCCTGTTAGTCACGAGGACGGGCTGACGAGGTTCGACTTCGGAGATGGTGAGATTTGGGCGCCTGGTGAGTTTGCGGTGGGGCGGAAGCCAATGCGTCTTCGCGTAGCGGCAAGCGACGTGAGTATCGCTCGCGAGCGACCGGCGCAGACAACGATACAGAACGTAATTCGAGCAACGATTGAGGCGGTGCATGGTGTTAATGCTGCGACGGCGCTCGTTCGCCTTGGCATTGGCAATCAGGACCTGCTTGCACAGGTGACCAACCGATCGGTCCGACGCCTCGGTCTGGTGCCCGGGGACCGCGTGTTCGCCCAGGTCAAGTCGGTGACCGTCCGCCATTAGAGCCGCCGCCGTGTGAAATTCACATTGTCAAATTTTTTTTGTGAAATTTCGCATTTATCAGGCGTAAACTAAGCGTAGCAGGCATGATTTTGGCCTGCAAAACAGCTTTTAGACACGAGGAATTGTCATGTCACAGTATGCCGACGACATCCAGGCGGCCGCAGGGCTGATCGCCAGCCAAGGCAATGCCTGGGATGCTATTGACCCAGAGTCCGTTGCGCGCATGAAGGCGCAGAATCGTTTCCAGAGTGGCCTGGATATCGCCAGGTATACGGCCGGGATCATGCGTAAAGACATGGCCCGCTACGATGCCGATCCATCGCAGTACACCCAGTCACTCGGTTGCTGGCATGGCTTCATCGGTCAGCAGAAGATGATTTCGATCAAGAAGCACTTCAACAGCACCGACCGGCGGTACCTGTACCTGTCGGGCTGGATGGTCGCAGCCTTGCGCTCCGAGTTCGGCCCGCTGCCCGATCAGTCGATGCACGAGAAGACCTCGGTGCCGGCCCTGATCGAAGAGCTCTATACGTTCCTGCGCCAGGCGGATGCCCGCGAACTCGGTGGCCTGTTCCGTGAGCTCGACAAGGCCGCTGAAGAGGGAAATGCTGTCAAGGAACGCGACATCAAGAACAAGATCGACAATTTCCAGACGCACGTCGTGCCGATTATCGCGGACATCGATGCGGGCTTCGGCAACGCGGAGGCGACTTATCTGCTGGCCAAGAAGATGATTGAAGCGGGTGCCTGCGCTCTGCAGATCGAAAACCAGGTGTCCGACGAGAAACAATGTGGCCACCAGGACGGTAAGGTCACGGTGCCGCACGAAGACTTTCTCGGAAAGATCCGCGCTATCCGCTATGCGTTCCTGGAACTCGGCGTAGACGACGGCATTATCGTGGCACGCACCGATTCGCTCGGCGCCGGCCTGACCAAGCAGATCGCGGTGACGCATGAGAAGGGTGATCTCGGGGACCAGTACAACTCGTTCCTCGACTGCGATGAGGTTACGCCCGACGACTTAAAGAACGGCGACGTACTGATGAAGCGGGACGGCAAGTTCGTTCATCCGAAACGCCTGCCGAGCAACTTGTTCCAGTTCCGCCCGGGTACCGGTGAAGATCGCTGCGTGCTGGACAGCATCACCTCACTGCAGAACGGTGCAGATCTTCTCTGGATCGAGACCGAGAAGCCGCATATCGGCCAGATTGGTGGCATGGTCGATCGTATCCGTGAAGTCATCCCGAACGCGAAGCTGGTCTACAACAACAGTCCGTCGTTCAACTGGACGCTGAACTTCCGCCAGCAGGTGTTCGATGCGTGGGTGGAAGAAGGCAAGGACGTCTCAGCGTACGATCGCGACCACCTGATGAGCATCGACTATGATGCCACTGAGCTATCCACCGTCGCAGACGAGAAAATTCGGACCTTCCAGGCGGACTCTGCTCGCGAAGCCGGGATTTTCCATCATCTGATCACCCTGCCGACGTACCACACGGCCGCGTTGTCAACCGACACCCTGGCGAAAGAGTACTTCGGTGATCTCGGCATGCTGGGCTACGTTCTCCATGTGCAGCGTGAGGAGATTCGCAATGGCATCGCGTGCGTCAAGCACCAGAATATGTCGGGTTCGGATATCGGCGACGATCACAAGGAGTACTTCTCCGGAGATGCTGCCCTGAAGGCTGCTGGTGAAGACAATACGATGAATCAGTTTTCCTGATTCTTTAGCTTTCAAGTAAATTAGAGGGCGCAACGATTGTTGCGCCCTTTTTTTATTGGCTATTTGGAGCGGCTATGTCTGATCAAACAGAAACTCACGAAGGCGGTTGCGCCTGCGGGCACGTGCGCTACAGGATGACATCGCAGCCGCTGATCGTGCACTGCTGCCATTGCAGCTGGTGCCAGCGCCAGAACGGATCCGCCTTTGCAGTGAACGCCCTGATCGAGTCGGACCGCGTGCAGATTCTCGAGGGCGATGTCGTGGAAATTACCGTGCCGTCGCCAAGTGGCAAGAACCAGAGGATTGCCCGATGTCCGAAGTGCCAGGTCGCTGTCTGGAGCTATTACCTGATCATACGAGGTGGCGTCAGTGAACTGATTCGATTCATTCGAGTGGGCACGCTCGACAATCCCGGCCGGGTTCCCCCGGATGTCCACATCTATACGTCGACGAAAGCGCCCTGGTTTACGTTGCCTCCCGAGGCGCTGGTCTTTGAAGAGTCCTACAAGATCGATGAAGTCTGGTCTGAAGACAGCATCAGGCGTCGACAGGCTCTTTCGAGCGCGGCCCAACGCTGAACGACGGTTTAGTCCGCTCCAGGTAAGGGTTTCAGAGTTCATTCCAGTCGCAGCGCTGGTCTTTCAAGCCCAAATATGGAGGCACTCGACCACATGATCTGCGATCTGTGCGCCACGTCAACTCGAGTCCGCAAGCCTGCAGGCAGAATGTGGCGTAAGAGTACACATGTGATTAACAGGGATTATGGGCTCCGAGTATTTCTATATCGTTTTCTCGCTCATGGTGATCAGCGCTGCGATGTCGCTGACGTTCTTCATGGCGTGGAGAAACTTCGGACAGAAATCGCATGCCCTGACATGGTCAGTCGCATTCCTGGCGGGTTCGTTACAGTGGCTCTGTTCGCTTAACGCCGACGTATTTCCAAACACCGAGGTTTACCTCCTTATCGAGAGCGCGTTCTCCATCGCATTGGTTACCCTCGGACTTCGCGGACATTGCCAGCGTACCAAGTGCACGTTCCTGCCAAAAAATCTGTGGCCCTACGTGCTGCCGGTATACGCAATCATTGCCTGGCATATCGCCGTAAGTCCGCATGTAGGAATTCGCATGACGGTGGTACCGACGTTTGCCGCACTAACGATGTTGCTTTCCGCCTACATGATCCTGACTCATCGTGAACGGACAAGGCCGGCCGAATGGGTCGTCGCGATCGGGCTGGGCGTGTTCGCCATCACGCAGGTTGGCGCAGCATCACTCGCGTTCATGCAGGGTGCAACGGGCGATGAATCAATAGCCGCCGCGTACCGACATTTCAATTTCCTGACATTGCCAGCTGGTTACGTAGCGACGTCTATGCTCATTATCCTGATGATGGCATCGGACATATCGGCCAAGCTCAAGAAGATGGCCGTCCAGGACGAATTGACCGGGCTCCTCAATCGCCGCGGTTTTGAGGAATATGGCACTCGCGCCTTTGCCGCTGCACGCCGCACCGGACAACCCATGTCCGTCATCATGACTGACATTGATCGTTTCAAATACATCAACGACAAATTCGGGCACGCGGCTGGCGACATGGCACTGGCACATTTCGCAATACTGTTTGCCGAATCGCGTCGCAAGGAGGATGTTGTTGCGCGTGTCGGCGGCGAAGAGTTTGCCGCGCTCCTGCCGGGCACTGACCTTCGAGATGCTATGGCAATTGCCGACCAGCTTTGTAGCAAAATTGGGTCGACGCCGCTGGAAACGACTGTGGTTGGTCTGCCCATGACATCGAGTTTCGGCGTCGCCGCCATTTCGGAAAAAGACAAGTCACTGGATGACATGCTATTGCGCGCCGACAGGGCGCTATATCGGTCGAAGCGTGCCGGACGCAACCAGGTAGACCTGGAGTCGTCACAGCTCTTGCGGGCAGCGGACGGCCGGCTCGTACAGGTTTCGTCTTAGCCAGACGCAGGGTGTCTGGTGCTTGCCGTGTTGCGGTAGGATAGGGGCCAGATCAGCCCAAATAACCAGGACAAAAAACATGTTGCTGAGTGGTTTCCCGCGCGTTCAACTGGCCCATCTTCCCACCCCGCTTGAGATCCTCCCGCGACTTAGCGAAAAACTCGGCGGGCCGGAAATCTGGGTTAAACGAGACGATTGCACCGGGCTCGCGACCGGCGGCAACAAGACTCGGAAGCTTGAGTTTTCAATGGGCGAGGCGCGGGAGCGAGGCGCCGATACGATCATTACGGTAGGCGCCGTGCAGTCCAATCACGTTCGACAGACAGCCGCGGCGGCCTGCAAACTCGGCATGAAATGTGAGGTGCTGCTTGAGCACCGCGTGAGCGATCCGAGCGAGCTCTACCGAAATTCGGGCAACGTCCTGCTGGACCGGATTTTCGGCGCGAGCCTTCGGGAATATGCAGCGGGGACCGACTTCGAACTGGCCATGGAAGAGGTCGCGGGTGAAGTACGTGCAGCCGGCGGCGTGCCGTATATCATACCCGGCGGTGCATCGAATCCCGTTGGCGCTCTTGGTTACGTCGGATGCGGCGAAGAGTTGCTGCAACAGTGCGAAGAGCAGGATGTTCGTTTTGACCATATCGTAACGGCCACAGGCAGCGCGGGGACGCATGCCGGTCTGGCGGTTGGCCTGAGGGGCAGTGGCAGCGACCTGCCGATTCTCGGTATCGGCGTGAACGCACCCAAGGATGCGCAGGAAGATAAAGTCTACAAGCTCGCTGTTGAAACGGCGGAGCTGGTCGAGAAGCCCGGCTGTGTTGCGCGCGAAGATATCATCGCGGACTGCAATTACATTGGACCTGGCTATGGGCAACCCACCGATGCGATGAACGAAGCCGTGCTCTTGCTGGCACGCACGGAAGGCCTGTTATTCGATCCGGTATACAGTGGCAAGGCGCTGGCGGGGATGATTGACTATGTGCGTCGAGGTCGTTTCGATAAAAGTCAGCGCATTGTCTTTCTGCATACGGGCGGAGCAGCTGGCCTGTTTGCGTACGCGGATATCCTGAACCTTGCCTAAGAAAAGGCCGCCTTGCGGTAGCCTTCCTCTGCAACCGGCGATGATGAAATTCGTTATTCTTCTGCGTGGCATCAACGTCGGTGGCCGCAACAGTCTGCCGATGAAGGCGCTACGAACCATCCTCGAATCACTCGGCTGTGAGTCCGTGAAGACTTATATCCAGAGTGGCAATGTGGTGCTCTCCGCTCCCGCAGCGCCGGACGCCATGGCGATAACGGACGCGATAGAGAGGGAGTTCGGGTTTGCGCCGCACGTACTCGTCATTCCAGGTGAGCGCTTCAAATCAGTATCGAGGGCGAACCCTTACAGAAACAAAAAAGCGGAAGGCAAGCAGGTCCATATCTCTTACCTGGCGGGTCCCGCTTCCGCCGATGTTGAGGGTCTCGAAGCGCGCAAGGGTCCAAGCGAAGAGTTCACCGTCACAAACGATGCGCTCTATCTGTTTGCACCGGACGGAATTGCGCGCTCGAAACTCGCGAACGATGCGGAGAAGCTGCTGGGCGTCGAGGCGACGTCCCGCAACTGGAATACCGTGCGCAAGCTACTCGAGATGCTTGATTAGTTAATCGATGCCGCTCGTTTTACGGCCGATCAGCTATCATCAGGAGATGGTCAGCTTTTCCTCAGGCCTGTCGACCCAGGTCTGGTTAACCTGACACTCGTGCCAAAGCGCGCACAGAACGTGAGAGGTAAGGACCATGACCCCCAGGATTCGTAGTTTCAGCGGTGCGGCCCTGATGCTGGTAATTATTCCGATAATTGCGGGATTGCTGGCGTGCATGCCTGTACCTGTTGGTGACCCGGAGCGGAGTCACGTCGATCCGGGGCTCAATGGCGCCTGGGTGTTTGGGTCAGACAATGATCTGGGGGTCTACCAGTTCCTGCCATGGGACAAGCGGTCCTGGCTGATGATGGGTACCGAGATCGAAGCCGGTGATGAGTTTGAAGGTGAGCTGCCCGACTTTGAGACACCCGAAGATTATGCCGCTGCGCTTGAAAACTTCTCGATCGGAAAAGACGGGATTACGGCCAGTTCCGTGGTGCTCTACAAGGTCTGGCTGGCGAAGATCGGCGGCAAAACATTCATGACCTGGGAGGCGCTCGGTCCCGCCGACAAGAATGGTCGCACGCCCCCTGAGATGTGGTTCGTTTTCAAGGTGACGAAGAATGATGCGAACCAGTATGAACTACTCATGCTCAGTAGCGAATCTGACCTGTTTGACGATATCCCAACGCCAGAGGACTATGACGGCGATGACTATGCGTCCGACATGCGTCGAAAGTTTGAGCGCGTCATCAAGCGAAACGTTGACAACAAAGAGCTCTACGTGGAAGAGCCCTTTGTACTGTACCCGCTATCAAAAGACGCGCAGGGAAGTGCTTTTGACCTGTTCGGCGAAGTCATTGAGATGGAGTAGAGGCGGCCATGTATTCGCACTTTGACTCGACCTCCTGGGTGACGCCGTTTGGTCTGATATTCATCGCCGCTATTTTCACCGCGTGGCTTTTTGCTCGGCGTAACGCGACATTAATCTGTATAGATCCGTCGCACGTCGACCTGCTGATGCCGATCACCATAATCGTCGGCATCATAGGTGGCACAATTTTTGCGATTTTCATGCCTATGGACCACATGGTGGCGGGCGAGGCAATGAACCACGGTATTCGCGTCAGGCTGTTCGGCATGCTCGGTACCGGAGCAATCGGCGTATTTATCTACAGCCGCATCGTGAAGCTGTCGTTTCGGCGCCTGCTGGACGTATTCGCATTACCGACGCTAGCGGGGCTCATGGTTCACCGTATTGGGTGTTTTATGGCGGGCTGTTGCTGGGGTGACGTCATTTCTCACGAGCACACCAGTGAATTCGCGTCGCAAGTACAGTCGACCTCGTTCCTGCAGGGCATTGCCCAGGGCGTCCAGTATCCGCCTGGCAGCCTGCCGTACGAACAGCATCTCGCCATGGGCATGATCGATTCCGGTGCCCTTGCGTCCCTGCCCGTGTACCCGGTACAGCTTTACGAGGCGGGTTTGTTGCTGGTGCTTATCCTGGTCTTGTCGCGAGTCCCGTGGAAGCGCAGTCCGCGTGGCACACTCGCAATCATTACTGTCTGCAGTTACGCGGTCATGCGCTTCTTTATCGAGTACCTGCGCGCGGACGGCCATATCGTCCTGGGTAACCTGACGGTTACGCAACTACAGTGCATCATCCTGTTGCCCAGCATTGTATTGCTACCGCGTTGGAGGAAGTACGTCGTATCATAGGGCGCATGCGCTCAGTCATTTCGATCAAAGGTCTGACCAATCAATCCGGTCGTCTACCTGATCAGCGGCTTTCGCTGGAGCTTCTACGAGAATGCGGATGTTGCGGTTGGCCTGAGCCTCACCATGACAGTCAGCTTCCTGGTCGCCTGCTTGCTGGTAGTGCGCTACATCGTTAAGACGGGCTACCGATTGAGGACCTGATTACTCCTGCACGGTGTACTCGTCAATCACCTTTTCGATGGCTTCAGCACACACGGCGCAAAACGCCTCGGTCCGTGTGAACATCAGGCAGTTTTGAGCAGAGCGGTAGTAGCCCTTGGCCTGGTAATTGCCACCTTCGAAAGCACCCACCACACCTTTGCGGCCTGATTCGGCAAATAGGGTTTCCGCGAATTCCTGGTTGTCCCGAAACAGCTTGTTCATTTCTTCTTCCGGGACGTTGTCTGCCCGCATCTGCCGTCGGACTTTCTGAACGGCGATCGAGTGAGTCTCATATTTTTCCTTCGGCCACGATGTAGGCAAAGGCGTGTTTGGCGCGACCAGGTGCTTCCACTTCAGGTTCTCCGGGTCGAGGAGTGCCGTGACGTTGGGTTCGTACGGCTCGGTGATCTCGGTCGGGGCCTCGTACATGACTGAACTTGTGTAGTACTCATCGGCAAGTCCCGCAAAATGGTGGCCGAATTCATGAACGAACAGGTACGGTGCCCATTCGCTGTTTGCAGCAGCGGTACTGAAAAGACCGTAGATGCCGCCGCCGCCGTACACTTCGGTATTGGTGAGGATCTCAATGAAGTCATACGGTGTCGACGAGGCGATACGCCGCATCGCTTTGTTGTCGAACGTCAGGACATAGCGCTCCGAACGAAATGCGTCGTAGGTGGCGCCGACTGGCGAGTCTCTGAATATTCCTGTTGACGGACGAGATACGCCCGACTCGGCCGCCGGCGGCGCCACGGCCCAGACGTTGAAATCATCCATGCGTTCCTTAAATGGCGATGTCGAGAACAGGACGTCTGTCAGCTCCTGGGCCTTGGCGATGAACGCGTCCTGCTCATCAGCTGTGTAACCATCACCGATCAGTAACAGGTCGACTTTGTTCGCCGGATCGCCGCTCTTGTGGATAGCAACAACGTGCTCAGCGAACATGGCCGATTCGCGGTGTACGAGCACGTCCGTCGGGTCCAGTTCGATACGCCAGACCTCGGCGAACTCGTTGCCGGGCCCGCGTTTCTTGATAACGAGTTCGAAAGTAGATTCCTGAGCAGGGAATCGAACCGACTCGTGGAACGCGCGATTGATGCGACGCGACTCACCGGTTGTTTCCCATTCCCCGTAGATGCTGCTGAAGCTGCGCGACCAAGCCACGTTTCCGTTGTCCGGATTGATAATTTCAAACAGGTACTTGCCACGTGACGTCTTGTCGATAGGCTGTGACATGTTGCCCGTCCATGGCAGCGGTTCGACGACGACCTGGTCGAGAGAAAACATCTCGGCAGTGTTGTTACCACTATGAAAATAGTCGACGCGCATCGTGTCCGGCGCGTCTGCATTCGCGGTTGTTCCCAACGTTAGAGCGGCCAGCAGTACAACCAGTGAAATCCGTTCCATCTGCTCTCTCCTCGAGCGATCCTGTATGGTGTGTAGATGTTAGCGCGTTTCATGCTCATGTTGACGCTCGTTTGCGCGGGCGAAGTTGTATTTCTGCTCCCATTCCATACAACGCGGTTCTTTCGTCCGACGATGCTCGAAGCATTCGGGCTGACGAACACACAACTCGGTGACTTCTTCGCAGCTTATGGCGTCATCGCGATGATCGCGTACTTCCCTGGCGGCGCCCTGGCCGACCGGTTTTCCGCGAGGTCATTGCTAACCGCATCGCTGGTCGCAACCAGTGCCGGCGGTCTGTACATGGCCACCTATCCAGGTTCCCTCGGACTCGCGCTCCTGTTTGCCTACTGGGGCGCTACCACTATCCTGTTGTTTTGGGCGGCGATGATTCGCGCCACTCGTGAGTGGGGCCGGCCCGACGAACAGGGCAGGGCGTTCGGCTTACTCGAAGGCGGCCGTGGCCTTGTCGCGGCATTGCTGGCGTCAAGTGGTGTCGTGTTACTCGCGATGTTCATGCCGGATAATCTCGATCAGCTCAACAACGAAGAGCGGCGGGCCGCGTTCCGTTCGGTCATATTCTTCTATACATTTGTCACGCTGGCCGCCGCAGCTATGACCTGGATTGTTATTCCGCCGGTCAAGCATATTGGTGACTCAACTCGTGCGCTGTTTCATAACTCCGTTGCGGTTCTGGGACGACCGCTGGTCTGGGCACAGGCCGGCGTCATTATCTGCGCCTATTGCGGTTACAAGGGATTTGATAACTATTCGTTGTATGCCGTGCAGGTGCTGGGCATGAACGAAGTGGATGCTGCGAAGATCACGGCGTATGCGACCTACGTCAGGCCTGTTGCAGCCATTGCAGCAGGGTTCGTCGCCGACCGCTGGGCTGCTGGCAAAACGGTGGGGATCTGCTTCGGCCTGTTGGCGATTTCCTACGGCGTACTGGCCACGACGGCGCCAACAGGTCCCGGGCTGACAATTATCTATGGCAACCTCCTCGTCAGCGTGTTTGCCGTCTTCATGCTGCGTGGCGTGTATTTCGCCCTGCTGGAAGAGAACCAGGTGCCCCCGTATCTGACGGGCGCGGTTGCCGGAACCGTGTCCTTTATCGGCTACACGCCGGAAATATTTTTCGGACCGATCACGGGCCGTATACTTGACGCAAGTCCCGGGCCGGTCGGGCATCAGAATTACTTCCTGTTCCTGACGGTTGTTGCGACAATCGGCATAGCTGTAGTTGTCTGCCTGCTATGGCTGCAGCGCAATCAATCGGCATCTCATTGGCCGGGCGTTGCTGCGGAAATGGGTGAAAAGTCGCCCGCTCACGACTAGGTAACGAATCTTGTCTTCCCCCACGAAATTTGACGGTCTCGATCTGAAGCCAGAGTTACTCGGCAACCTGGCCGATCTGGGTTATACCGAGATGACTATGGTGCAGGCTGAGGCCCTGCCCTTGTTGCTCGCCGGCGTGGACGTACTGGCCCGCGCGAAAACGGGTAGCGGAAAAACCGCAGCCTTTGGTCTGGGCGTTCTGAATAAGCTCGACGTGTCGTCGTTCGCCGTTCAGGCACTGGTGCTCTGCCCCACTCGCGAGCTGGCCGATCAGGTCGCCAGAGAAATTCGCCGACTGGCCCGGGCAATACCGAACATCAAAGTCCTTAGTGTTTGCGGAGGTTCACCGCTGCGCGATCAAACGGCGTCGCTGCAACGTAGCCCTCATATCATTGTCGGCACACCGGGACGCGTACACAAACACCTGCGCAGCGGCAATATTGATCTCGGTTCGCTCAATGCGCTCGTGCTGGATGAAGCAGATCGAATGCTGGATATGGGGTTCATGGATGAGCTTGATGCGATCCTTGCCTATGTTCCGGCGAAACGGCAAACGCTTCTATTTAGTGCAACGTATCCAGAGGCGATAGCCGATATCAGCACAAGAGTGCAGCATGAGCCACGAACGGTTGATGTCACTGATGATGAACAACCCGCGCAGATCACGCAGACATGGTGTTCCGTGACTCGTGAGAATCGAAACGCGGAGCTTGTGCGAACATTGCGAGCTTGGGGCGGAGAGCTCAACCTCGTATTTTGTAACACCAAGGTGGATTGCGCCGAGGTTGCCAGGCATCTGCAATCAGAGAAAATTGTTGCGATCGCACTGCACGGCGATCTCGATCAGGCACAAAGAAACCAGGTCCTGGTGCGTTTTTCTAACCGGAGTGCAAGTGTGCTTGTTGCCACCGATGTTGCTGCCCGTGGACTGGACGTGAAAGATATCGATGCAGTCTTCAATTACGAATTGCCGCCGCAAGCGGAGGTGTATGTGCATCGCATCGGGAGAACCGGGCGTGCCGGGAAAATGGGCGCTGCGGTAAGTCTCGTTGAAGAACGCGAGATGTGGCGACTGGAAGAAATCGAGAAGTCGCTCCCGGATGCGGTCATTCAAAAGCGTGGTATTCCCGATGCCAGGCGTGGTGGCGACACGCTCGTACCGTCAATGACCACAATCCAGATCAGCGGCGGGCGAAAAAATAAACTCCGCCCCGGGGATTTGGTGGGCGCTTTGACAGCGCAAGGTGGCGTCCCGGGAGACGCAGTTGGCAAGATCGATCTGTTTGATAGTTACGGGTATGTTGCTGTGCAGAATGAGCATGTGCCCAAGGCACTTCGGCAGCTAAGTGAGCGGCCAATCAAGGGCAGGAAATACCGCGCGCGGGTAAGAAAATAGCGGCATGCTGAAATTCATTGGCAACAATTTCCGGTGGCTGGCCGGCGGTTTCACGCTGACGTATTTTTCAAGTTTTGGGCAGACCTACTTCATTTCCGCATCCATTGCCGAATGGCGGTCTGCTTTCGATCTGAGTCACGGCGAGATCGGCCGGCTCTATATGTTCGCGACTTTGGCCAGCGCGCTTTGTCTGCCATTTCTTGGCCGCCTCGTTGACCTGGTTCCGGCCCACAGGATGATTGCGTTTGTAATGCCGATACTCGCGGGCGCCACATTGATGGCTGGCTATGCACCTTCTGTCATAGTCCTTGTAATAGCGATTTTCCTGCTGCGCCTGTTCGGTCAGGGAATGATGACGCATATTGCGCTGACAGCAACGGGGCGTTGGTTTGTCGTTGAACGCGGTCGAGCTATTTCCCTGGTCGTACTCGGTCACCAGGGCGGCGAGGCAACAATACCGCTCGTCTTCGCGACGATCGCTATCGCTTATGGATATCAAACCGGGTGGCTGGTGGGCGCAGCTGCCTTGCTGTTGATCGGGTTGCCATTTGCCTTTTGGGCCTACCAACAAGCTCGCGAACCGCACGCACGCGACTCGAAACTGGTCAAATCTCCGCGTCACGTCCGTAGCTGGACGCGACGGGAAGTAATGCGTGATCCCACTTTCTGGGTGCTGCTGACCGGCGTGCTTGCGCCGCCTTTTATTGGCACGACAATTTTCTATCACCAGAATTACATGACTGCACTGCATAACTGGCCGCCACAATTGTTCGCGCTATCGTTGCTTGTGATGTCGTTGACAACCATCGGCTGTGCGTTGATTACTGGTGCGCTGGTCGACCGCTTCGGTACGCCGTCCATACTGCCGTACGCCCTCCTGCCACTGTCACTTTCCTGTTTTGCACTTGCCTTCAGTGGGCCACCTGTCACCTTATTTGTTGTGATGGTCCTTCTCGGAATCAGCTACGGAATATCCGCGACCTTGTTTGGCTCTTTATGGCCCGAAATTTACGGGACAGCCTATCTTGGGTCGGTTCGTGCGGTCACCGTTTCGGCCGGAGTATTCGCGACTGCTGCCGGGCCGGGGTTGACAGGAACGCTGATTGATTGGGGTATCGAGCTGCCGACGCAGATGATCTACCTTGGCAGCTATTGCCTGTTGGCCGCTGCGGCGCTGTCGATGGCGTCAATGACGCTGCGCAGGCGCTTCCCTTAACGGTTTTCCACAAGTCCGATGTGATTCTGAGCATCTTCTGCTGACGATTGTCAGCACACGGTCGCCCAGGTGCTAAGATATTCATTCACCCACCAGGACCTCAGCTTCAATATAAGAATGAACGACTCACAGTCTCGTACCCCGCGGTGGTTGTATTGTCTGATTTTTCCGCTTCTGCTTGCGGCGGGTTGCGCTTCGCTCGAGGGTATCGAGCAGGTGCCGGAGTACACTGCTCCGCCAGCACACTCCGAAATCTGGGATGCTATCGACGCCACGGCAGCCGAGGACTGGCATGTGCTGCTCAACGATGGCCCCACGGCGCTTGACTGGCGGCTGCGGGCGATCGATAGCGCATCTGACAGCATCGATTTCCAGACGTTTCTCTGGTTCTTCGACACGGCAGGCGCGATGGTGCTGGACCATATCGTTCGGGCAGCCGATCGAGGCGTAACGGTACGGATTCTCGTCGACGATACGTTTCTGGTCCACGAAGGCGAACTGCTTCTGGCACTCGCTGAGCACCCGAACATCGAGTATCGCGTCTTCAACCCCTTTAAGCGGCGCTCCGGCGGGTTTGGAACGCGACAGTTGTTAAACCTGGCGGAATTCCGTCGGCTCGACCATCGCATGCACAACAAAGCGATGGTGGTCGACAACCAGGTCGCGATCGTTGGTGGTCGAAATATCGCGGATGAGTACTTTGGTCTGGACGATACGGCTAATTTCCGTGATCTTGAGCTGCTGCTTGGCGGCAAGGTCGTTCAGGAAGTCAGCGTTGCCTTCGACAACTACTGGAACGATCGCTGGTCGTTCCCCATTGAAATGCTCTCCCATAAGAAGGCATCCGCGGAGCAGCTCGCTGATGCGCGACGCACGAGCGATTTGTCGCAGCATCTGCACACTGAAGAGTCGTCTGAAGACCTCATTGCAAAGTGGCTCGACGCAGTTGAGGGTGCAGACACAGGCGAGGCAATCCTCTATGTGGACGAACCTCCCAAAGACAATCCAAAGAACCGGGAAGAAGCGCCCATTCAGGTAGCGAATGAGCTTGTCAGTATCTTCGACGGCGCAAAGTCGGAGATTGTAATCGTCTCGGCCTACCTGATACCGACTCCCCGTCTTGAGGGGGCAGTCGAGCGTGCTCTCGATCGAGGGGTCCGCGTGCGGATACTCACGAATTCAATAGGTTCGAACAACCATCTCTCCGCGCACAGCGCGTACCGGAATCACATCGACACGCTGCTCGAGAGCGGGGCGGAACTCCACGAGGTTCGCACGGATGCTCGTGATCGGGACAGGTATATGTTGACGCCGATCGGTCGCAAGATGCTGGCCCTGCATGCCAAAGCGCTAATTATCGACCATGACAAGGTGTTCGTCGGCAGCGCCAATCTCGATCCAAGATCATTGCGCATCAACACAGAAATGGGGTTTCTTGTCGTCAGTGATCAGTTCAACCAGAAACTGCGCAAGGCACTGGAAGATGACTTCTCAGCCGCGAACGCGTGGCGCCTGACATTGCAGGAAGACGGTAGCGTCTTCTGGGTAGCCGACGACCACACGCTTGAGTCCCAGCCCGCGACATCTTTTATGCAGCGCATCGAAGACTGGTTTTTCTCGCACATGCCGATTGAAGGCGAGCTTTAGCGCAGTAATCCCTAGTTCGTCAGGTCGATGCCAACTACAACCGGGTCGTGGTCTGATGCCCTGTAAGGCGTAGCGCCGTCAAACAGGTTCGGGTCGCGACCGTTCTCAAGGTTGTAGTCGAGCAGTCGTGGCTCGTCGGCGTTGATGTGCCATTCCAGTGTCTCGACAACCTGCGGCGCAAGGCTCGTAGACACGAGGGCATGATCCAACGCGCCGGACTGGGCGTCGAATGTAAACGAGTAGGGGTCCGTTCGGGACTCCAGCAGGTTGGTAAACCCGGCGCTGGCAAACGTGGTCAGAGGGTCTTCCTCAACATAGGCATTCAAGTCGCCAATAATCAGAACGTCACTATCTCCACTTCCGGTCGGGTCGGTAGCCAGCCAGTCGGCCAGGGCGGCGGCTGCATTGGTCCGTGTGATATTGCAGTTGCCCTGACCGTCCCCAAGATTCGGGTCGCCATCGGCATCGCACGATGAACCCTTCGACTTGAGATGGTTCACGGCTACCGTCAGTACTGCCCCGGATGCATCAAGCGCGAAAGACTGGGCAAGCGCAGGACGGTTACGTGCGTCATTGAAGCGTGAGTCGACACTGCGGTCGAGCAGGGCGAAATCACCCACCGTCGATACGCGCGAGCTGCGGTAAATGAAACCGGTTTTTATGACGTCGTTATGGATCGTGCCCGTATCAACCCAGGTGTACTCTGAGGTGCCGGTGCGTGCGTTCATGGCATCGACCAGTGTTCTCAGCGAATCGCTTGCGTTATTTTCAAGCTCCATCACGCCGATGATGTCCGCATCCAGCATGGTTAGCGCGGTGACGGTCTTTTCAAGTTGTCGCGCAAACTCGGCGTTACTGTCTGCACCCCTGCACGACTGGTTACTTAGCGGCCCGCAACTGGATTGTCCGCCATCGATTGTCGTAAAGAAGTTGAGCACGTTAAAACTTGCCACTCGAACCGCGCCGCCGATCGCCGGCGCGCCCGGTCGTGGATTAACTGCCGTGAATCGCGGGTCGACGGTCGGCATCAGGCGCCAGGTTTCGTCGCCGCTGCCGCCGCTGCCGCGAGAGTAGCGTAGTACGCCAATGACTCCATCCAGCGTGTCGCCGGAGCGGATTGAGTAATTCGGGGCGGCGCCTGCGTCCAGGTAGTGAATCGCAGCGGGGTTCTGCATACGCAGGCCGTCGTCCAGAATGATAGAGCGGCGCGCGTTCATCACTTCATGTGCCGTATATCCAGCGACATCGGGCGTACTGCTATTCGTGAACTGCATGAGCCGGCCGCCCTGCGACAGTATGACTGTGCCAAAGCGTCCAAGATTGTGGTGCCCGCTCACGGTCAGCGTCCCGATAAGCTCAACGAGCATGCCCTCATAGCGTTCGAGATCGGCGATGGGGTCGCCGTCACTATTGGTCGTGGTTGCATTGAAGGGCAGGCTGAGGGGGCGCGGAACAACCGCCCCGGCTCCGACGACCCGAACAGAGGTCGCATTGATCTGCGTCTCGCCAAAGTGCTCCGCGACCGTACCTGTTACTTCAACGACGTCGCCGGCATCAATATCGGTGGCCGGGTTAGTGCCGTCGAATACAAAGACACCGTCGGAAGTCTGGAGGTCTGTGTCGGGTGGACCATCCTGAATATAGAAGCCGCCGAGGTTCCTGCGCTCGTCCGTGTCGTTTTCCTGGAAGTCACCAGTGACGATTCCGGTTACGGTAACCGTCTGGCCTTCCATAGGGCTGGTGACACCGGCACCCTGAATCTCACTGATCATCGTCGAGGCAGGTGGCGGATTGGGTGATGCGGCTGAAGTGCTGCCATCGCCGCCGCAGGCGGCGGCGAGGCACAGCCCTGCTATAAGGGTCAGAATTCGCATGGCGTTATTCTAACCCATTGCGTTCAACTCATATTGAACAACAGCAGCTCGGCATCGTCGTTTGCCGTGACGTTAATCGCCGATTCACCGCGAATTTGCATACCGTCTCCGGCAGCAAGCGTCTCGCCATTCACGTCGACGCTTCCCGATACGATCTGCACGAAGACGCGTCGGTCTGCAACGCCGTCGAGCATGACCTTCCTGTCCTTTTCGACAATGCTGGCGTAGAGATCGACATCCTGGTGGATGGTGACCGAACCCTCTCTGCCGTCGCGCGAACCAACCAGGCGCAGGCGATTGAGCTTTTCTTCGCGGGTGAACAGCGTCTGCTCATAGCCTGGCGTAAGGTTCTTTTCTTCCGGGAAAATCCAGATCTGCAGCAGGTGGAGTTCGTCTTCCTTGGAATGGTTGAACTCGCTGTGCAGCACGCCCGTGCCCGCCGTCATGCGCTGCACTTCTCCGGCCCTGATAACAGTGCCGTTGCCCATGCTGTCTTTGTGTTCGATGGCTCCGCTGATGATGTAGGTCACGATCTCCATGTCGTTGTGCGGATGCGTCGCGAATCCCTGTCCGGGAGCAATACGGTCCTCGTTGATTACACGAACTTTGCCAAAGTGCACGCGCTCGGGGTTGTAATATTCGGCGAACGAAAACGTGTGTTTCGCCCGCAGCCAGCCATGATCAGCACTACCACGATCGTCTGAACGAATAATGTCCAGCATGATTGTCTCCTTCCAGCTCAGGCCGCTCTTGACGCCAGGTGTATCAATTCCGCAATGCGGGCACGTGCGCTATCGAGTGCCTCATCGTTACCACGATCGGCGCCCTGAGCCCCGATGATCTCGACATCGGTGATGCCCACAAAGCCAAGAGCATGACGCAGGTAGGGCGTCGCGAAGTCAACCGGGCTGCCGACAGGTACACCACCGGAGGGCACGACAGCGTAGACTTTCTTGTCTCTGAGCAGCCCGACAGGACCATTTTCAGTGTATTCAAATGTCAGCCGAGCGCGAGCGATCATATCGATCCACGCTTTCAGAACAGCAGGAACCGAGAAATTGTAGATCGGTGCGCCAATGACAATGATGTCGGCCGCCTGTAGTTCGGCAACAAGGTCATCTGACCGGGACAGGATCTGCCGGTGCGTGTTCGTTCGATCCTCATCTGGCGTGAAGTTCGCGCCAACCCAGTCTTCGTCAATGAAGGGCAGGCCATTTGCCAGGTCGCGTTGCGTCACTTCGACATTGCCATGGCGGTCCTCAAGGGCAGCGATCAGGTCGGCGGTGAGAGCGCGACTGATAGAGCCGGTACTGCGTGCACTTGCCTGCACTTCGAGGATCTTGAGTGGCGTTGCTTTGGTCATGGGGATTGTCTCCAGAATTGTCGGTTTTGGTACGTTGGGGACAGTCTCGCTGTTGACTAATATAAGATAAATACAGTTTTTTGAACAAGATTGTTCTAGAATAAGCAACAATATGGATAAATTCGAGGATTTACAGGCGTTTGTGGCCGTTGTCGAGACTGGCAGCTTTACGGCGGCCGCTGATCGCCTCGATACGGCCAAGTCAGCCGTGAGCCGGCGCGTGTCGGCACTGGAAGAGCGCCTGGGCGTGCAATTGCTGAGGCGCACGACCCGTGTGCTTAACCTGACGGACACCGGGCAAAGTTTCTATGAGCACAGCTCACGCATTCTTGCAGACCTCGACGAAGCCGAGGCCGCTGTCCAGCAGGAGCACGGCGAGCTGCGAGGGACGCTGCGAGTGGCGTTACCCCTCTCGTTCGGCGTGCGTCATATGTGCAAGCCGATCGCGGCGTTCTGCAAACGGCATCCGAGGCTGAAGTTCGATCTCGACCTGAACGATCGGCGCATCGACCTCGTGGAAGAGGGTATCGATGTTGCTGTTCGCATCGGGCATCTAAAAGACTCCTCACTTATCGCGCGTAAGCTATTCGACTCAAGAACCGTGGTTGCCGCGTCGCCGCACTACCTCAATACGCACGGCACGCCACGGTCACCCGAGGAGCTCGGCGACCACGACTGCCTGGTGTACTCCAATCTCGCCGAACCGGACCGGTGGTCCTGGATGGACGAGCGGGGCAATAAAAAGGTCGTCGAGGTCAGGACAGCCATGCGCGCGTCCAGCGGCGATTTCCTGTCGAATGCAGCCGCACATGGCCTGGGCATCATCATCCAACCTGCTTTTCTTGCCGCCGAAGCCATTCGCCATGGCAACCTGGTTCCGATTCTTGCGGACATCGAGTGGCCGACATCGCCGGCCTATGCTGTGTACCCGCCGACGCGCCACCTCTCCTATCGAGTGCGGGCATTTATCGATTTCCTGGTCGAGCGCTTTGCCGGAACGCCTCAGTGGGATCGCGATTGCGACGAGCTCAACGCCAGGCAGACCTGACCGGCATAGTAAAGCGGCAGTCCGATGATGTAGGTCGGGTACTCCGTCTGCACGAGTCGCAGCGCCGCCACAGACAGGTCGGACAGGAAGAACAGCGTGGCGCCGGTGACGATTAGCTTCGAACCGCCGCGTCCCTGCGTGCCAACAGCAAAGATCACCATGAGGCTGATCACTGCGACGTAGGCGCGCACCGGGTTTACCAGGTCTGCCGGTGTGTACGGCTCCAGCCAGACAAAGACGCCGATGGCGATAGCGGTGACCGGGACCATGGCCAACCAGCACCAGAGGCGTTCGTAGCCGTGTCGGACAAATGCCGTTACGTAGGCCACGTGTGCCAGCAGGAAGGCGCCCAGACCTGCCAGGAATGCCGTCTTTGATGACCCGATCAGAAACATGTCCCCGCACCAGGAGAGTACCAGGCCGGTGAGGATGAACCGGCCGTAAACCGAGGCTACAGCGCCTCCGTTTATAGCGAGAGCGATAAACGCTGACGACGCAATGAATTTCGTGGCAGCCGCGGGCGCAGGCATGTCGGCGAACAGCAGGGCCACTAAAGCGACGCAAGCAACGCCAACAAGAGTGACAAGCGGGCGAGTGGACATCATTATGGCAGTCTACAGGGATTTTCCTGTAACAAAGTCTGTCTTAAGCCTAAGGCTTAAATGGAAAGGAGCACTCTGACTGTGCGAGTTGGAATAATTGGTGGCACCGGTTTTGTAGGCGGCTACCTGGTCGACGCATTGCTTGCGAATGGACACGAGGTCAATGTGCTTGTGAGGCCTGGTAGTGAGCACAAAGTTCGGCAACCTGCGAGGGTAAATGTGGTGACCGGTGACCTGGATTCGACAGCCGCCCTGTCCGCAGTGCTGAAGGGGTGCGACGCTGCGATTTACAATGTTGGCTTGCTGCGCGAGTTTCCAAGCCGCGGCATCACATTTGAGCAGACCCAGTACCAGGGCGTGGTCGATACGGTTGCCGCCGCGCGTCAAGCTGGCGTCCAGCGCCTGTTGCTAATGAGCGCAATCGGGGTCAAAGACCCGGGTACCCGATACCAGGCGACTAAACGCCGCGCGGAGATACATGCGCTGAACAGCATGCTCGACGTAACCGTATTGCGGCCGTCAGTCATTTTCGGCGACCCTCGAGGCACGATGGAGTTCGCGACGCAATTGTTTCAGGACATGATCAAGCCGCCACTACCGGCGGTTGCGTTCCCCGGTGTCCGGATGTCGCCCGTAAATATCAAAGATGTCGCCGACGCCTTTTGTGCATCCCTTGGGGACGACAACACGATTGGCCAGACGATCGAACTCGCTGGGCCCGAGACGCTGGAATGGCGAGAAATAGTGCAACGTGTCGCCGCAGCGGCAGGCAGGTCAAAAATCATCCTGCCAATGCCTGTGTGGGTCATGCGTGTCGGCGCAACGCTCTTTGACTGGCTGCCGTTCTACCCGGTAACCCGGGATCAGCTCACGATGCTCGAAGAGGGCAACACGGGAACTGCAGACGCAGTTGAAAGTCTGATCGGACGAGAGGCGCAGTCATTTACGCCCGACTCTCTGCGCTATTTGAAGTGCTAGAATCGGCACAGAGGTGACTATGCATAAACTAACCATCCTTCTCGTCGTGACATTGCTCACCCTGTGGAGCATGCCCGCGGATGCCAAGACCCGGGTTGCCGAGTTCAAGGGCTCGGGCAATACGACGACGGCCATTTTTCGTGTTGAGTCACCATGGCTTCTTGACTGGCGCCTCGATGGCGATTTCGAGGCGATGATGGGTCTGGAAATCACATTGGTTGAGGCCAAAACCAGCCGCCATGTCGGGCGCGTCCTGTATACCAAGCATCGCGGCAACGGCGTCAAGCTGTTCCATTCGGCCGGCCTGTACCAGCTGCGTATCAGTTCGACGCTGGCCCGCTGGAGCGTGAAGATCGACCAGCTCACGCGTGAAGAGGCCGAGTTGTACACGGCGAAAGAAAAGAAATTGAAATAACTGTGTGTGAGATGATTTAACCGTGGAACAGATACCGCAACCCAAGACCAGCGCCATCATCATGGCCGCCGCCGTGGTCGTTGTGATCTACGGCATGCAAATGATGTCTGTGCTGCTGGTCCCCTTCCTGGTTGCAGCATTTCTCGCCCTGATTACCGTGCGCCCGATGCTCTGGCTGCAGGCACATCGTGTGCCTTCCGTGCTTGCCGCGTTGCTTATCGTCACGATGCTGATGCTCATACTTGTGGTCCTCGGTGCGATCCTCGGTACGTCCATTGCTGACTTTACAGCGGCGCTACCGACCTACCAGGCAAGGCTCGATGCTCTTAATGCGCAGGCTTTCGAGTTTGTGGTCAAGCACCTGAAGGTTGATGAGTCGACCGAGAGCATGAGCGACATGATTGACCCTGGTTTTGCCATGGGTCTCGTCGCCGGCATCCTGAATGGCCTCCGCGACGTACTAACGAATACCTTCCTCATCATCTTCACTATGATCTTCATTCTGCTTGAGGCCGGTACGGCAAAAACGAAGTTCCAGGCCGCGTTTGGCAGAAGTGCCGATTCATTCGAGGGCGCGCGCGATTTCATGCAGAACCTGGGTCGCTACCTGGGTATCAAGACACTTGTCAGCATGGCGACGGGTTTGTGTGCTGGATTGTTGACGTGGGCACTCGATGTCGACTTCCCATTGCTATGGGCAATGTTTGCATTCCTGCTTAACTACGTGCCCACCATTGGCTCCATTATCGCGGCGGTGCCGGCCGTATTGCTGGCACTCATTCAGCTCGGTCCGGGCGCCGCCGGTGCGACCGCGATAGGATTCATCGGCATCAATCTCGTCTTTGGTAATTTTCTGGAACCGCGCCTCATGGGTTACGGCGTGGGCATCTCGCCACTCGTCGTATTTGTCGGCTTGATCGCGTGGGGCTGGATCTTCGGACCCGTCGGTATGCTGTTGTCAGTGCCACTGACAATGACGCTAAAGATGGCGCTGGAAAACGACGATAGAACGCGGTGGGTTGCTATTTTGCTTGGCTCGGGGCGCGATGCGGATTACGCGCTCCGCAAGAGGGCAAGCCGGAAAGCCGCCAATCAGGCGACGTCAGAGTCCTCGTAGTCGTAGTCGTCTGTATCAGGCTCGGTTTCTTCGAGTTGTTCGAGAAGGTTGATAGCAACCGCAACGAAATCCGTGTCAGTGATGATGCCGACAATCTTGCCATTGTCGAGAACGGGCAGGCAGCCGATCTTGTGTTTCTCAAGAAATAGCGCGGCGTGACGCAAACTGGCGTTGACGTCGACTGTCGCAACGTCCGTCACCATGACATCCGCAATGCCAATCTCATTGGCGTGAATGCGGGTTCCGTCGTCTCGCAGAAAGCTGTCTGTGGCGGCGAGCACGTTCGTCAACGAAATCAAACCGGTCAGGCTCTCACCATCCATAACCGGAAGATGATGAATGCGGTGATCGTGCATGAGTGTCCGAGCCTCGGCCAGAGTCGCGGACGGAGGCACCGTGATCAGGTTGGTACTCATGATTGCTTCGATGCTGAACATAGTTCCGTCCTTTCTTTTTGTCTTTCGTTCCTCCCGACTTTGAGTCTATCCGCGAGCGGGGCGCGCGCCATTGCGAGAAACACCTACTGTGTTTCTGCAAGTAGTTGATTAACGGTGTTTGTTCGGGGGCTAGAGCCCGAATTTTGCCGTGTAGTCCTGCCAGCGAGGGTCCTTCCAGGCGTCGTTAAAGAACGGCATGACCAGCGCCCAGGGACCGCCAGGGTCCTTGACGCGAGCGGTCTGCTCTAGCCACTCGAAGGTCTTGTCCAGATCGCCTTTGTCAGCGTAGATTTCGGCCATCTGGTAGGAGTTGCCGAAGCCATATTCTTCCTCGTAGCTCGCAACGGCAGTTTCCCAGTCGTCAGCGTCACCTTCGCGTCCGAGGATGATCAACTCGTTGGTCTCGCGTACCCAGGTCACAGGCTCCCTGGCATTGAGCGCCGCAGCGGCCTCGAGATCACCCTGGAAAAGTTTGCAGCGCGCAATGCGCCCATAAAAACGACCGGTGTCGGGCGCGAGGTTTAGTGCCCGTTGGTAGGTTTCGATCGCAAGGTCGCAGCGATCGCTAACCATGTACACATCGCCGAGCGTGCGCAGTGAAGCGAGTGACAGCGGATCGATCTCTAACGCTTTTGTTAGCACCGCTTCTGCCTCATCAAACTTCCGGAGAAAAGTCAGGTTAGAGGCGTGCCAGCTGAGCGCCGCGAGATCGTTTGGTGAAGTCTCAAGGGCCTTTTTGGTTTGCGCGTGCGCAGTGGGCAGGTCCCAGTTTATGAGGAGCGCAACGATGGTCTGCGCAATGAGCGATTCAGGGTTGTTCGGCTCGAGCTGTATCGCCTTGTCGGCGACTTCCCTGATGTGCTGAAAGTTCTCAATGAAAGAGCCGCCACTGCTCGATGCCCAGCCGCTGTAGGTCTGCTGCAAGGCGGCCGCCAGGCCGGCATACGCGCGTGCGAAGTTCGGGTCGAGCTCGATGGCCTTCTCGTAGGCGACACGAGCCTTTTGGAGATTCTCTGCGCTGGTGTTATCGATGAAATAGTTGCCGCGCAGGAACTGATTGTAGGCCTCGACGTTGGTCGTGCCCTGAGTCGCTGCTGCAACCTCTGCCCCAAGAAGGTGAGCCTTAAGTTCCTCGACGACATGACCAGCGATCTCGTCCTGGATAGCGAAAATATCCGTCAGCTCACGATCGTAGTTTTCCGACCAGAGGTGATACCCATTCTGCGTGTCGATGAGCTGCGCTGTGATGCGCAGGCGCACACCGGACTTCCTGACGCTGCCCTCGAGCACGTGTGCGACATTCAGGGCCTCGCCGATTATGCGAAGGTCTTCGTTGGTCCCCTTGAACTTGAACGATGAGGTGCGCCCGGCAACATGCAGCTGCGGGATCTTGGCGAGGAGATTGAGCAGCTCTTCAGACAGGCCATCCGAGAAATACTCGTTCTCGACATCGCCACTCATGTTCACAAAGGGTAAAACGGCGATCGACGGCTTCTCTTCGGGAGTAGTGGCTAGAACCTCTGTGTCCCAACCTTCGTTATTCGCCTGAATTGCGAACTTGTCGACGAGCAGGAACACCACGGCGATGGCGAGGACAATCATCGCGACCTGGTTCAGCTTTTGACCGGTCCTGGGCGTGATGGACTCGCTGCGATCGACATCCTTCTCGCGCTTGAGGCCTTCGGGTGTCATTTCGAACGCCCAGGCAAAAATGACCGCGAACGGAAACCCGATGAGGACGAAGGCTGCGACCGCCGAGATCAGCCATTCGGGCAAATGGAGTGCAGGGAACATAACGTCGACGACCTGCATCGTCAGCCAGCCGGCGATGATGTAGACCAGAGCGACCTTCGCGACGTTGCGACGCTTTAACTCTTCTATGAAATGGCGCATTCAGAGGTTCCCAAAAAACCGTCGCGCAAGCTTAGCAGACAGTCAGGATGCTCGGTAACTACGGATGTGAAATACTGAGCATTGGCCTAACTTAGTGGTCTGTATCCCTATGAACCACCGTTTCCTGTTTCCCCTGCTGCTTCTCGCGATGCCGGTCGTGTCTGCCGGCGAGGAACGCGATGCGACGCAGATCGTCCGCGACGCTGTAAATCACTGGCGCGGCCTGACCTCGTATACTGAGATGACCATGGTTATCCACCGCCCGGATTGGGAGCGGTCGATGACCATGCAGGCGTGGACCAAGGGTGACGACCGTTCGCTGGTGCGGGTTATGGAGCCGAAGAAAGACCGCGGTAACGGCACGCTCACCGACGACAACAGCATGTGGACGTTCTCACCCAAGATCAATCGAGTGATCAAGGTGCCATCGTCGATGATGGGGCAGAGCTGGATGGGGTCGGACTTCTCGAACAAGGACATTTCGCGAGCCGATGACATCATCGACCAGTATGCCCATACGATCCTTGCGACCAGCGAGGAAGACGGCATCACGGTGTACCGGATCGAATCCATTCCGAATGAGGATGCGGCGGTCGTCTGGGGTAGCGAGGTGTTGACCATTCGCGACGACCACGTTGTGCTGGAGCATGCTTTTTTCGACCAGGACGGTGAGCTCGTGAAGACGCTTAAATCATTGGAAATTGCGGAAATGGGCGGGCGTACGATTGCGAAACGGCAGCGCATGGTGAAGACCGATGTGCCTGACGAGTGGACCGAAATCGCAGTCAACGATGTTCAGTACGAGCTTGACCTCAAAGACAGTGTTTTTACGCTGTCAAACCTGCGGAACCCCAGAGACTGATTGCATGAATATCGTCCTGCGCCTCGCATGGCGAAATCTGTGGCGGCATGCACGCCGGACCTGGCTCACGATCGGGGCCATGGTGTTTTCGAATACACTGCTGGTATTCATGATTTCGCTGCAGTTCGGCATGTATGGCCTGATGATCGACAACACGCTACAGGTTTTCAGCGGACACATGCAGATCCAGGCGCCCGGGTACAAGGACGACCAGAAGATGCGCCAGGTTGTGCCCAAGGTACGGCCGCTGGCCGCTCATCTGCGGCAGGAACTGGGTACCGATCTTGTCAGCGCGCGGGGCTGGGCGTTCGGTCTCGCGTCGAGCGAAGAACGCAGCTACGGCATCGGCATCTACGGCGTGGAGCCGGAATTCGAGGCCAGGGTATCCAATATTCCCGGGTTAATCGCTCAAGGACGCTACCTGGAGAAGGAAGATGCTTCAGAAATCGTGATCGGCGAGACGCTTGCTCGCAACCTGCGCATTGGTGTTGGCGATGAGCTGACCCTGCTGGGTAGCGGTGTAGACGGTTCGTTTGCGGCAGCGGTTGTCAATGTCGTGGGTATCTTCAACAGTGGGGTGCGCGAGATTGACCGCAACATTGCGGAGATGCCCCTCGGCACATTCCAGGAGGTCTTCTATATGAATGGCGCCGGCCACCAGGTCGTTATCCTGGCGCCGGACCTGGACCAGGCGCAGGCACTGCAGCAGCGCGTAGAAGCGATGCTGCCTGCAGACGATGGATTGGTTGTGCATGGCTGGGACGCGCTGCAGCCAGGCCTCAGGCAGGCGATTCAGGCCGACATGAGCAGCGCCTTTTTCATGTACGGGATTCTCGTGATCCTCGTGGCGTTCAGTGTCCTGAACACGCAGCTCATGTCGGTGCTGGAGAGAACCCATGAGTTCGGTATCGTCATGGCACTGGGGCTTAGGCCCGGAAGGCTGGGGCGTCTTGTCATGCTTGAAACGGCCATGATGGGGTTTATCGGATTGCTGCTGGGCGCGCTATGCGGCGCGCTATTCACCACATGGTTTACCGTTAACGGTTTTTCCTACCCAGGCATGGAGGAGATGGTGGCCAACTTCAACCTGCCAGGTCGTGTCTACCCCCGGGCCACACTGCTTACCATGTTCGCGGGCCCACTGGTGGTTTTCGTGTTCACCCTGGCAGCAGCGACGTATCCGGCGCTGCGCCTGCACCGCCTGCACCCGGTAGAAGCGATGAGGACGAATTAATGCGAATGTTCTTCGTCCTCAGTCGGCTCGCCTGGCGCTACCTGTGGCGCAATCATCGGCGCACGATCGTCATGCTGAGTGCCATCGCAGTTGGTACCTGGGCGATGATTTTCATGACCGCGCTGACGCGTGGCATGGTTGACCAGATGATCGTAGACGGAATCAGTGTCATTCCCGGCCACGTGCAGATTCATGATCCGGAGTACCTGGACGACCCAAGCGTCAACAATCGCGTCGCCTTCAGCGACACGGAGATTGCAGCCCGCTTCAGTGACGCAGGCTTCACGGCCTGGGCGTCGCGGGTGCGGGTTCCTGCGGTCGTCACGAGCGAACGCGAGTCGCGTGGCGTCACGCTGCTCGGAATCGATCCGGCTGCAGAAAAGTCGTTTTCTTTCGTGGACTACGACAATGTCGACGGTCGTTTCCTTGAGGGGCCGGACGACAAAGGCATCGTCCTTGGCGCGAAGCTTGCTGAGACCCTGGAAACCCGCGTGGGCAAGCGTGTCGTGCTGATGAGCCAGGATCCGGATAACGAGATTGCCGATCGTGGCTTTCGCGTGGTGGGCCTGTTTCACGCAGAGATGGAGGCCACGGAAGAATCTTATACGTTCGTCGGCAAACACACGGCACAGAACATGTTACGGATCGGGGACACGGTTACCGAAGTCGTGTTCCTCGGCGATGACTATCGCGATGTCGAGCCTGTCTATAACAAGGTAGTGGGGCTGGTTGACGATTCGGTGCGGGTCAGCCGCTGGACGGAAGTCGATACGTACCTGGGCACGATGATGGGCATGATGGACGGGTTCATGCTGATCTGGGTCATAGTGATATTCCTGGCGCTCTCGTTCGGGCTGGTGAATACACTGGTAATGGCCGTATTTGAGCGCATCCGCGAAATCGGATTGATGCTCGCGCTGGGCATGAAACCCTCGAGCATACTTGGGCAGATTCTTATTGAGTCCATGATGCTGCTGGCCGTGGGTCTCGTGATTGGCGATTTCCTGGCCTGGGCCACGATCAAGCCGCTCGAAAGCGGCATCGACATTTCGGTGGTGGCCAAGGGTATGGAAATGTTCGGCGCGGCGAGCGTGCTGTACCCGAACCTCGACATCAATGATGTCATTCTGTCGAACGTCGTCGTCATGATTCTCGGCTTTTTTGCGAGCCTGTCACCGGCATGGCGAGCGTCGCGTTATGAGCCCGTTGAAGCAATTACAAAGGTGTAATGATGAGTGCAGTACGTTGTATCGACTTGTGCAAGACCTACCGCCAGGGCGACGTGGACATCAAAGCGCTCGATCATCTGACCGTCGAGATTGAGAAAGGCGAGTTCGTTTGCCTGATGTCACCCTCGGGTGGCGGCAAGACAACGTTGCTGAATGCCATTGGTGGACTCGACATTCCCGACAGCGGCGAAGTCTGGATTGCGGGCGAACGTATTGACCAGATGAGCAAGGGCGAACTTGCCGACCTGCGTCTTGCCAACATTGGCTTCGTTTTCCAGGCGTACAACCTGATTCCTGTGCTGACAGCGCAGGAAAACGTCGAGTTCGTCATGCAGGTTCAGGGTGTGTCCTCGGCAGAACGCCGGAACAAGTCGTTTGCTATTCTCGAGGAGGTTGGGCTCAAGGGCCTCGAGGGCCGGCGGCCGGCCGAGATGTCCGGTGGACAACAGCAACGTGTGGCCGTGGCACGCGCGATTGTGTCGCGACCTGAGCTGGTGCTGGCCGACGAGCCGACAGCTAATCTCGATTCGAAGACCTCCACCGAACTCATGGAGTTATTTACCGAACTCAATGAGCATCACAACACGACATTCGTGATCGCGACACACGACCAGCGGGTTCAGGCCTATGCCAAACGCCTGGTGCGCATGCTGGACGGTCGCATAGTCGATGACGTCGAGCAGCATGCCGCGTAGCGCCCTACTCATATTTCTGCTGCTGGCCCCGGTCGTGGCGGCCGATGAAATCAAAACCGAGTTCGGTGGCCATACCAAGCTGCGACTGGTCGGCCAAAGCTTTCCTGATGACAGTTTCTTTAAAGACCTGGTCGGGGCGAATGCGCTGGACGTTACGGCGGACTTGCGGCTGAACCTGTCATTCAAGTCCGGTGACTGGACTTTTGATTCGGCCTATCAGCTGGTCGGTCTTCAGGGTGACACGATCAGTTCAGGCGGCGGCTTGCCGAATGATGATCGTCGGCTGTTCAATCTCACCGATGTGCTGACGGAGGGCGGTGATAGTGCCTTGCTGCATCGGCTGGATCGATTGTGGGTTGGCTACGCGAGCGAGAAGACCGTCGTGCGCCTCGGGCGCCAGGCGCTCTCCTGGGGCAATGGGCTGGTTTATGCGCCCATGGACCTTGTTAATCCATTCAATCCGACGGCTATCGACACCGAGTACAAGACCGGCGACGACATGCTGTATCTGCAATACCTGCAGGATAACGGCAATGACATACAGGCGGCGTACGTTGCTCGCCGTAATCCTGTGACTGGCGACCCGGAAAGAAACCAGGCGACGGCGGCCCTCAAGTACCACGGTTTTGCCGGCCTGGCTGAATTCGATCTTCTCGTGGCGGACAGCTATGGCGACACAAGCGTCGGGATCGGTGCAGGACACCCGGTAGGCGGAGCCGTGTGGAGCGCCGACCTGGTCGCCACCGACGCGAGCTCCGGTACCCGTGTGCAGTTCGTCACTAACCTGATGTACTCGTGGATCTGGGGTGGCAAAAACATGAGTGGCGCCGTGGAGTACTACTACAACGGCTTCGGGCAAGGCAGCGGCCGTTACGACCCGGCTGCCATAGCCGGCAACCCGGATCTGGCGTTACGCCTCGCGCGAGGAGAACTGTTCACGGCAGGGCGCCATTACGTGGCGGCCAATGTCCTGGTCGAGATGACACCGTTGTGGTCGGTGACGCCGACCCTGCTCGTGAACGTCGGCGATCCCAGCGCGCTGTTCCAGTTTGTGACGAGTTACAGCCTGTCCGACAATATGACGCTACTGGGCAGCCTCAACCTGCCGATCGGCGCTAACGGCAGCGAGTTTGGGGGTATTGAAACCGCAGTCGCGAATCGTTACCTGTCAGTGGATGCAGGCGTGTTCGCGCAGGTAGCCTGGTACTTCTAGAGGTTCGCTAGCGGAGGCTGGCGAGCAGCCTGCGAAAGCCGGCTTCAATCTCGAGTTCGAATACCGGGTCCTTGATGTGCTCATAAGCGGATACATCGATCTGCATAGCGTCTGCCTCAAGCATCTTGTCGATGCGTCTGAAGAGGTCTTTTTCTTCCCATTGAATATGATTGCGCAGACGGTTCACGTAGGCGGCGGCGTCCTCAATCATTCTTTCGCGACGCACCGCGGCGCCGGCAATCACGGCTTCTACCTCGTCGCGCAACAGCGACCCAAGGTGCGCAATGTCGCTATGGTCGTCGGGCACATGGTCCAGATCATCGGTGAGATCGGGTCGCGCCTCGCGCAACTGCCCATAGACGATATCTTCCTTGGGGTGATGTACGGCGTCCGGGTAGACCGTCATGTAACGCATGATTTCATCGAACAGCTCGAAATCCGGGTCTTTGTCAGCGTCTATCTCCTCGATGAGTCCATCGAGAAGGTCCAGTACAACGGTCATGTTGCGGTGGTCCTCTCGCAACTCCGTCATGAGTGTTCTTGCGTCCATATTCATGGCCACAGTTTGGCCTTGCTGGTGCCTGCGGGGTATCGGGAAAACCCCTTACGCAGAGAAGATACGGCCCCGTGGGTGTGGGGCCGTTTGTTGCTAGAAGAACTTGCGCGCCATCCCAAGGATGTCGTCGAGCCCCCCAGAGCCGCTGACTTTGCCCAGCAGGTCGCCCAGCGAGCCCAGTCCGCCGCTCTCCACCGATGGGGCGACGTCACGTCCGGCCGAGGTCTTCTTGCTCATGGCGCCCATGGCGAGCGATGCAAGCAATGGCAGCGCCTTCTTGATCAGGCTGGCGTCGATGCCGGTGTCCTCCGCAGCCTTGGCCGCGACGTTCCGGCTGACATCCTTTGAGCCAAAGATATGGCCAAGGATATTGTTGCCATCTGCGCGGGTTTCGGCAGCGCCCATAAGCGACGGGTTGTCGATATACCGATCATGACCACCCGTTTCGAGGGCCCGGCGGAAGCCGGCCAGCCCATCGTCGTTCGCCGTGTTCTGTTGCAGCCCGCGCATCAGCGCGGGCGCCAGTGACTCAACGAGTTTCGATGTGTCCGATGACCCAAGGCCTACGGCCTTGGCCAGCTGGCCAACGCTGTCGCCGCCGCCCGACGTTTTCAACAGATCCATAAGGTCCATGTTTGTCCCCTTGTGAACTAGTTGTCGAGCGGAATGCGGATTTTCTGGCCGGGATAGATCTTATTCGGGTCAGAAATGATGTCCTTGTTGGCTTCGAATATCTTCATGTACTTCGAGGCATTGCCGTAGTAACGCTTGGCGATGGCGCCCAGCGTGTCGCCACTGACGATCTCATAGATTTCGGCTTTTTCTTCCGGCTCTTCCGGCTTGGGTTTGGGTGCACGGAGATCGTCGGCGACGACTTTTTCCACGCCCTGGATGTTGCCGGCAATCAGGATGGCCTGGTCGCGAACGGCCTGGTTGGTGCAGTCGCCACAAATGGTCACGGTGCCATCGTCGAACTGGACGTCCAGGTTACTGAGACCGTGGGTTTTTACCTCCAGGTGATTCTTGATGTTGTCGGCAGCTTCGGCATCGGTGTCGAATATCTGGCGGCCAACGTCTTTTACAAAGTCAAACAATCCCATTTTCTATCTCCTGATATCGGTGGTTTCTATGGCGGTATACTTGGACCCATGATGATGAGGGTGACGTAATGCGAAAGGCAACTATTTTCCTGCTGCTCAGTTTACTGATAGCGACGGGATGTTCGATTAACCCGGTTACCGGCCAGCGCGAATTCGTGATGATGAGTACTGCGCAGGAAATCGAGATGGGTAAACAAAACTACTCGCCGATGCAGCAATCACAGGGCGGCGTTTACGATATCGACCCGGAACTGACGGCCTATGTGCAGCGGGTTGGGCAAAATGTTGCGTCTCAGAGTGGCGTCAATTTGCCTTACGAGTTCGTCGTGCTGAACAACACGGTACCCAATGCCTGGGCTTTACCCGGCGGCAAGATTGCGATCAACCGCGGCTTGCTGACGGAAATCGAATCTGAAGCCGAACTTGCTGCTGTACTCGGTCATGAGGCTGTACATGCCGCTGCGCGGCACACGGCCCAGCAGCAGTCACGAGCGATGATTATCCAGGTCGGTGTTATGGGTACCGCTATCGCGGCCAATGACAGCGACTACGGCGCTTTGATCGTCGGCGGAGCCAATGTGCTCGCGCAGGCGGGCCTGGCCAAGTACGGCCGCAGTGCCGAGCTTGAATCCGACCTTTACGGCATGCAGTACATGTCGAAAGCCGGCTATGACCCGCAGGGAGCCGTGGCCCTCCAGGAGACATTTGTGCGGCTCAGTGAGGACCGCCGCTCCGACTGGTTAAGCGGGCTCTTTGCAAGCCACCCGCCGTCACGTGAACGCGTCCGTGCGAACGTTGCGACGGCCAGCACCCTGCCGCCTGGCGGGATGCGCGGTGAGCGCGAATACCAGGCCGTAATGCGCAAGACCAACCAGCTAAAGCCGGCGTATGAGGCCTATGATGAAGGCCGCAAGGCGCTCGCCGAAAAGAACGTCGAGCAAGCGCTTGCGAAGGCAAACCAGGCGCTGAAGCTGTTTCCCGATGAAGCGCACTTTCATTCGCTGCGGGGCGATATTCGTCTTGTCGAAGACAAATTTGACATGGCCGTGACCAATTACGGCCGGGCGATCGATCGCCGTGACAATTTCTTCTACTACCACCTGCAGCGTGGACTCGCGAGGAAGGAGCTTGGCCAGATAGATGCGGCGGTTGTGGACCTCGAAAACAGTATCGCGCTGTTGCCGACCGCGCCTGCGCATTACGCGCTCGGTGACATCGCCAAGGCGCGTGGAAACTTCCCCGAGGCGATCCAGCACTTCAAGGTTGTCGCCCAGGCTGGCGGCGAGTACGGTGCGGCGGCAACCGGTGAGCTTGTCCGCCTGGATCTGCCATCGAATCCGGGTGCTTACATTAATCACGCATGCTCAGCCGATAACAGCGACAATCTTGTCGTTTCGGTTAGAAATGAGACTTCCGTGAAGGTCATGGGCGTACAGGTGGCCATTCAGTACAACGATGGTTCGGGCGGCGCGCAGCAGAAACGATTCAGCATCAGTGGGCAGATAGCCCCTGGAGGGGTCGCCAGCGTGAATACCGGGATGGGGCCGTACGCGGCCGGATCGGGCTGCCCGGCAGAGGTCGTCGCTGCGCAGATCGCGGAGTAAATCGGGGTTCCGCATGAACAGGATTGCCCTTGCTGTGGTCATCAGCCTGCTTGCCGGATTGACTGTCGGCGCCTGGATTGGTGGCGAGGATGCGACTACGGGTCGCGCGCTGCCGTTGACTGAGACTGGCGCGCTGCCTGAGAGCACGAGTGCCGAAGACAGGCTTGCGCGCCTTGAGCAAATTATTGCCGAGGAGCGTGAAGCCCGAATCGCGCTCGAAGATACGCTGGCCATGCTGTTCGAGGAGATCGAACGACTGGAGGGTTCTGGCAATCGCGCGGTAGCTGATCGGCGGGAGTCGGCAGAACGCGTGCGGGAGGCAGCCCGCGGCCCATCCGCTGGGACGCGGGAGTGGGTAATTCGCTACCAGGAACGCCGGGTCAGCAGGATGGTGGAGGGCGGCTTTTCTGAGAATGAGGCCCGGCGGATCCTGCAGCAGGAATCCGAGGCACAGTACAAGGCCATGCAGGCTGCGTGGGAAGCGGAACGCAATGGGGAGACGTTCGACAGGTTCGCGCCCATGAGCTCCACCCAGTCCATTCTTCGGTCCGAAATCGGCGATGATGCGTATGCTCGTTATCTCGAGGTACAGGGGCAGCCGACGGCGGTCAACGTTACGCAGGTCCTGGGCGGGTCGCCAGGAACCCGTGCCGGGATGCAGGCGGGAGACCAGGTCGTGAGTTACAACGGGGAGCGGGTATTCAGCATGTCGGATCTCCGCAACCAGACGATGCAGGGTGAGCCTGGCGAAGAGGTGGTGATCGAAATCGACCGCGACGGGATGCGAATGCAGTTGATCGTGCCGCGTGGTCCTATTGGCATTACTGGCACTGGGGCCAATGTTAGGGGTACCAGCTGGTGGGGTGGCTGACCTAAAGCCAGTAGATTGGTGGATAATCAAAGCCACCGGATGCAAAATGGGCCCACCAATAACAAGAGGTTGAAAGCCCTTGAGCAGCCGCCTTCGCTACACCATACCCAACGCATTCACTGCGCTGAGCCTGTTGCTCGGAATTGGGTCAATTATGACGACTCAGCTGGGCGAACTGGAACTCGCTGCATGGCTTGTCGTCTGGTGCGCATTGCTCGATGTGATGGACGGCTTGTCCGCGCGCCTCCTCAATGCAACTTCCGACTTTGGTGCTGAGTTCGATTCCATGGCGGATCTGGTCTCGTTCGGCGTCGCGCCTGCCGTGCTGATTCTGAATGCCGGCATGGAGATCGGTGGTGTCGAGTACGAATCGGGACAATTCTGGGTGTTGATGCTTGCCGTTGCCGTCTTCGCGCTGGCTGGCGCGATGCGTCTGGCGCGATTCAACCTGACTTCCGATCAACCTGGCACTGGCTGGTTTGCTGGCGTGCCAATAACGGCTGCGGGTGGTGGGCTCGTACCGGCGGTGATTCTCGTCTTGATTTATCACCCGGATGTTGCGGCTGTGTTGCCGTTACATCTCTATCTGCCTGTCATGATGTTTGTGCTCGCACTGCTGATGATCTCGAGAATTCGTTTCCCCAAAGCCAAGAAGCGTGACAGCCTGTTCGTCAACGCATTCCAGGTGATTGTGATAGCAGGTGTCTACTACTGCGGCATCACGCGATCCTATCCGGAGTATCTGCTTGGAATGGGGCTCTTCGTGCTGGTCTCAGGGATTATAGCCGGCCGCATTACGCGCCAGTCCTGATTGATTGTTTGCGTCGGACCGCCCTTAGGACCGCAAGGAGAAGTCATGCCAAACCGTTTCCTGTGCTGGACACTCGTCCTGTATCTGCTGCTCCCCGCCGGGCAGATCTCCGCCCAGCAGCCGTCGATCGATGTGACCGCATACGAGTCCTTCGAAGGATTCATCGACACATGGTGGGATGAGGAAACGGGTCGCATGCTGGTGCGCGTCGAGGAATTCGACGTGCCATTCATATACCAGACTTCATTGCCACGAGGTGTAGGCTCAAATGACCTCGGGCTTGATCGTGGACAGCTTGGTGCGACGAAAATCGTGCGCTTCATGCGCAGCGGACCGAAGATCTTGCTCGTGGAAGACAATCTCCAGTATCGCGCGCGCAGCGACAACGCCGACGAGCGCCAGGCGATCACGGAATCGTTCGCCCGATCCGTGATCTGGGGCTTTACCGATATTGACAGTGACACGGCGTCGACGATTATTGATGCCACCGCTTTTTTTGTTCGTGATTCGCATGCTTTGGGTGCGCGTCTGGCAGCTGCGGGCGAAGGCACATTCAGCGTGGACGATTCACGGTCCGCCATCTTCCTGCCACGCACGAAAGCATTTCCGGATAACACCGAGGTTGAGGCAATCATCACGCTTGTCGGCAGTGCGACCGGGCCGCATCTCCCGACCGTTGTTCCTGACAGCACCGCACTGACAGTCCATGTCCACCACTCGTTCATTCGTTTACCCGACGACAACTACGAACCGCTTCCTTACGATCCGCGCGCCGGGGTGATCGGATTGCACTATGACACCGGCGGGTTTGCTGACTATGCGACGCCGATCGGTGGCCAGCTGATAAAGGATTTCGGCCGTCGCCATCGGCTGGAGAAGAAGGATCCCTCCGCCGAGGTCAGCGAGGCAGTTGAGCCCATAATCTACTACCTGGATCGAGGCGCGCCCGAGCCCGTAAGGTCTGCGTTACTCGATGGTGCGCGATGGTGGGCCCAGGCGTTCGAAGCGGCAGGCTACAAAGATGCCTACCGGGTGGAGATGTTGCCCGAAGGCGCGGACCCGATGGACGTGCGCTACAACGTTATCCAGTGGGTGCATCGCTCGACACGTGGCTGGTCTTACGGATCGTCCGTTCTCGACCCGCGCACAGGCGAGATTCTAAAAGGGCACGTGTCGCTTGGTTCGCTGCGTGTCCGGCAGGATTACCTGATCGCCGAAGGCCTGTTGGCCCCCTACGATGACGGGTCGGTGCCGCCCGAAATGCTGGAGATGTCGCTCGCACGGATTCGCCAGTTGTCCGCACATGAGGTCGGCCACACGCTTGGTTTCGAGCACAACTTCGCTGCCAGCACCCAGGATCGCTCCTCGGTGATGGATTACCCTGCGCCGCTGGTTCGCATCACTGCATACGGCGATCTCGACCTGTCGGAAGCCTATGACATTGGCATAGGGGAATGGGATAAGCGGACGGTGCTCTATGCGTACCAGGATTTTCCAGATGGCGTTGATCGTACAAAAGGGCGTTTGGAAATATTGCACGAAACGTTCCGCGAGGGTTTCAAATACGTCTCCGACATGGATTCTCGTGCGGTTTCCACGTCACATCCGGATGGCAATCTCTGGGACAATGGTGCCGATGCTATTGCCGAGCTCGAGCATCTGATGCGGGTTCGCGAAATTGCCCTGCAGCGATTTTCGGAGCGCAATATTCGGATCGGACGACCACTGGCGACTATTGAAGAAACCCTGGTGCCGATCTATCTGCTGCACCGGTTCCAGATTCAGGCAGTTGGCAAACTCATAGGTGGGCAGTATTTCAGCTACCGCTTGCGCGCCGATCCACAGGCTGATGCCCGCCCGGTGGCTGTGGCACGCCAGCAGCAAGCTATTGATGCGTTGCTGGCAACGCTGGACCCAAAGGTTCTGGGTTTGCCGCAGAGCCTGGTTGATGCGATCACGCCGCGCGTGCCGAACGACCCTAAATCCCGTGAGACCTTCGCGGGTAACACCGGCATGAATTTCGATGCGATCGCACCCGCGCGTAGCTCGGTTGTCCTGACGCTGCAGGTTTTGCTCGACCCGAGCAGGGCAGCACGTCTCGAGCGCGCAGGATCGATCGGTTTCGATGCCATTGCCCAGGGCCTGCTCAGCGCCAGCTGGTACGCAGAACCCGGGAGTGGCATCGAAGCGGCGATCCAGCGTCAGACCAATATGCAGGTCCTGTATGGATTGATGGCGCTGGCATTTGATGAAGGTGCTGACGGCGACGTGCGAGCTCGCGCATACGCGGCAGTAACTGAGCTGCAGGACTGGTTGTCGGGACGCAGTTCGCGCGATCGTGCAGCACGCGCCCAATACCGTTTCGCAGAACAGGAGATCCGGCGTCTCATGGATAACCCGGATGCCATAAAGACGCTCATTCCGGCAACGGTGCCTCCCGGGTCTCCCATCGGCTGATTTCAGAGCACGCTGCGCCTATGTCCACAACTGTCACTGTACTCATTGTTTATCTCGGCATCCTGGCTGCGCTGGCGATCTGGAGTCGCCGCGAAACGCACACGCTGTCGGGCTTCTATCTCGCAGGCAAAAAACTGCCGTACTGGGTAGTGGCGTTCAGCACCAATGCGACGGGCGAAAGTGGTTGGCTGCTGCTTGGCCTGTCGGGTATGGGTTATGCGGTAGGCGCGCAGGCTTACTGGGTCGTCGTTGGTGAGATCCTCGGCATCGGCCTGTCGTGGGGGTTGGTGTCGCGCAAGCTCAAGAAACTGGGCGATGAGACCGATGCGATCACGGTCCCGGATGTGCTTGCGGCAAAGTTTCAGGATCAATGGCACCTGGTTCGCGGTGTTGCCGTACTGATCATATTGGTCATGGTGACGACGTATGTGACGGCGCAGATGGTGGCGTCGGGCAAGGCGTTCTCAAGTTTCCTGGGTATGGATTACACGACGGGCGTCATCGTCGGCGCGGTGTTCATCATTGGGTACACGTTTGTCGGTGGCTACAAGGCGGTGTCCTATACTGACGTCGTGCAGGGTGTACTCATGTTGCTGGGCCTCATAGCGGTGCCGACAGCAGCTATTATCGCGTCCGGTGGATGGGATGAGGTAAAGCTCTCTCTTTCTCAGCAGGACCCTGCGTTGCTCGACCTGTTCGCATTCACCGGCAAGCCTGTCTGGATTGGCATAGCGAGCTTTGTAGCGATCGGCCTGCCGTTTATCGGCGTGCCGCAATTGTTGATTCGCTACATGTCGGCGCGCGATGACATGGAGATCCGGAAGGCGCGCATTGTGTCGCTGGTCGTCCTGTTTATTTTCACGGCCGGAGCCGTGACGGCCGGAGTCGCGGGTCGCGCTCTGTATCCGGGACTCGACGATCCGGAGATAATTTTCCCGGTCATCTCGAACAATCTGTTCCCCCCGATAATTGCCGGGATGCTGCTTGTGGTGGTTTTGTCCGCAATCATGTCCACCGTCGATTCGTTACTGCTTCTGGCATCCTCGTCGGTGGTTCGTGATACCTACCAGAAGATCATGGGCAGCAATGACAGCGACGCACGCCTGGCAAGCTACGGCAAGATCGTGACGATCGTGATTGGCATCATCGCCGTCGTGCTGGGCATCCAGGAGCCACGCGTGATTTTCCATTTCGTACTGGCATCGTGGTCGGGACTCGGGTCGGCGTTCGGCCCGGTTATACTGGGTATCCTCTATTACAAACGCATCACCTGGGAGGGCGTGCTTGCCGGCATGTCCGGAGGATTCCTGGCGAGCGTCGCCTGGCTGACCTGGTTCAAGGCTGACTACCACGGCCTGTACGAGGCAATCCCGGGTTTCACCACCGGACTGGTGCTGACCTATGGTGTGAGTTACATGACCAGCAGAAAAAAATCAGCTTGAGGTGTAACCGAGTCCGGCGACCGCCCCTATAACGATATAAGAACTTTATTTGAGGGTATGTCGATGCGTTATCTGAAGATCCTGGTTGTTGGACTGCTTTTGACCGTGCCGGTCCTGGCTACTGCGGAGGTTGAGGACCTCCCGGGGTCGGCCGTTTGGTATTTTCACATTGATCTCGAGCAAATGCGTAAGGACGGGCCGGGCCAGAGTGTCTATGCGTGGCTTCAGGACGAGGCATTTTCCGATATCGAGGAAGACGTCGGTGTGGATCTGGACAAAGAGCTCGACAGCATGACGGCGTTTTCGCTCGAAGGCTCGGGGCCTGTAATCCTGTTTGAAGGCAACTTCAGCCAGGAGACCCGGGATAAGATAATGGCCTTCGTTGCCGCCGATGGTGATCTCACTCCGATCAAAGCCTCAGGCAAAACCTATTACCATTTTTCTGGCACAGACGACCACGAGAGCCTGAACCTGTCTGATGGTGACATCGAAATAGACATCGAGTCGCTCGAAGATGAGGCTTGGGTCAGCCTGGCGCTCAAGAACAAGATCCTGATTACCGGCGCTGAGGAGCAGATGCAGGGATTGCTTGCCAACAACGGTAAGATTGCGGGCAGGAAGAGCCACGATGGTGCCCTGCTGGTGCTATCCGCCGAGAAAACACTGTTGCAGGCGGGCATGAACTCTGCGGCGATGAGCGATGGCGGCGACTCGGACTGGGATTCCAATATTCTGCGCAACACCAAGCAGGTCGCGTTCATGATGGCCGCGGCCGCCGACAAACTCGCGCTGGAGGCCAGGTTGGTGACAACCGAGCCTGAAATGGCCGAATCGCTGGCCAGCGTGGTTCGTGGCCTGGTAAGCCTGATGTCCTTCAGTGATGACGTGGACGAGGAAACGGTTGCTGTATTACAGGGCACCAAGGTTGAAGCCAGTGGGAACAACCTCAGCATTTCACTGGCAATCGCCCCGGATCTCGTTGTTCGGACGCTAAGTGAGTGACGAACTCAAACTGATTGCCGCCGCTAAAGCGGGGTCCGCGGACGCATTCGCGGACCTCGTGCGTGCTTACAGAGTGCGCCTGCTGCGCTTTTTACTGACGCGTAGCCCGAGCTATGCGGATGCGGAGGACGTGTTACAGGACACATTGATAGCCGCCTTTCGCTACCTGCACTCCTATGATCCGCGCTGGCGTTTCAGCACCTGGCTGTATCGTATTGCGATTCGCAATGCCGCCAAGTCGCGCGGTCCGGATCTCGTAGAGATCGGCGATCTGCGTGACGAAGAAAACGACCCTCTGCAGCAGTGCATCGCCGACTCCGAGACAGACAATCTGTGGCTCAATGCGCGCCAGTTGCTCAACGACGACGTGTTCGCGGCCATGTGGCTGCGCTATGCCGAAGACATGTCGATCAGTGATATTTCCAAATCCCTGGACCGCTCTGCGTCCTGGACCAAAGTCAACCTGATGAGAGGGCGGCGTGTGCTTGAAACGCACCTGAACGGTGCCGCCCAACAAAGTGAAGCCTATGGATAAGTTAGCCAGACAACTGCACGACGACGCACAGCGAATTGATGTGTCGGTATCCGATGAGCTCGATCGTCGTATCGAAGCATCATTGCGTGCCGTAACGCCCGAGTTCGAAGAGAGTTACCCGGCGCCCGTGGCCAGGCCACCACTTTTCGGGTGGGCGAGCACGATCACTGGTGTAGCCGCAGCTGTTGCCTTGATTGCTATCGTAAACTGGCGCGCGCCGGCTGAACCGGTGCCGCCGCCCGTCAATATAGTTGCTGCGATTCCTTCGATCGAACTCAAAGCCGAAACTGCAGTCCTGACGGGACCGCTGCAACAGGAGCTGGACCGACTCCAGTCGGATCTCAAGAAAGCCGAAGAGAAGGTCAAGCAGGATATAGGCCTCTAATACGCTGCGTGCCTCGTTCGCCTGCTGGCCTATCAGGTATATTGGGCCTTTTGGTGCGGGGCCGCATGGAGCTAAACCAGGTCACTCTCCCGACCATTGATTACGACGCGTCTGTTGCCTTCTATAAGGTACTCGGGCTGGTACAGATCGTAGACAGCCCGCCGCGCTATGCGCGATTCGAGGCGGACAATGGCGCGACGCTGTCCATACACGCAGTTGATGAACTTGCCGAAGCAACCGGCGTGACCCTATATTTCGAAGTGGACGATGTGGACGCCCGGGTTCGCGAGCTGGAAGTCGCGGGACTGGTATTCGAGTCACAGCCGGTCGACCAGCGCTGGCTTTGGCGCGAGGCTTATTTACGCGACCCGGCCGGCAACGTCATTTGCATTTTTCATGGTGGTGAGAACAGGCGATACCCGCCGTGGCGACTGCGCCAATAACGGGCACTTTCGGTTATCGTTGGTTTCCTCGGGCCAGGAATTCATTAGCAGGGCAGGGTTTTTTGTGCATGCCATTATTTTCGACATCGACGGCACGCTATTGCAGTCCGCGGCCGTCGACGACGCCCTTTACCGGGCAGCGGTTAGCGCGGTGCTGGGACCGGTTCAACTGAGACCGTCGCTGCACGCCTATGACTACGTTACCGACACAGGTATCTTGTCGCAGATCCTCGCGGATAACGATATCCCCGTTGCCCGGGAACCGATGGATGAAATCAAGTCTCACTTTGTGGCGCTATTACGCGACCACATCGATACAAACGGGCCGTTCAAGGAGGTCCCGGGCGCATCCAGGCTGCTGCTGGAACTTTCTGAATCTGAATCACATGCTGTCGCCATTGCAACCGGCGGGTGGCGCGAGAGCGCCGAGCTGAAACTCCAGTCGGCCGGTATCGACTATGCAAACATCCCGCTGGCAACCGCCAACGATCACCGTGAACGGACGGGGATCATGCAAATCGCGCTGGGGCAGCTCGGCGACGACCTCGGATCCGTAACCTACTACGGAGATGGTCCCTGGGACCGGGAAGCCTGCGCAGCCCTGGGATGGCGGTTTGTGTCGGTCGGCCCGGAGTTGAGCGGTATTGATTCCTATATTGATCACCGCCCGGTGGTTCACGCGATCCGGCCAATGTGCGTCGACGATATGGATGCTATCTTCGAGGTGCGAACCTCTGTCCAGCACAATCACATGAGCGATGATCAGCTACGTGAGATCGGGATTACACGTGAGCGGGTTGCAGAGCAGCTGCAGGCGGGGGAGGTGGCTGGCTGGTGTGCTATCTGCGGTGACCGGGTAGAGGGTTTTTCTTTGGCGACCGGGCACACGCGTGAGATCAATGCGTTGTTCGTCCTGCCCGAAAAATCCGGCTACGGAATGGGGAAGGACCTGCTTGAGGAGGCTGTCGAATACCTGCGGCGCCAGGCACCTGGTCCCGTGCGTCTTCGTACGGACCCGACAACACCGGCCTATGCGTTCTATCTGCGCAGGGGCTGGCGGGATACCGGAATAGATTACGAGGGCGTCGGACCTGACCGCTATCTCGAACTGGAGTCTTAAATGCAGGCAGGAATGAGTCTTATAGGCGTTGCGACGATCCTGGGCATTGCGTACCTGATGTCGTCCAACCGTGGCGCCATCAGGATCCGCACGGTCGGCATCGCATTTGCGATTCAGGCGACGGTGGCTGCGATCGTGTTGTATGTCCCGCAAGGCGGCGCGGTCCTCGACAAAGTCGTGCGGGGTGTCCAGTTCGTGATCAACCAGGGCAGGCACGGCATCGAGTTTCTCTTCGGTACAAAAATAGAGGCGTCGCTGGGTTTCACGGTCGCGTTCAATGTGCTGCCCGTTATTGTGTTCTTCGCCGCGCTCATGTCAGTGCTGTATTACCTTGGCATCATGCAGCGAGTCGTGGGCACGCTCGGTGGCTGGCTGCACCGGCTGCTTGGCACGAGTCACGCCGAATCGGTATCGGCCGTATCCAATATCTTTGTGGGCCACACGGATGCGCCGCTTGTCGTTCGACCCTACCTCAAGGGTATGACTCAGTCGGAGCTGTTCGCCGTGATGACCGGTGGCTGCGCGACGATAGCGGGTGCCGTCATGATGGGTTACGCGCAAATGGGCGTTGAACTCAAGTACCTGATCACGGCCAGTTTTATGGCGGCGCCGGGCGGGCTCATGATGGCGAAGATCCTGATACCCGAGACCGTGCCGCACAACGAACGACCGGAACCCGAAGTCGTTGCCGAGGAAGACAGGCCGGTCAATATTTTCGAGGCGATCGGCAATGGCGCGATGATTGGTCTGCAGGTCGCCCTGGGCGTCGGTGCCATGCTCGTCGCCTTCGTCGGACTCATCTTCCTTGTCAACGGCCTGCTCGAGCTGGGAGGAGGCCTGGTCGGTATCGAGGGCCTGACCGTGCAGTGGATACTCGGCAAATTGTTCGCGCCTATCGCATTCTTGCTGGGCGTGCCGTGGGATGAGGCCGCGATTGCCGGCAGCCTGATCGGTCAGAAACTCGTGATCAATGAATTCTATGCGTACTTCACCTTCGTCGGGGTCAAGGAGACCCTGTCGCCCTATACGCAGCTGGTCGTGACGTTTGCGCTGTGTGGCTTTTCGAATCTCGCATCCATAGCCATCCTGCTCGGTGGGCTCGGTGCCATCGCACCCTCCAGGCGCCATGACATAGCAAGACTTGGTCTAAAGGCGGTAATTGGAGGTACACTGGTCAACCTGTTGAATGCATCGCTGGCGGGATTTTTCTTCGCCATACAGTGAAACGAAAGGACTATGGCCAGAGCAATTATCCTCGTATTGGATTCCTTCGGTATCGGCGCCACGGCCGATGCCGAAAAATTCGGTGATGTCGGCGCTGATACGTTCGGCAATATCGCGCGCGTGCGTGCCGAGTCCGGTCACCCCCTGAAATTACCGAATCTTGCGCAAATGGGCCTGTTCCACGCGGGCGCTGAGAGTACCGGTGAGTTCGCGGCCGGCGCCGACACCGACGTCGAGATTATCGGTGCCTATGGCCATGCGGCAGAGATGTCGAGCGGCAAGGACACGCCGAGCGGCCACTGGGAAATTGCCGGCCTGCCTGTGCTGTTCGACTGGGGTTATTTCACGGGCAAGACCGACACGTTTCCACCCGAGCTGCTGGACAAGCTGATTGAACGTGCGAACCTGCCGGGCGTGCTGGGCAATTGCCATGCATCGGGTACAACGATCATCGCCGAACTTGGTGACGAGCACGTGCGTACCGGCAAGCCTATCGTCTACACGTCAGCTGACAGTGTGTTCCAGATTGCCTGCCACGAGGAAGCTTTTGGCCTCGATCGACTTTATGAGCTCTGCGATATCGCCAGGGAACTCGTCGACGAATACAACATCGGTCGCATCATCGCGCGCCCTTTCGTGGGCGATGGTCCGGAGACCTACGTGCGGACTGGCAATCGCCGCGACCTGACTACGCCGCCGCACGCGCCGACCGTGCTCGACAAGCTGGTCGAGAAGGGCGGGGACGTTATCAGTATCGGCAAGATCGCCGACATCTACGCAAACCAGGGCATTACGAAGAAGATCAAGGCCAGCGGCAACGCGGCGCTGTTTGATGCGACGGTTGAGGCCGTGAAAGACGCGGGCGACAAGTCGATCATTTTCACGAACTTCGTCGACTTCGACATGTTGTACGGTCATCGGCGCGATGTCGAAGGTTATGCTGCGGCGCTGGAGTATTTCGATGAGCGTTTGCCCGAAGTTCTGGAACTCATGAGAGACGATGATCTGTTGATCCTTTGTGCCGACCACGGCTGCGATCCAACCTGGCATGGCAGCGATCATACGCGTGAGCACATCCCGGTACTGGCCTATGGCAAGATGCTCGAAGCAGGTTCACTCGGTCGTCGAGATACGTTCGCTGATATCGGGCAGAGCCTCGCAGCTCATTTCGGTCTCGAGCCGATGGACTACGGCACCAGCTTTATTCCCGCCAGGAATTAGGTACGCGAATCGCGATGACCTGGCCCTCGGCGGTTTGTGTCCCGCCCGAATAGAACCGGCACCGTACGATGGTCTTGCGCTCACCACACTCTTCAATCGTAGCGCGCAACGTGACGTCGTGGTCGATGGGTGTGGGTGCCAGGTAATCCACGCTTAGCTTGCCTGTCACGCACCAGATTTCCTCGCCATCGCCGGGTTGGCGGCCTTCCTGCCGGTAGTAGTTCGATATGGCGGTACCAACGCTGTGGCAATCGATCAGGCTGGCAATCGCACCGCCGTATAGATATTGCTTCGGTCCGGCACACTGTTCCGGGCGCGGCGTATAAACACAGACTGTCTCATCGCCATGCCAGTGGCTCTTGATCTGCATGCCCTTCGGGTTGTCCTTCCCGCAGCCGTAACAATGATTGTGGGGCAAGAGATCCTGGATGGCGGTCATGCAGTGTTTCCAGCGATAACACGCCTGCACATCGTGCCAAGCCAGGCACCAATGACGATGGCAGCAACCGCCGCAACGATGAACCAGGTCGGATGCGGAATCATCATGACGTTCATCGTTGTCGCGACCAGCATGAGACAGCCAATCAGAAGCGCATAGATCCTCGGCAACATCGTGCCGATCGCGCACGCAATACAAGTGCCGACTGTGGTGCCGATAAAATACGAAGCAACCACAAACAGCAACGCGCCGATCGGCAACGTTGCAACGTAAGCCTTCACGGCCTCAAAATCGTTCAGGTCGATATCTGCCTGCGGCGGATAGACGGCGTGTCCGATCTTCTGCACCAGCCAGACCGACAGCATCGCAATCAGGACGCCGACAAGTCCGGCACCAATATTTCTACCCATAAATGCGGCCCCAGACTATTTCTTGACCAGCCCAACAACGAATAGCAGGATCGCCGCGCCGATGGTCGCCATGATGATCGTTCCAATCATACCGCCAGCCGAGACGCCCAGCAGGTTGAAGACAAACTGGCCGATAATCGCGCCGATGATGCCGACGACGATGTTGCCGGCAATTCCGAAACCGCCGCCCTTGATAAGCTTTCCGGCGAGCCAGCCCGCGATGGCACCGATGATGAGCAGAACAACAATGCTTTCTATGGTCATTTTATTTCTCCTTGTTTCGGGTCTCGAGCGCCGCCTGGATACGAGCGGCAAGTGCCTTTGCTTCCGTCGTAACCCGAGCAGTGTCGATTGTGAGCATCTTGCGCTCTTTCATCAGGACCTTGCCGTCGACAATGACCGATGCAACGTCCTGTTCGTCATTGACGTACACAAGATGAGAGATGACGTCGTACGTCGGCACATGATGCACATCGTCGAATGCGACCTGAATCAGGTCGGCGCGCTTGCCAACTTCCAGTGAGCCCACCTTGTCACCGAGGCCGATGGCGGTGGCGCCGCCGCGCGTGGCCATACCGAGCACGGTGGTGGCCGGCAGGACTTCAGGGTCCATGCGATCCACTTTCTGCAGGAACGAAGCAAGTCGCATTTCCTCCCACATATCGAGATCGTTATTGCTGGCGGCTCCATCGGTTCCGATTCCGATACGCACACCGGCCTCGAGCATCCTGGCTACTGGAGAGATTCCGGATGCGATTTTCATGTTGGATGTCGGGTTGTGAATTACACCGACTTTGCGCTCGGCCAGAATCGAGATTTCCGCATCGGTCGGCCAGACAACATGAGCCGCGATGGTCGGGCCTTCGAAGAAACCGATTGACTCATACGCTTCGATGCTGGTCGTCCCGTACGTGTCCTTTGAGTACTGCAGCTCGAATGGCGACTCTGCCACGTGGATGCTGATAGGCACGCCGTACCTCATGGCTGCTGCACGTGTCGCCTGAAGTTGCTCGGCATTCAGTGTGTAGTTTGCATGGGGTCCGAAAATAGGTGTGATGCGCGAGTTCTTTCCCTGCCAACGCTCGATGAAGCCATTTCCCTTGGCGATGGAGTCAACTGCGTTCTCGGCGTCGGGACTGCGCTGGTCGATAACAGTTGCTGAAACGAGCGCACGCATGCCGCAGCTGTCCACCACCTCGGCAATCGTATCGGGGTAGTAGTACATGTCGACAAAGGTCGTGGTACCGCCGCGGATCATCTCCCAGCAGGCCAGCTCCGTACCTATCCGCACGAACTCGGTATCAACGAACTCGACCTCGGCGGGAAAAATGTAGTTCTGCAGCCAGTCCATCAGCGCGAGGTCGTCAGCGACACCGCGCAACAGCGTCATTGCTGCATGCGAATGACCGTTCACGAGCCCGGGCATGACAACGCGATTGCCACCATCGAGCGTCTCAACCGCGGAGTAACCCGCTTCGATATCGGCGGCGTTGCCGATGGCAACGATAATGCCCTCGTCGATAGCAACGGCGCCGTCTTCAATGATCGTTCCCTCAGCATCCATCGTTACGATGTGCGCGCCGTTGACGATCAGGTCGATCTGGTCACCAGCGGCCTCGACGGGTGCTTCGGGGATCGCCTGATCAGGCTGGCAGCCCGCCAAGGTGAATAACCAAAAAAGACTTAATAAACAGCGTGTTATTCTGATCATATATCCCCCATAGGAGCGCATTGTAGCATCGGACCCTGGCGTTTCCCGAGCTAAAAAAGAGCCGGCACAAGGCCGGCTCTGTTGTCCTGCAGACTCGTGCTACATCAGAAGTTTCTGACAAAGCGCAGGCCAAACTCACTCACGTCGTTGCTGAGAATGCGCAACAGGTAATCACCTGTATTGAGGCGCGCATTGTCGTAACGCTCGTCAGTCGCGTTGCGACCGTAGAGCGCCGTTGTCCACATGCCATCAGCCGTGTGATACGCGATATCAAAGTTGATCAGGTCGCGGCTGTCGATCTTTGTCAGGCGACCCGGGTCGCTCGTCGGTTCGCCGTACATTTCGTCGCGGTAGGACCAGTCAACGCGCACAACAAATTCTCCACCGCTATCCATATCAAAATGGACTTCCGGACTAAGCGAGGCAGTTAACTCGGGCGTAAGCGGAGCGACTGCCGTCGGCAGCGGAATACCTGCTGTCGAATCGATGCTGACATCGATGTAGCCAAGCGTCGCGTGGAACAGGAAGCTGTCCGTAACATGGAACGTGCTTTCCCATTCGAACCCTGTTGAGTCCTGATCGACGATAGCGTTGGTGGTATTGAAACCGCCGCCCGTCGTGGTGCTGATCTGGTACGGAAGATCGGAGTACTGCGTGAAGAATACGACAGCGCTCATCTGGAATCCGTCAAAGGGCTGTCCCTTGATGCCGATCTCATAGTTCGTGGCCGTGATGTTATCGGTGGCCTTGAAGCAGTCGTTGTCATTCCCCGGTCCGTCACCATCGCCGAACAGGCAGAACGGGCGCGCCGGGTACTGGCCGGACTGGTAGCCGTTCTGGATCGTGCCGTAGATGTTCAAGCCATTGTCGAATGAATGGTTTGCAGCGACTTCCCAACTGAGTTCATCGAAGTCGCGCGAGTCGAGGTACAGGCCGTTACCAACGTTGGTCTCTGCATCCTTCTGGTCTTCGGTATAGCGTAGTCCGGCAGAGAAGCGCGTCTTGTCGCTGAGGTTATAGCCAAAGTTGGCAAACACCGCCTGGCTCGTAACGTCCTGCTGCAGATAGAACGTGCCCGGGAACGTCAGGAACACCGTAGGGTCCTGGTTGTTCGATCCGTCCTCTGTGAAGTAGTACAGGCCCGAGACAAAGTCCCAGTCGTCGAAATTGCCGCTGACCTGCCATTCGACTGACAGCTGGTCGGCGTCGCCGATTTCCGGGAAGGACAGGAGGTCGTCAAGAAAGCTGTCGTCGTCCAGGCCGGACTTGTATTCCGATTTGCGAGAGCTGGCGATGACCTTGGTGTTGTAGGTATCGGTCACGTCCCAATCCAGGGTAACAGCGACGCCTGAGGCCTTGTTGGTCACCAGTGCCTGGCTCGCCTGTCCCGTGTTGTTGTCGTACGGGTCTCTCGATACGTCCGAGTTGCGGTAGCCGGCGGCGTAAACCGCACCGCCAGGCAACTCGTCGATCAACGTCGTATAGGGGCGCAGACCGCCCTTGCCGTCGTTAGCGTCACCTGCGATCGTAATCGTTGCGTCGTCGCTCACATTAAAGCGAAACGCCACCCGCCCATAGACTTCTTCGTTCTCGCCAACTCTTACGCCGGCATTCGGCAGGTTCAGGAACGTACCAACACCGCCGCGCTTCTTGAATCCACCAGTCAGCGACACCGCGACGTTATCGCTCAGTTGTGCGTCGCCATAGAAGTCGGCGTTCAGACGATCACGGCTACCCACCTCGAGGGCAACCTTCGCGCCCGGGTCTTCCCCCGGTGTTTTTGTGATGATGTTGATGGCGCCACCAATAGAATTTCGACCATACAGCGTGCCCTGAGGTCCACGCAGGACTTCGATGCGTTCAATATTCGAGATGCTCCAGTTCTGGCCAACCTGACGACCGAGGTACACACCATCGACATAAACGCTGACACCCGGGTCGGTCGTGATCAGGTGATCCTGCAGGCCGATGCCACGAATAAATGGATTCGACGACGAGTTGTGGCCCGCCGAAAACTGGGTGATGTTGAGGTTGGGCACAAATTTGCCGATGTCGATAATATCGACGATGCCTTGCTGTGCGAGCTGGTCGCCCTGGAATGCACTGACAGCGACCGGGACTTCGTAGATGCTCTGTTCCCGCTTGGTGGCGGTGACCATGATTTCTTCAATAAGCGCATCATCGTCCTGCGCCAGTGCCAGCGGCGATATTGCCAGTGACGCGGCGATACAGGCGACTGACACCCCTTTTATCCCAACGTTCTTCATTATTGTTCCCTCGGGAAAGATTAAAGTAGTGTTAACAATTCAGACTGAATTGGAGTGCGCGCAAGTATACCGAATTGCCTTGCTTGTTTGGTTTTTATTGGTGATCTAAGGTGACGGCTAATGGCTATATCCGTTGATATTCTTGATGAAATTCCGACATTCGCGGCGCCTGCCGGAGGATGTCTTACGGAGGAGATGGTCGCCGGATTTCACAAGGCGGGCGTATTGGTATTGCGCGACTTCATGCCGGTGGCGGCCTGTCGGCGGCTCCGGCAGCGGGCCACCGAGCTGGTAGCAGACTTCGACCCGGCGGAAGTGCGCAGCGTATTCTCCACGACCCGGCAAACGCAGCTCGACGACAGCTATTTCATCGACTCAGGCGACAAGATTCGATTCTTCCTTGAGGATGATGCGTTCAATGAAGCAGGCGAACTGCGGCAGGCGAAAGAGCACTGCCTGAACAAAATGGGTCACGCGATGCACGACCTGGACCCGGTGTTTGACGCGTTCTCACGCACGCCGGAACTGGCCGAACTGGCTCGGCGAGTGGGCTTCGTCGACCCGGTTATCCTGCAGTCGATGTACATCTTCAAACCGCCGCAGATCGGTGGCGAAGTGGTCTGCCATCAGGACTCCACCTACATCTATACCGAGCCCGAGTCCTGCATCGGTTTCTGGTTTGCGCTTGAAGACGCAACCCTTGAAAACGGCTGTATGCATTTCATTCCCGGTGGCCACAAACTGCCGCTGAAGAAGCGCAATTACCGCAAGGCTGATGGCAAACTCGTTACCGATACGCTGGACGACACGCCATGGCCCGAGGATCGTAAAGTCGCCGCCGAAGCGCCGGCCGGCACGTTGGTTATTTTCGATGGCCGCATGCCGCATTTGAGTGCCGCTAATCGCTCTGCGAAATCGCGCCACGCGTATACGCTGCACGTGATCGATCGACAGTGCGACTACCCCGCAGAAAACTGGCTGCAGCGTGGTGACACATTGCCATTGCGCGGATTTGAGTAGGGAACAACATGTTATTCACGGATGTAATACGCAAGAAACGTGACGGCGGTGAGCTCAGCGACGAGGAAATCCAGTTCTTCGTTGACGGTCTTGCCGATGAGAGCCTTCCGGCCGAACAGGTGTCGGCACTGGCGATGGCCGTGTTCCTGAACTCCATGAGTTTCGACGAGGCCGCGAAGCTGACGCTGGCGATGGCAGCGTCGGGCACGGTTCTTGAGTGGGACCCCGAGGTCTACACCGCGCCGGTCGTCGACAAGCATTCGACAGGCGGCGTTGGCGACAAGGTCAGTTTCCTGCTGGCGCCGATACTGGCTGCCTGCGGCTGCTACGTGCCGATGATTTCAGGCAGGGGGCTCGGCCACACTGGCGGTACGACGGACAAGGCAGAGTCGATCCCCGGCTACAACGCAACGCCCGATCTCGATACGTTCCGCGACGTGGTCGCGGCTGTAAACTGTGCGATTATTGGTCAGACGCCGGACCTGGCGCCGGCGGACAGGCGCTTCTATTCGATTCGCGATGTCACCGGTACGGTCGAATCTGTTCCACTCATCACAGCGTCTATTCTTTCCAAGAAAATTGCCGCAGGCCTGCAGGGCCTCGTAATGGACGTGAAAGTCGGCAGCGGTGCCTTCATGGAATCGATGGACCGTGCCCGTGAACTGGCCAGTAGCATTATTGCCACGGCGGCGAAAGCGGGGCTCCGGACGCACGCAGTCATTACCGACATGAATGAAGTACTCGGGCGTACTGCTGGCAATGCCCTGGAAATTGAAGAGTCGATCCTGTTCCTGCGCAATGAGGTGCGCGAAGCGCGCCTCAATGATGTCACCATGGCGCTATGTACAGAAATGCTCATCGTGTCCGGTGGGACCGACGACCGTCGGGAAGCCGCCGCTCGTTGTGAGGAGGCGGTGAGCAGTGGCAAGGCCGCCGAGAAATTCGCGGCCATGGTCGAGGCCCTTGGCGGCCCCGGCGATCTGCTTGAGAAGCATGCCGGTTATCTGCCGAAGGCGCCCTTTATTCGTCCGGTTTATGCGAAGGGCATTGTCACCGCCGTGGACACACGTGCAGTGGGCAACGCGATCATCGAGCTCGGTGGAGGGCGTCGCCGGGTCGGCGAGAAACTGGACCTGGCGGTCGGCTTCAGTGACATCGCGCCGACGGGTGCGGAACTCGATAGCAGCACACCGCTCGCGGTGATTCACGCCGCTTCCGAAGCCGATGCCGACCAGGCTGAGCAGAATTTGCTTGCCGCGATTTCACTGGGCGATGAAGCGCCGCGCGAGCGCCCCGTGATCTGCGAGATTTTGACCGGCTAGAGAGCCGCGATGCGGTAAACTACCCGATCAAATAATAAGAAGCTGTCGGGGGAGTTCATGTCCAATTACATCGGCATCGTCGGGATTGTCGTAATCCTTGCAATCGCGTTTCTGTTCTCCAGTAATCGTAAGGCCGTAAATCTGCGCATCGTTGGTGCTGCGTTTGCCTTACAGGTCGTCGTAGCGACGATCGTTCTCTACTGGGACAAGGGTCGTGCCGGTATCGAGTTCCTGAGTAACGGTGTCATGGCGGTCATCGGCTTTTCGAGGGCGGGTATCGACATGGTCTTCGGCCCCCTGGCGAATGCCGACGTCGTCGGTTTCAGTTTTGCGATCAATGTCCTGCCAATCATCATATTCTTCTCGGCCTTGATGTCGGTGCTCTATCACCTGCGTGTGATGGAGTGGATCGTCAAGCTCGTTGGTGGGTTCCTGCACAAGGTTATTGGTACGGGCGCGGTTGAGTCGATGAACGCCGCAGCCAATATTTTTGTCGGGCAGACGGAGGCACCACTTGCCGTCAGGCCTTACCTCAAGGGGCTGACGGAGCCACAAATGTTCGCCGTGATGGTGTCGGGTCTCGCCTCGATCGCAGGAACCGTGCTCGCCGGCTACGCAATGATGGGCGCGGAGCTAAAGTATCTGCTGGCGGCTGCTTTCATGGCGGCGCCTGGTGGTTTGCTCATGGCCAAGATCGTGATGCCCGACGACCAAGTCGTGGGATCAGGACGGCCGGAAAAACTCGTCATGGAAAAGAGCCAGCACAAGAATGTCATTCTTGCTGCCGCATCGGGCACGACGGACGGCCTGCGCCTGGCGGCCAACATCGGTGCCATGTTGATTGCGTTCGTCGCATTGATTGCGTTGTTCAATGGACTCGTCGGTTGGGTCGCTGGATGGTTCGGTTACGAACTGACGCTGCAAATGATTCTCGGCAAAATATTCCAGCCGCTGATGTTCCTGCTCAGCGTTCCCTGGGAAGAAGCTCAGGCCGCAGGCGCACTGTTTGGTGAGAAGCTGATTCTTAACGAGTTTGTCGCGTTCTCACACCTGAACGATTACCTGGCAGGCATGACGCCACGAACCATCGCGATCGTGACCTTCTCGCTGTGTGGCTTTGCGAACCTGTCATCTATCGCCATTTTGCTCGGCGGCCTCGGCGTTCTGGTACCTGAAAAACGTGATCTGATCGGACAACTAGGATTGAAGGCGGTCCTGGCAGGTTCATTATCCAACCTGATGAGTGCTGCGCTGGCCGGGTTGTTGCTGACTTTCTGACGACGTGGCACCGCGCAAGATCATCATCGATTGTGATCCGGGGCAGGACGACGCTGTCGCTCTGTTCCTTGCGCTGGCTGCCTCGGACGAGCTCGATGTGCTCGGCATCACGACAGTGGCAGGGAATGTTCCGCTCGAGTTGACGCAACGTAATGCGCGCATGATGTGCGATATCGCGGGCCGCACGGACATGCGGGTATACGCTGGCTGTAAAGAACCACTGGTTCTCGACGCGATCACGGCTGAGTACATCCATGGTGCTACCGGTATTGACGGCGTCGATGTGTTCGAACCCGAGACCCCGCTGCAGGAAAAACATGCGGTCGACTTCATCGTCGACACTCTGCGTACCGCCGGGCAGGGGACAGTCACCCTGGTGCCTACCGGGCCAATGACGAACATCGCGGCTGCGATCAAACGTGACCCGAGAGTGCTTGATGCTGTGGACCGCATCGTATCCATGGGCGGTGCCATGCGTGAAGGCGGCAATCGATCGCCATCGGCTGAGTTCAATATCCTGGTCGATCCACACGCCGCGGAGATCGTCTACCAGTGTGGGAAGCCGGTGACGGCGATGGGACTCGATGTAACGCACCAGGTTCTGTCCACCCGCGAGCGGGTGGGTCGTATTCGTGACGTCGGCAATGCTGTCGCGACAGCGACCGCCGACATGCTGAGTTTTTTCCATCGCTACGACACAAAAAAGTATGGTTCTGAGGGCGCGCCCCTGCACGATCCCTGCACGGTAGCGTGGTTGTTGCGCCCGGAACTGTTTGCAACCAAAGCCTGTAACCTGTCCGTCGAAACCCAATCGGAGCTGACGATGGGGCACACCGCTGTCGATTTCTGGCACGTGACGGACCGACCCTATAATGTCGAGTGGGCTTTTGACGTGGACGCAGGTGGCTTTTACGACCTGCTGGTCGAGAAACTGGCTGTGTTCGGAGACTGAGCATGCCGACTATTACTGTCATTGGTTCAGTGAATCTGGATATCGTCGCCAAAGCGGCCAGGTTACCAGCGCCGGGCGAAACAATAACGGATGCCGAACTGCACCACTTCCCGGGCGGCAAAGGAGCTAACCAGGCACTCGCGGCGCAGCGCCTCGGGGCTCATGTCAGCCTCATCGCGCGGGTCGGAGAGGACAGCTCGGCAGACGAGGCGCTGAAACTGCTCAGGGAAGGTGGTGTAGACCTTACTAACTGCAAAGCCGTACCCGGTGCGGCAACAGGGACGGCCCTGATTGCGGTCGCCCCCACCGGGGAAAACCAGATCGTTGTCGCACCCGGCGCGAACCGCACGCTCCAACCAAACGATTTCGAGCCACCCGGAACCGATGCGCTGATTTGCCAGCTCGAGGTGCCCGTCGATACCGTCGCGCACGCGGCGAAGACTTTTGGTGGGTTCTTCTGTGTCAACCTGGCACCCGCAAAGCGGATCGATGTTGCGGTGCTGCAGCGTGCGGACCTCGTTGTTGTCAACGAAACCGAATCGGCCTGGTATGGTAATACGCTCGCAGCCTGCACCGGTCTGATCGCTACCACACGCGGTTCGGGCACGGCGACGCTGCAGCAGGGCGGTGACGTTATTAGCGAGTCAACGCCGCCCGCCGTGACGGCTGTCGATACAACCGGTGCCGGCGATACTTTTACAGCCGCGCTGACGGTGGCGCTCGTCGAGGGGCAGGAACCGGCTGAGGCGCTGCGCTTTGCCTGTGCAGCGGGCGCGGTTGCAACGATGAGGATGGGCGCGCAATCATCGCTACCCGGCCGTGACGAGGTGGATAAATATGCCTAACGATCAGGATTTCATTGATTTCGTTATCGATCAGGCCCAGGACGGCTGTGAATTGAGCTATCGCCATATGTTTGGTGGTACAACGTTGTACCTCAACGGCAAAGTTGTCGCGTTGATCTGCGATAATCGCTTGTTCGTCAAGCCGACCGAGGCGGGGCGGGAGTATATCGGCATGGTTGTCGAGGCACCGCCCTACGAAGGGGCAAAGAATTCGTTCCTCATCGAGGACGAAATAGAAGATGCCGAATGGCTGACAGAGCTTTTCGTCATCACAGAAAAAGAACTTCCGGCTCCCAGGCCGAAGAAACAACGCAAAACATAAGGGATCGTCATGAAATACCGTAGTTTAATTCTTGTACTCGCCGCATTTGTTTTTTCGGCCGCCTACGCCGAAGAGGATAAGGAACCTGGCTTTAATGAAGCCACGTTCATGGGACTCGAGATGCGTAGCGTTGGGCCGGCATTCATGTCAGGACGTATTGCTGACATCGTGATCGATCCGACCGATCCGAGTACCTGGTACGTGGGTGTGGGCAGTGGTGGAGTGTGGAAGACGACCAACGCAAGCACGACGTGGACGCCAATCTTCGACAATGAAGGCTCCTATTCCATCGGCTGCATTACGCTCGACCCGAACAACCCGAACACAGTGTGGGTGGGTACCGGTGAGAACGTGAGTGGACGTCACGTCGGCTACGGAGACGGCATCTACCGCAGTCGTGACGGTGGCCAGAGCTGGGAGAACCTGGGGCTCAAGAATTCTGAGCACATTGGCATGATTCGCATCGACCCACGCGACTCGGACACCATTTTTGTCGCGGTGCAGGGGCCACTCTGGTCTGGCGGCGGCGATCGCGGCCTCTACAAATCGACCGATGGCGGGCAGAACTGGCGCAAGGTGCTCGGCGACGGCCATGGCAACACGGACGAGGACGATCAGTACACAGGCGTCAACGAGGTCCACATGGACCCGCGTAATCCGGATGTGATGTATGCCGTAACGTGGCAGCGGCTGCGCAGCGTCGCCGTTGTCATGGACGGTGGCCCGGGAACCGGCATCCACAAGTCAGAGGATGGCGGCGAGACCTGGCGAGAGCTGACGAATGGTCTGCCGGAAGAAATCATGGGTAAGACGGGACTGGCGATTAGCCCTCAGGACCCCGACACAATCTACGCGACCATTGAGCTCGACAATCGCACCGGCGGATTCTGGCGCTCGGATGACGGCGGCGAGAGCTGGGAGAAGAAGAACGACTATCTCTCCGGCGGCACGGGGCCGCACTACTACCAGGAAATCTTTGCGAGCCCGCATTTCGAAGGCCACGTTTACCAGATGGATGCGTTGATGCGGATGACGCGCGACGGTGGCGATACGTTTATCCCGCTCCCGCATGACACCAAGCACGGCGATCATCACGCGCTGGCTTTTCGGGAAGACGATGAGGATTACCTGCTGATCGGAACCGACGGTGGTGTATACGAGTCATTCGACCTCGGCACGACGTGGCGTTTCGTCAATAACCTGCCGATCACACAGTTTTACAAAGTGGCGGTCGACTACGACGAGCCGTTCTACAACATCTACGGCGGCACGCAGGACAACAACAGCCAGGGCGGACCATCGCGGACCATGAACCACGTCGGAATCCGTACCAGTGACTGGTTCGTCACCATGTTTGGCGATGGCCATCAGTCGGCTGTTGATCCGAACAACCCCGACATCATTTATGCACAGTGGCAGCAGGGTAACCTGACGCGCTACGACCGGCGTACAGGTGAGCGGATCTACATCAAACCGCAGGCGCGTGAAGGCGAACCGCCGGATCGGTATAACTGGGACTCCCCGATCCTGATCAGCCCGCATGATTCGAAGACGCTCTATTTTGCGACACAGCGTGTCTGGAAGAGCGACAACTACGGCGACAGCTGGACGCCCATCAGCAGCGACCTGACGCGTAACGAAAATCGTGTGCGGCAGCCGATCATGGGCCGTACCTGGAGCTACGATGCGCCGCGGGATCTCTGGGCGATGTCGCAGTTCAATACGATTACATCGTTGTCGGAATCGCCGCTGGTCGAGGGTCTCGTGTATGCGGGAACCGATGACGGCCTGATCCAGGTTAGCGAGGATGACGGCGCGAGCTGGCGCACGATCAACAAGCTGCCGGGCGTACCGAATCGTTTCTTCGTCAACGACATCAAGGCTGACTTGCACGATCCGGACACGGTTTACGTGGTGGTCGACGATCACAAGAGCGGCGATTTCGCGCCTTACATTCTCAAGAGCGAGAATCGCGGACGAAGCTGGAAGAGCATCTCGGGCAACCTGCCGGAACGTCACGTGCTGTGGCGCGTCGTGCAGGATCACGTCAAGCCGGGCCTGATGTTCGTGGGTTCGGAATTCGGTGTGTTCTTCACGGTGAATGGCGGCGGGACCTGGACCAAGCTCAAGGGTGGTGCGCCGAACATTTCGTTCCGCGATCTCGTGATCCAGACGCGTGAGAACGACCTGGTAGGCGCGACTTTTGGCCGCAGTTTCTACGTGCTTGACGACTACACACCGCTGCGTGACGTTACTGACAGCATGCTCAGGAGCGGCAGCGTCCTGTTCCCCGTTCGCAAGGCCGATTGGTATGTCCCGCGCAGCCCGATGGGTTGTGACGGAACGCCGGGCTGTAAGGCGAGCCAGGGCGACTCATTCTGGACCGCGCCGAACCCCGCATTCGGCGCCACGTTTACGTACTACCTTGCCGAAGAAATCAAGAGCAGCAAGGACGCACGGCGCGAGGCGGAGAAAGAAAAAGAGAAGAATAATGAGGATGTCGTTGCAGCGGGCTGGGACACGGTTATTGCCGAGTCCCGTGAGGATGCCCCGGCCATCGTGTTTACGGTTAGTTCCGCAGACGGTTCGATCATCGATCAGGTCATTGCCCCTGCGACGGCAGGCTTCAATCGCGTAGCCTGGGACCTGCGGTACCCATCGGTTGAGCCATGGGCACCTGTTGCGGAGGGCGACGAATCCCGTGAAGGTGTCGGCGTTCTGGTAGTGCCGGGTCGTTATTCGGTCACGATGCAGAAGCGCGTAGACGGTGCTCTGTTCGATCTCGGCCAGACCCAGTCCTTCGACGTTGTTTCGATTCGTCCCGATCCTGTAATACCGGGACGCACTCAGGAACAACGCGTGGTCTTCGAGGCACAGCTCGAGGAGTTGATTCGTGCAGCATCGGGAACATCCGCGGCGGTTGAAGGAGTGATCGGCGAGCTCGATGCTGTCAAAGCAACCCTGGGACGCTCCATGACGGACGGTTCGCTGTACGAAGTCGCACATTCTCTGCAGCAGCAGCTTAGGGATGCCCAGGAAGTACTCACGGGCAACGAGTTGCGCGATTTCTACAATGACCTGCCGATCATGTCAGTGCAGGCACGCCTCTGGCACGCGCGGTTTGATCCCTCGAGCAACGCGCAGGGCCCGACCTCGGCACAGCAGGAGTCCTATAAGATCGCACGTAAGCTTTACGACGAAACGGTCGCCAGGCTGACGGTTCTCGTCGATACGGGTTACGCCGGGCTGAAGGACGCCATGGACACGGCCAGGGTGCCCTGGACACCGGGCAGGGGGCTGCAGGACTAGGGCAGGTGGAAGGACGCCGGCAGGAGGTCCTCGATTGAGTACTCCTGCCACTTTCCGCTGTCATCGATAGCGAGAATTACGGTGTTGCCGTCAGCGAATTCATTGATGCGCTGGCGGCATCCGCCACAAGGCGTGCATGGACCGACCTCGCCGGGGCCACCGACGACTGCGATCTTCACGATTCGCTTTCCGCCCTGCTGCACCATGGCCGCGATAGCGCCGGCCTCGGCGCAACTGCCGAGCGGGTAGGCGGCATTCTCGATATTGCAGCCGACATGCAGGTGGCCGCTGTCGTCGACGATTGCGGCGCCAACACTGTAGTTTGAGTAACGGTTGTACGCATTCCGGCGCGCTTCCGTCGCGGCATTGATCAGGTCTTCGTTGTCGAGGCTCATAAACTAGTCCGTGTTACGCATCGGGTTGTTGGGGTGGGCGGTCCAGGTGAGTTTGTCGGCGTTGTCGTCGCTGGTCTGCTTCATGGTGATACAGCTATCGACGGGACAGATACTGACGCACAGGTTGCACCCCACGCACTCATCATCGATCACTTCGAAGCGGCGCTCACCGTCGACCGTGTGCGTAATTGCCTGGTGCGACGTGTCCTCGCAAACCACGTGACAGCGCCCGCACTTGATGCACAATTCCTGGTCGATGACGGCTTTCTCGACGTAGTTGAGATTGAGGTGCTGCCAGTCCGTGACGCTGGGCACGGCATGACCGATCAACTGGTCAAGCGTCATGTCCTTGTCGTCGAGAAACGCGCTCAGTCCGTCGACCAGATCATCGATAATCTTGAAGCCGTATACCATTGCCGCCGTACAAATCTGGACGTTGCTTGCGCCGAGGGCCAGGAAATCGACAGCATCGCGCCAGTCGGTGATACCGCCGATCCCGGAAATGGGCAACGCGCGCGTGGCCTTGGTCCGCGCGATCTCGGCAACCATGTTGAGTGCGATCGGTTTTACAGCCTCGCCACAATAACCGCCGTGAGTGCCCATGCCGTCTGTTGTCGGGTACATCGTCAATGTGTCGTAATTGACGCGCATGATGGAATTGATCGTGTTGATCAGCGACACCGCGTCGGCACCACCGTCCAGTGCGGCCCTGGCAGGCGGCAGAATGTTGGCGACATTGGGCGTCAGTTTGACGATGACAGGGATCGAAGCCGACGCTTTGGCCCATTCGGCAGCCATCTGGATGTATTCCGGGACCTGGCCGACAGCGGCACCCATGCCGCGCTCTGACATGCCATGGGGGCAGCCGAAGTTCAGTTCGAACGCATCGCAGCCGGTGTCCTCGATCATCGGCAGGTTCTTCGCCCAGGCCTCCTCGGTCATCGGCAACATCACCGATACCACGACGGCTCGGTCCGGCCAGTCTTTCTTGACCTGCCGAATCTCGTCGAGATTCGTCTGCAGGGGCCGGTCTGTAATCAATTCGATGTTGTTGAAACCGATAACGCGGCGATCGTTGCTGTGCAGTGCGCTGTAGCGCGGGCCGCTGACGTTGACGATCGGTGGCCCTTCCTCGCCGAGCGTCTTCCAGACAACTCCGCCCCAGCCAGCCTCGAACGCTCGATTGACGTTGTAGGCCTTGTCGGTCGGGGGTGCTGAAGCGAGCCAGAACGGATTGGGGGACTCGATACCCAGGAAGGTCGATTTGAGGTCAGCCATCTTATTGCTCCCCCAGGTAACGGTCGATATCGATCGCCGCAAGCTTGCCGTGCTGAACGGCACTCACCGTGAGATCGTCGCCGCCGACGACGCAGTCGCCACCCGCCCACACTTTTTCATGCGAGGTCCGGTGGCCGTCGTTGACGATCATACGACCGTTCTCCATGTCCAGATCACCAATACCTTTCATTTGCTGGCCGATGGCCTTGAAGACCATGTCGGCATACAGGACGAACTTGCCATCGTCAGTCTCGAACTCGACACCCGTGACATGATCGTCGCCGAGTATTCGTTTGGGAGGGGCCCGGTGATGAATGGTGACGCCGCTGGTTTGCGCGAGCGCCTGTTCAAACACGCTGGCGCTCATCTTCTCAGGCCCGCGCCGGTATACCATGTGCACGTGCTGCGCTCCAAGGTGCCGGCTCTGCACCGCAATGTCGATTGCTGTCATGCCGCCACCAATCACGACCACGGTCTTCCCTATGGGTAACTGGCTCTTGTCATCGGCCTGGCGCAGTGCTGCGATGTAGTCGATGGCATTCATCACGCCTTCCTTGTCTTCGCCCTCAATGCCGAGGTCGTTGGACTGGCCGAGCCCTATGCCCAGGAAAACCGCATCGAAGTCCCTGACCAGTTCGGATAGCTGAACATCTTCGCCCAGGGTCACCCTGTGTTTAACTTCGATACCGCCAACCGACAGGATGTAGTTGATCTCGATCTGTGCGAAATCATCGACCGTCTTGTACGCGGCGATACCGTACTCATTCAGCCCGCCGGGTTTTTCGTCGCGGTTGAATATCACAACGTCATGACCGAGTACCGCAAGACGGTGCGCGCAGGACAGTCCCGCAGGCCCGCCACCGACAACCGCGACCTTTTTGCCACTGGACGGCGCGCGTTCGAATAGCTGGATACCGGCATCGATTGCCGGATCGGTCGCGTAGCGCTGCAGCAATCCGATTTCCACCGGCTTTTCTTCGTGCGTGTTGCGGACGCAGGCTTCTTCACAGAGAACCTCGGTTGGGCAGACGCGCGCGCACATACCACCCATGATGTTCTCGCGAAAAATTGTCTGCGCAGAGCCACGAATATTGTCGCTGCGTATTTTCTGGATAAAACCCGGGATGTCGATGCCTGTCGGGCAGGCCGTCGTACAGGGTGCGTCGTAGCAGAAGTAGCAACGGTCGGCCTCGATCAGGGCTTCCGAACGTGACAGCGGCGGATGCAGGTCTGCGAAGTTTGCCTCGATTTCGTCTTTGCTAAGACGGCGCGGACGAACGTTCGGTATTGTCTCGACAGTCATGTCGCTTACCGTGCCACAGGAACCGGTTCGGCCGCCTGTGCCTGTTTCCTGAGGGCCTCGTAGTATGGCGCAAACGGGGGCCTGTCGACATAGCGCCCGGCACCGCGCTCAACATGCAACTGTCCGTCGGCCCAAACGACCTTGCCCCGGCTGAGGGTGTGTGATGCACAGCCCTTGACCTCCATGCCCTCGAAAATGTTGTATTCGACCTTCTGGTGGTGGGTCTTTGCAGAGATGGTCTTCGTGGCCTCGGGATCCCAGACGACGATATCGGCATCCGCACCGACCGACACGCTGCCTTTGCGCGGATAGATGTTGAAAATCTGTGCCGCGTTGGTCGACGTGACAGCAACAAACTCGTTCATTGTCAGGCGGCCCTTGCCGACACCATGATGCCAGAGCACTTCCATGCGATTCTCAACGCCGCCGGTGCCGTTCGGGATCAGGCGGAAGTCATCCTTGCCCATGGCTTTTTGATCAGCACAGAAGCAGCAGTGATCGGTCGCTGTGGTCTGCAAATTGCCCGACTGAAGGCCACGCCATAGCGCACCCTGATGATCTCTGCCGCGGAACGGCGGACTCATGACGTGTGCCGCCGCCGTGTCGAAATCAGGATTCCGGTAGACCGAGTCGTTGATGAGCAAATGCCCGGCGAGCACCTCGCCGAAGACGCGCTGGCCCTCGTTGCGTGCCCGTGTAATCGCTTCAAGCGATTGCTTGCAGGAGTTATGCACGATGTAGACGGGCACCTTGAGCACTTCGGCGATCCGAATAGCCCGGTTCGCCGCTTCGCCTTCGCACTCGGGGGGGCGTGACAGCGGATGAGCTTCCGGACCTGTGATGCCCTTCTCAAACAGCTCTTTTTGCAGGCGGAACACGAGTTCACCATTTTCGGCGTGTACGGTGGGGATGGCACCGAGTTCGAGTGAGCGCGAGAAACTGTTAACGAGTATCTCATCGTCCGCCATGATGGCGCCCTTGTAGGCCATGAAGTGTTTGAAGCTGTTGACACCGTGGTCGCGTACCAGCGTTTCCATGTCCTTGTGGACGCTGTCGTCCCACCAGGTCACGGCCACGTGGAAGCTGTAGTCGGCTACCGACTTTTCGGCCCACTCGCGCCACTGCATGTAGGCCTCAATGAGGTTTTGCTGCGGGTTGGGGATCGCGAAGTCGATGATCATCGTCGTGCCGCCGGCCAGGCCGGCTGCTGTCCCAGAGTAGAAGTCCTCGGTGGTTACGGTGCCCATGAAGGGCAGCTGCATGTGGGTGTGCGGATCGATGCCACCGGGCATGACGAATTGTCCACCCGCGTCGACGATGGTTGCGCCGCTCGGCGCGTCGATGTCGTCGCCTACGGATGTGATGATGCCATTTTCGCAAAGCACGTCCGCACGGCGTGTCTGGTCTGCGTTGACGACGG
>JAHEGH010000005.1:0-56018 GCA_024639825.1 Gammaproteobacteria bacterium
TCACCCAGGTTTCGCGTTGCGTCATCAGTTGGACAGCGCGCAAAGGATCCTGCTTCTGTATCCAGGCATCGGCGCGTAACGCTTCTACACGCAGTCGATCACGTCGTTGCAAAGGCTGCCGGCTTAAGGGCTCGAGCAGGTTCAGTGCGGCATCCGCGTTGCCAAGGTAGAGATGCAGGGCAGCCTCGTTCGTGGTCCAGAGTGGCAGGAGGTCGCCAGCTGACGGACGAGCTACACCGCGGAACGCCGAGCGTGCGCGTGTCTCGTCCCCAGCGTCCAGATACTGTTCCACCGCCAGCAATGTATAGCGATCCCGTTCGCTGCCCAGCGCGTCCACGGCGAGACCCATGTAGGCGCTTGCCGCCAAAGCATGATCACCGTTGCGTGCCAAGCGTTCAGCGCGGTTCTCGCCAGACCCGCCCAGTGACATACCGCCTGAAGTTTCGCAACCGCTCAGCACGAGGAAGCTGGCGAGAATTATAACGATGCTTGCTAGTGAGCGTCGTTCACATGCAGGATGTCTGAGCGAAGTAATCATATTGTCTAAACCGGATACGGATTCCTGGCCCGATGAGCGGCACACTGTTTGTAGTAGCAACGCCGATTGGCAACCTTGAAGATCTGACACCGCGAGCAAGCCAGACGCTCGCTTCGGTGGATCTCGTTGCAGCCGAGGATACCCGGCACACCAAGCGATTGCTATTCACAATTGGTGCGAAACCGGCACTAATTGCGCTGCACGATCACAACGAGGAGCGTGCAGTACATGGAATTATTGAATCACTCAAAGATGGCAAAGATGTGGCGCTGGTCAGCGATGCCGGTACGCCCCTCGTCAGTGATCCCGGCTTTCGGCTCGTCAGGGCGGCACATGAAAATGACATCACTGTCGTGCCGATACCCGGGGCCAGCGCTGTAACCGCGGCGCTTTCAGCGGCCGGCCTGCCAACCGACCGTTTCTGTTTTGAAGGTTTTGCGCCAGCCAAACGAGCCGCTCGGCGGGACTGGCTACAGTCGCTGGCTGGAGAAGAGCGCACAATGGTGATCTATGAGTCGGTGCATCGCATAGCCGGCTGCCTGGAGGATATGGTCGATATATTCGGTGCGGACAGACCGGCGTTCATAGGTCGGGAAATGACGAAAATGCATGAGGAGTGCGTTCAGGAAAGCCTCGGTGAACTGCAGCGGAGGATTGATGATGGCGACATCAGGAGTAAAGGTGAGTTTGTCATCGTGGTGTCGGGCGCGGCGGCGGAAGTTGCTGCAACGATCGACAGTGATCGGCTGCTCACCGAACTCTCAAGCTGCCTGTCCGCGAAAGACGCCGCGAGAATCGCGGCGAATGTCACGGGTGGGAAGAAGAACGCTCTGTACGAACGCATCCTCGAACTAAAGGCAGGTTCGTCCTCATAGCCAGCGTCTGACGCGACTCCTGTACCGTTCGAACGCAACGGGAAAGTCACGCTCCAGCTTCGCCTCCTCGAACGGACAGAAGGCGAAATCAATAATCAGCCAGAACGCGAGCGCAGCGACGTAGTACGCGACCCCACCGACGGCTACTGCGGGGCCGAGCAGTATCAGCACGATGCCAAGATACATTGGATTCCTGGTCAGTCGATAAACATCGTCGGTAATGAGCATCGTGGTCGTTGCCGTGGGGCAGATCGCGGTTTCGCGAGTGCGAAACAGCCACCAGGCTCGCAACATGAGACTGAAGCCCAACAGGGCGAGCAGGCCGCCGCCAAGCGGGGTGGCAGGCAGTGGTGATGACAGAACGGGAAGAGCCAGTTCGAAAACGCTTGCTGCAAGCAGCAGGCTCATGGCGATTCTGGGGGGCCGGTAGTTCAGCATGCGAGGACATACTTGATCTTGTCTAGTCATGTTGTGTCTCCTGAAAATGACAAAGTAATGTCTCGAGCGTCCGCCTCGTGGCGGCAACCTCTTCGGGGTTCAATCCTTTAAAGATCGCATCGAGCAGGGCGCCTTCGTGACGTCGAATGGCTGCGAATCTTTCTCGACCCTGTTGCGTGAGCCGCAACAGCGACGAGCGTTTATGGCGCGGGTTTTCGACGTTAATTAGCAGCTCATGGTCCAGCAGACGATTGACCGTGACCTGTACGTGCTGCCGCGAGACCTGGTATCGGCGTGCGACGTCCGGGACCGTGAGTTCAGTGTCCGGGTAAAGGAACTCCATGACGGCCCTGTCTGCGGAGGTCAGCCCGGTGTCACTCAGGTAGGTGTCTGCCGCCTCGGCCATGGCCCTGAACAGCCTCCGGACCAGCCAGGTCACTGTGTAAGCATCTTGCCCAATATTCATGCCGCGCCTCAATATGACAATTGAGTTGTCATTGTTCGTATTGACAAGTTACTTGTCAAGTACTTTGCGCAACTTTATTGATGTACAATCGCCGCCGAGAAAGCCGGAGTGGGCCAGACAATCGCTGTAGTAATACTACGGAGGAAAGTCCGGGCTCCTTCGGACAGGGCGCCAGGTAACGCCTGGGGGGCGTGAGCCCATGGAAAGTGCCACAGAAAATATACCGCCAGCTTTGCTGGTAAGGGTGAAAAGGTGCGGTAAGAGCGCACCGCGCGACTGGTAACAGTTCGCGGCTCGGTAAACCCCGCCCGGAGCAAGACCAAATAGGGGAGTAGGGCTTCGGCCCGCCGTCGGTTCCGAACGGACTCCCGGGTAGGTTGCTAGAGGTAGCCGGTGACGGCTATCCCAGATGAATGGTTGTCGATGACAGAACCCGGCTTATTGCCGACTCCGGCTTTCTCACCTCCCCCCCCAATAGTGACAGTCACCTTAATGAAAAGGGGACAGTCACCTCTTACAAAGGTGACTGTCCCCTTTTTTGTTTATAAAAATCAGTGTGTTATTGGAAGTTTGGCGCGAGCTGCGCGGATTGCGCAGATTTTGGCCCCAAAATCCCGCCTGTCGCCGTTTCCCGACCCGCTTCTGAGAGCTGGTCGAAGAAGTAACTGTAAGCACCTGATTTTGTTTGCGCGATCCCTGCCATAATTCGCCCTTTTTGGGCCACTAAAACGCCCCTAAGTCACTGTAGAACAACAGTTAATTGTAAGGCTCGGTTGACGGTCATAAGGACCGCCACCTATAGTGTTGAAAAGTGGATAAAAGTGGGAGGAGAGGGGCAGCCAGCCCGTATTTCGCGCCTTAGAGAGCGAAATCGGGAGCCATCCGATAAGTCGTGTTTCGAGGGGCCACCAAAGTCACATTGGACGCCAAGGGGCGTATGGCAATACCGACCCGGTATCGGGAGCGGCTTGCTACCCGTTGTGATGGCCAGATCATCGTCACTGTCGATAAGGATCACTGTCTCCTGGTTTACCCCATGCCTGACTGGGAAGAGCTCGAGCGCAAGCTCGTACGCCTTCCCAGCATGAACAAAGCTGCGCGTCGCATTGTGCGGATTATGGTCGGTTATGCGACCGAGGTCGACATGGATGGCAGCGGCCGAATTCTCGTCTCCAAAGAGTTGCGGGAATTTGCCAGCCTCGACAAGCAGGCAATGCTGATCGGGCAAGGCAACAAATTTGAATTGTGGGACGAAGCGACCTGGAACGAAAAACGCGATGCGTGGCTCAGCGAGGAAGATGACGGCGAGCTGCCGCCAGACCTCGAGTCGATTGCGTTCTAGGGCGTTGTTCCACTGATGGGCAGCAACGCGCATGTGCCGGTGCTGCTGGGGCCGGTCCTTGAAGGGCTGAAAATAAAACCAGACGGCTGTTATGTCGACGGAACGTTCGGACGCGGGGGTCACAGCAGGGAAATTCTGAAGCAACTGGGTAGCGAAGGCAGGCTGATTGCCATTGATCGTGACCCGCAGGCTATTGCTTCTGCTCCGAGTTTCCTTACTGACGATCCTCGTTTCGAACTGGTCAGGGGCGAAATTGCGCAACTTGAGAGAATCATTGGTGAAAGAGACCTCATCGGAAAAGTCGACGGCCTTCTTTTCGACCTTGGCGTCTCCTCGCCTCAGCTGGATGAAGCCGATCGAGGCTTCAGTTTCATGCGCGATGGCCCACTCGATATGCGAATGGACCCGGATTCAGGTCCGTCGGCCAGCGAATGGCTTGCGGCTGTGGACGAGCGAGAGTTGAAGCACGTACTTCGAAAATTTGGTGAGGAAAACAACGCGGCCCGCATAGCGCGCGCGATTGTTGGCGCGCGCAAGGAAGCGCCTATCTCACGCACGGCACAACTCGCTCGCATAGTTGAAGATGCGTCGCCAAAGCGTGGTCAGAAAATTCATCCGGCCACCAGGACGTTCCAGGCAATTCGCATCGCTGTTAATGCGGAGCTTGAACAGCTGGAAGCCGTGCTCACGCAGTCTGTCAGAGTCATGAGAAAGGGCGCTCGTCTTTGCGTCATCAGTTTCCATTCGCTGGAAGATCGAATTGCAAAACGCTTCATGCGCGACGCATCGCGTGAGACGGAACAGTATCGCGGTATGCCGAACGTGCCCGAAGAATTTCAGCCGAAGCTAAGAATTATCGGTAAGGCAATTCGTGCGAATGATGCCGAAATCGAAGCGAATCGACGTGCGCGCAGTGCGCACCTCCGCATCGCGGAGCGAACCTGATGCAGGCGAAACAACAACCGCTTCTGCTCGTCTTCGTCTTTGCAGTCGTGTGTGTGCTGAGCGCAATTGCACTTGTCTACACGAAGCACGAGTCGCGCAAATTGTTCGTCGAACTCGAGGGACTCACGCGCGAACGTGACAACCTGAATATCGAATGGGGTCAGCTGCAAATCGAACAAAGCACCTGGGCTCAACATGCACGGATTGAACAGGTCGCTGTTGATGACCTGTCGCTCGTGCGTCCTGCAGCAACGGAAATATTTGTAATTGAACGTCCATGACACGCGGCGCAGAGACAAAACAACAAACTGCCCAGCGATTCACAGGCAGGGTGACGCTGGTAACAGTGTTCTTCGGACTCGTTGCCGCATCCCTGGTTGCGCGCGCCGTTCATTTGCAGGTGCTCGACAAGGACTTCCTCAACCAGCAGGCTGATACACGCCACCTGCGCACCGAGAGGATCTCCGCGCACCGTGGCACCATCACTGACCGTTACGGCGAGCCGCTCGCGATCAGTACGCCCGTCGATTCGATCTGGGCAAACCCCAAACAATTTGCGCCGGCGGTAGATAGCGTGCCGGAACTGGCTCGCGCACTCGGCATCGATTCGCAAACGCTGATGCGTCGCATCACGCGCAGCATGGATAAGGAATTCCTCTACCTCAAGCGTCACCTCAACCCGGAGCAGGCCGAAGAGGTTTTGGCACTGAAGCTGCCTGGGATCAACGTTCAGCGTGAGTACCGCCGCTATTACCCGGCATCCGAAGTAACCGGGCATCTTGTCGGTTTTACCAATATCGATGATGAGGGTCAGGAAGGTCTTGAGCTGGCGTTCAACCACTGGCTGGCTGGTGAGTCGGGTGCCAAGCGCGTCCTCAAGGATCGCCTGGGTCGCTCGATCGAAAACGTCGCCAGTATTCGGCCGCCGCACCAGGGCAAGGATCTTAAGACCAGTATCGATCTGCGCCTGCAGTACCTCGCCTATCGCACACTGAAATCAGCGATCAAGACATACAATGCGCGCTCCGGCTCGATTGTCGTTCTCGACGTAAGTACCGGCGAAGTGCTGGCGATGGTTAACCAGCCCACATACAACCCGAATGATCGTTCGCAGTTTTCGGCTGATCGGTACCGCAACCGGGCAATCACCGACATCTTCGAACCCGGTTCGAGTCTGAAGCCGCTCGTCGTCGCGGCGGCGCTGGAAAGTGGTCAGTACCGTCCGTCAAGTATTGTTGATACGGCTCCCGGTTACGTCATTGTCGGCCCCAAGAAGATCGAGGACCCCCGTAACCTTGGACGCGTCAGCCTGACAACAATACTCGCGCGCTCGTCCAACGTCGGCATTACCAAACTCGCCATGACGCTCGAGCCGGACCAGCTCTGGGACACCATGACGCATTTCGGTCTTGGTGAGCTCACGACCAGCGGCTTCCCTGGTGAGTCCGCGGGCATGCTGACCCACTTCAGCAACTGGCGCCCGATTAGCCAGGCCACACTGGCCTATGGCTACGGCATTTCGGTTACACCGCTGCAGCTGGCACATGCCTATGCAGCGATTGGCGATAACGGCAACATGCGCCCGATCTCGCTGGTTGCGCTTGAGCAGCCAAACGAAGGCGAGCGTGTGGTTGGTGCAGACACCGCAACGGCAGTGCGTCGCATGCTCGAAGAGGTTGTTCGACCGGGTGGTACCGGAACCAAGGCTGCCGTGGATGGGTATCGCATCGCTGGTAAAACCGGCACGGCCTGGAAATTTGCCACCGGCGGCTACTCACAGGACAAGTACATTTCGATCTTCGCGGGCCTTGCGCCTGCGAGCGATCCGCGCCTCGCGACGGTCGTTGTGATCGACGAACCGAGCGGTGAGTTCTACTACGGTAGTGACGTGGCTGCCCCCGTGTTCGCGGATGTCATGTCGGAATCGCTGCGACTGCTGGCCGTTCCGCCCGATGCCGTGCCCGCTCGCGATCCTGGCAATGTCATGCAAGCGATGGCAACGCCGTCGGAGAAGAAATGAGCATGCCGGCGGAACACCTGATCTCAGCCCCGACACTTGCCGATTTGCTGCAAGGGTTTGCCGAGGCGCCTGCAATCCCGGTTCACGGTATTGCCAGCGACAGTCGCCTGCTGCAGAGCGGAGACCTGTTCCTTGCCGTGCAGGGCATCGGTTCGCACGGGCTCGACTACCTGGCGCAGGCACATGCGGCAGGCGTATGTGCCGTGGCCTGGGATGCATCGACCGGAACCGAGCCGCAGGACACCGGTGTGCCGATGATCGCGGTTGCAGGTCTTGCAGAGCAGCTCGGTGAAATTGCAGATCGTTTTTATGGCCGTCCATCAGAGCGACTGGACGTGATCGGAATCACCGGCACCAACGGTAAGACGACCGTTGCCTGGATGATTGCTCAGGCGCTTGAGCTTCTGGATGAGAGATGCGCATACCTCGGCACCCTGGGCTATGGCGTCGACGAGGTGCAGGGCGCAGAGGGTATGACAACGCCAGCGGCTGTCGAGTTGCATGGCAGGCTGGCCGAGTTTGTCGACCTCGGTGCGGCTCATGCAGCTATTGAGGTGTCGTCACATGCGTTGTCGCAAGGTCGAGTTAATGGGGTTCGTTTTGCAGCCGCGTTGTTCACCAATCTCACGCGCGACCACCTCGACTATCACGCCAACATGCGGGAGTACTTTGAAAGCAAGGCTCGCCTGTTTCTCGACTGCCAGCCCGGCGAACGCATCATCGATATCGACTCAGAATACGGTGCGCAGCTTGCCTCGATGTGTGGCCAGGACGTCGTGACCGTGTCGACGCAATTCGATCGCGTCGCGAACGACCAGCCTCATGTGTTCGTGCGTGCTGTCGTTGCAAGCGAGCAGGGCTCGGAAATTTCGTTTACCAGTTCATGGGGTGACGGCCGGTTTGTGTTGCCTTTGCCTGGCGATTTCAATGTAGCCAATGCCGTGCTCGTACTGGCATTGCTACTTAACAGGGGCGTAGCGCTCGATGCCGCCTGTGATGTCATGTCGCAGGTCAGCGCACCACCCGGAAGAATGCAGCGCGTGGCCACGGATGGCCCCGCTGTTTATATTGACTACGCACATACGCCAACGGCGCTCGAAGGCGCGTTGCGCGCGTTGCGCGCGCACTGCCAAGGCAGGCTCTGGTGCGTGTTCGGGTGCGGGGGAGACCGCGATGCCGGCAAGCGGCCACAGATGGGCGCGGCGGCCGAGAGGCACGGCGACCGTGTCATTGTTACTACCGACAATCCTCGTTCTGAAGATGCCGCAGCGATAATTGATGACATCGTCGCCGGCCTCTCGCAGCAAGACAAGCTGACGATCATTGAGGATCGCGCGGTAGCAATCGCCTGGGCCATCGAGAATGCCGCAGACGATGATGTCGTACTGGTAGCGGGCAAGGGCCACGAGGACTACCAGGAGATAGCTGGCCAACGCACGCGCTTCTCTGACTATGCGCTTGCGGAGACGGCGCTCGCAGCCAGGAGGAGTACCGCATGATTGCGACACTTCAACAGGCTGCGGAGTGTATGCAAGGCGTCTTGCAGGGTGCCGACGCTGAATTCAGCGGCATAAGTACCGACACACGTACGATTCGCACTGGCGAGCTGTTTTTTGCGCTGCAGGGACCGAACTTCGATGGCAGGGACTATGTCCGCGCCGCGTTGGAGGCGGGTGCCGCCGGAGCCGTGGTTAGCAAGCGTGTCAACGAGGCTATCAGCCAGATCATAGTCGACGATGCAAAGGCGGCACTCGGTCGTTTCGGTGCCGCTTGGCGCAACGAGCATGACGTGACCGTTATCGGTGTTACCGGCAGCAACGGCAAGACCACGCTAAAGCATCTGATCGCGGCGTGCCTGTCACGCAAGGCACCAACGCTCGCGACACACGGCAACCTGAACAATGATATCGGCTTGCCGATGATGCTGGCGCGTATTGATGCGTCACACCGATACGCCGTCATCGAAATGGGTGCGAATCATGCAGGCGAAATCGCGTACCTCACAGCACTCGCGAGCCCGGATGTCGTCGTAATCACCAACGCCGGCGCGGCGCATCTTGAGGGCTTCGGCTCGATTAAAGGCGTGTCGCGCGCAAAAGGTGAAATCCTGGAAGGCGAAAAGCGCCCACGGGTAGCCGTGCTCAATGCGGACGACCGCTACTTCGACTACTGGGCTGAGCGGGTGAGCGATACGCGCTGCATCAGCTTTGGTTTTACAGAAACCGCGCACGTGCGCGCAGACAACATCGAGCCGGCACCAAGCCACACGACGTTTACATTGCACCTGGGTGACGAGAGTACTGATGTCGTACTGCCACTCGTTGGTATTCACAACGTGCGCAATGCATGTGCCGCTGCCGCTGTTGCGCACGCGCTCGAGGTCGGGCTTGACGACATTCGGGCTGCACTCGAAGGCGTCAACCCGGTCGGCGGACGCCTGCAGCCATTGCGCGGCATCAACGAGGCAACGCTATTCGATGACAGCTACAACGCAAACCCGCTGTCAGTGAACGCCGCCGCTGAATTTCTGGCCTCTCTCCCTGGCGAGAGCTGGCTGGTGCTGGGTGATATGAAAGAACTCGGGGACGATGCGGCGGAGCTGCATCGCGAGGTTGGAGAAGCCGCGCGGGCAAGCGGTGTGAACCGCTTGTTCGCGTACGGCGACCTTGCCGCAAGTGCCGCTGAAGGATTTGGCGAGCGCGCCAGTTGGTATGCATCGCTTGATGCACTTGTCGACGAGCTGTGTGACGGCATGAGCAGTGACGTGACCGTGCTGGTCAAGGGGTCCCGCTCAATGCACATGGAACGTGTTGTCGATGCGCTGCGCGAGCCAGATGCCGTGAGAAGGGAGGCCTGATCGTGCTGCTGTATCTCACACAATATCTCGCCCAGTTCGAATCCGGTTTCAACGTATTCAACTACCTGACGATGCGCGCCATCATGGGGGCGCTTACTGCGCTTCTTATCTCGTTCATTATCGGGCCGCGCATGATCAAGCGCCTGCAGGTAAACCAGCTCGGGCAGCCTGTTCGCGAAGATGGTCCCGAGACGCACCTGTTGAAGGCGGGTACGCCGACGATGGGCGGCACTCTGATCCTGGCTGCGATCTCGATTAGCACGGTTCTGTGGGCGAACCTCGAAAACTTATATGTCTGGATCGTTCTGTTTGTCACTCTGTCTTTCGGCGTGATTGGCTATGTTGACGATTACAAGAAACTGGTTCTGCAAAACCCAGCCGGCATCTCGGCGAAGCAAAAGCTCTTCTGGCAGTCTGCTGCGGCTCTTGTAGCCGCGGTTGCCCTGTACGTTACGGCGACAGACGACGTTCAGACGTCGTTGCTGATTCCATATTTCAAGGATCTTGCTATTCCCCTTGGCATGTTCCAGGTCGTCGTGACGTACTTTTTTATTGTTGGATTCAGTAATGCGGTCAACCTTACTGATGGCCTCGACGGTCTGGCTATTATGCCGACCGTCCTCGTCGGTGGTGCGTTGGGTATCTTTGCCTACGTTACCGGTAACGTGAATTTCGCAAGCTACCTCGACATACCGTATGTGGCGGGCACGGGCGAAATCCTTGTCTTCTGTACAGCACTGGCTGGCGCAGGCCTCGGCTTCCTGTGGTTCAACACCTACCCGGCGCAGGTGTTCATGGGCGATATTGGCGCATTGTCACTGGGGGCTGCACTGGGTGCGGTTGCGGTCGTTGTACGGCAGGAAATTGTCCTCGCGATTATGGGTGGCGTGTTTGTGGTCGAGACCCTCTCGGTCATTATTCAGGTCGCGTCGTTCAAACTTACCGGCAAGCGCGTGTTTCGCATGGCGCCGTTACACCATCATTTCGAATTGAAAGGCTGGGCGGAGCCCAAGGTCATCGTTCGATTCTGGATTATCACCGTCATCCTCGTGTTGATCGGATTGGCGAGCCTGAAGATCCGATGAGCGACGTGAAGCGCAATGTAGAAAAGGATCTGGTCGTGGGCCTCGGCGCCACCGGCCTGTCGATCGCGCGTTACCTGAAGCGTTGCGACGCTGATGCCATCTTCTACGACAGCCGTAAAGAGCCGCCCGGCCTCGATGAGCTCGAAGAGGTCTGGCCGAATGCCGACGTACGGCTCGGTAAGGACACGGTCCCCAGGAGTGTTAAGCGTGTCATCGCTTCGCCCGGCGTTCCCGACAGCAATCCGCTCCTCAAAAAGGCGCGCAAACAGAAACTCGAAATCGTGTCAGATATCGAACTGTTTGCTCGCGATGCCGTGAAGCCATTCGTTGCCGTGACGGGATCCAACGGCAAGAGCACGGTAACGACGCTGCTGTATCTCATGTGCCGGGCTGACGGCCGCAATGTGCTTGCGGGAGGCAACCTTGGTGAACCGGCGCTTGACCTGCTCGCGCAGGATTTGCCGGACGTGTACGTGCTCGAGCTGTCGAGCTTCCAGTTGCAGCGCACGCAGAAGCTGTCTGCCGAAGTTGCATTACTTCTGAATATTTCGCTCGATCATCTCGACTGGCACACGGATGAGGATGAATACCGCGCTGCCAAGTACCGCATCTTCAAGGACGTCGATGCAGCCGTCATCAATCGCGCCGATGAAGAGGCTGCCAGGAAGGCGGCGCACTGTGGTCGCGTAGTGAGTTTCGGCCTCGATGCTCCGGCCGAAGATCAGTACGGCATTCGAGAAGAAGATGGCGAGAGATATCTGGCCTGCGGGGAGACGCTCCTGCTATCGGTCCGCGATCTGGCGCTCTATGGTATTCACAACCAGCTAAACGCGCTGGCGGCACTGGCTGCTGGTGATCTTCTCGGTCTCGACATGAGCGCCATGTTGCAGGTGCTGATCGAATTTCCAGGGCTGCCGCACCGTATGCAGTTTGTTGCCCGCATCGGCGCGGTCGACTACATCAACGATTCAAAGGCCACCAATGTTGCGGCGGCTGTGGCATCCATTAATTCCGTCGACAACATGCTGGTGCTCGTCGCAGGTGGGCTGGGCAAGGGTGGAAATTTCAGTGAACTCGCCGAGGCCATCGAAGGCAAGCTGCGGGGCGCGGTACTCATCGGCGAAGACGCGGAAAAAATCGCGCATGCTCTCGACACGGTCATGCCAGTGCATTTCGCTGAGAACATGGAGTCGGCTGTGCATATGGCAGCATCCTGCGCCGAATCGGATGACACGGTGCTGCTGGCGCCGGCATGCGCGAGCTTCGACCAGTATGCCAACTACATGGCGCGCGGTGACGCGTTTGTCGATGCGGTAGAGGCGCTGAAACGATGAGCCGCTCAATGATCATGCCGTTCCCGGCTCGCCTGAAGACCGAGCTCAAAATCGATCCGGTACTGCTGGCTATCACCGGCGCATTGCTGCTTGGGGGTTTCGTCATCCTGGCCTCTGCTTCGATTTCGATCTCCGACAATGCGGCCGGAAATCCCTTCTTCTATATTCAGCGACAGTTGCTCGCGGCGACCATTGGCGCTATTGCGGGCGCGATGTGCCTGTTCATCCCGATGCAGGTCTGGCAGAAGCTCGGGCCCTTGATGTTGTTCACGGGCCTCGCGTTGCTCGTTGTCGTGCTCATTCCCGGCATTGGCTACGAAGTCAACGGGAGCACACGCTGGGTCCGCGTTGGCTTCATGAACCTGCAGGTGTCCGAACCGGCGCGGCTGTGTTTCCTGATGTACCTGGCGGGTTATCTCGTGCGACGTAACAAGTCTGTGCGCGAAGAGTTCGTCGGCTTCCTGCGACCGATGCTCGTTCTGACGCTGGCCTGTGTACTCCTGCTCAAGGAACCGGACTTCGGAGCGGCCATCGTATTGCTCGCGACAGCGCTGACCATGCTATTTGTGTCCGGCGCGCGCGTTCGGGACTTCATCGTCTTTTTCACGGCAGCTGTACTCGCAGTCGTCGCGCTCACGATCACCGCTCCGTACCGCATGAAACGCCTGACCGGCTTCCTCGATCCGTGGGCTGACCCCTACGACTCGGGCTTCCAGTTGACGCAGTCATTGATCGCCATCGGCCGCGGCGAATGGTTCGGCGTCGGGCTTGGCGAAAGCGTGCAAAAACTCTTCTACCTGCCCGAGGCACACACGGACTTCGTTTTTGCCGTATTCGCCGAAGAGTTTGGGCTCCTCGGTTCACTGGTGCTGATCGGTCTCTTCCTGGCGTTGCTGTGGCGCGTGTTCCAACTGGGTATCCGGGCACACAATGCCGAGCGTTTTTTTGAGGCCTACATTGCCATCGGTCTCGGCACGTGGCTGGGTCTGCAGGCGTTCATAAACGTCGGCGTGAACATGGGCATGTTACCGACCAAGGGTCTGACTCTGCCGCTGATCAGTTACGGACGCAGCAGCCTGATTATCACCATGATCTGCATTGGTTTGTTGATGCGGATTCACCACGAGCTCGCCGTCGATGCGAAGCCAGTCAACCGCAAGCGAGGTCGCCGCAGAAAATGAGTCCGCGACCAAACATGAGGCCAATACTCGTCATGGCCGGCGGCACCGGTGGACACGTTTATCCGGCGCTCGCAGTCGCGCGCGCATTGCAGGCAGAGGCGCGTGACGTCGTCTGGCTTGGCACGCATCGCGGTCTGGAATCGCGCATCGTGCCCGCGGCCGGCATCGATATCGAATGGATCAGCATCAAGGGTCTGCGGCGCAAAGGCGCACTCGCAATCCTCGTTGCTCCCCTTCAAATTGGCTGGGCGCTGTTGCAGTCGCTCGCTGTCATTATTCGTCGCCGTCCGGCAGCGGTGCTCGGCATGGGTGGATTCGTCAGTGGACCCGGTGGTGTTGCCGCCTGGCTGACGCGCCGTCCCCTTGTCATTCACGAGCAAAATGCTGCAGCGGGCATGACCAACCGTCTTCTGGCGCGTCTTGCCCGGGTTGTGCTGCAAGCCTTCCCGGGCAGTTTTAATTCTGGTGTCGATGCGGAAACCGTCGGCAACCCGGTGCGCGAGGATATCGCCGCCGTCGCTCCGCCCCACGAGCGCTATGCTGATCGCCAGGGTGCTTTGCGCGTTCTGGTACTCGGCGGCAGCCAGGGCGCACTCGCGTTGAACCGCACTGTACCTGCTGCGCTGGCATTGCTGGAGGCCGATGTACGTCCGGTTGTTCGCCATCAGTGCGGCGAACGCACGCTGGATATTGCGAAGCAGGCGTATGACGAGCATGGGGTCGACGTCGAGTTGCTGCCGTTTATCGAGGATATGGCTGAGGCCTATGCCTGGGCGGATCTCGTCATTTGCCGCGCTGGTGCCCTTACTGTTGCCGAACTCTGCGCTGTGGGGGTGCCGGCATTGTTCGTCCCTTACCCGGGCGCCGTCGACGATCACCAGACGGCGAATGCTCGGCCAATGGCCGACGCCGGTGCAGGACTGATTGTTCCGGAGGCGGAGCTTACGCCGAAACATCTGGCCGACCTGCTGCGCGAGTGGTTGCAGTCGCGTGCCGGGTTGCAGCAACGGGCTGCGAAAGCCAGAGCGCTATCCGTTCCGGACTCGCTGAATCGAATCACCCAAATCTGCCTTGAGCAGGCTGGAGCAGTCGCATGATCAAGAAGATGCGTCGAATCCACAGTGTGCATTTCGTCGGTATCGGTGGCTCCGGCATGTCCGGCATCGCAGAGGTGATGCTGAGTCTCGGCTACGCCGTGCAGGGCTCCGATCTGAAGCGGAACAAGCAGACACAGCGCCTTGAATCTCAGGGCGCTACCGTATTCATCGGCCACGCTGCCAACAACATTCGCGATGCTGACGCTTTGGTCGTTTCCAGCGCGGTCGATGAAACCAACCCCGAAGTGGCCGCGGCAAGAGAGGCGCTCATGCCGGTCGTGAGCCGTGCAGAAATGCTCGCCGAGCTCATGCGCTTCCGATACTCGATTGCGGTCGCGGGCACACACGGCAAGACGACGACCACGAGTCTCGTCGCCAGCGTTCTGGCCGAGGGTGGGCTCGACCCTACCTTTGTGATCGGCGGTCGCCTGAAAAGTGCCGACGCCAACGCGCGCCTGGGCGAGGGCGACTACCTCGTCGCCGAAGCCGATGAGAGCGATGCATCGTTTGTGCACCTGAAGCCGATGCTGGCGGTTGTCACCAACATTGATGCGGATCACATGTCGACCTACGACGGTGATATCGAAAAACTCAAGGCGGGTTTCATCGAATTCCTGCATAACCTGCCTTTCTATGGGCTGGCTGTCGTTTGCACTGACGATCCGGGTGTAAACGACGTTCTTGCCGATATCGGTCGCTCCATCACGTCCTACGGTACCAACGAAGAAGCTGACATCCGGGCTGTCAATATCGAATTCAATGAGAACATTACCGAGTTCGACGTTGTTCGGTCCAGCAAGGTGGAGAAGAGCCTCGGTGACACGCAAAGCGTGTACCAGATCATGCACGTGAAGCTGCGTCTGCCTGGCATGCACAATGTCAGGAACTCACTGGCTGCGATCGCCGTGGCTGATGAGCTGCAGATTAGCGATGCAGCGGTGATGGCGGCCCTCGAGAAGTTTGAAGGAATCGACCGCCGCTTCCAGAGCCTCGGCGAAGTTCAGACAGGTGCCGGCAAGATCCTGCTGGTTGATGACTATGGACATCACCCGACCGAGGTCGCAGCAACACTGGCTGCGGCGAAGTCCGGCTACCCGGAGCGTCGCGTGGTTCTGGTTTTCCAGCCGCATCGCTACACGCGCACACGGGATCTGATGGACGACTTTGCGTCCGTACTGTCAGAAGCCGATGCGCTTGTCTTGCTGGATGTTTATGCCGCCGGCGAGGAACCAATCCCCGGCGCCGACGGGCGTTCCATGGCGCGCGCGGTACGCACGCGCGGTGCTGTTGAACCCGTGTTTGTAGAGAATCTTGACGACCTCGCCGGTGTTCTTGAAGGCGTGCTTAACGACGGCGACCTCGTACTGACCATGGGAGCCGGCGATATCGGTGCCTACGCGCAATCATTGCCTGAACTGCTGGCCAAAGGCCCGTCATTGAAGGTGCACTCATGATGGCGCTGGCAAAAGATCTTAGCGTGCGCGGCGAACTTCGATACAACGAACCGATGAGCCGCCATACGTCGTGGCGGGTCGGCGGACCCGCAGAAGTCTTCTTTATTCCGGAGAGCATTGAGGATCTGTCATCGTTCCTCGCCGACCTGGATGGCGATACACCCATATTCTGGCACGGCGTCGGCAGCAACCTGCTGGTGCGCGATCGCGGACTCAAGGGTGTAGTGGTTTCAGCGACAAAAATGCTGCGGCAGCTGGAGCGTATCGATCACTACCTGGTGCGTGCCGGCGCCGGCTTGCCATGCACGCAACTGGCACGTCAATGCATTCGCTGGGAATTGGGACCATCAGAGTTCTTCGCGGGAATCCCGGGAACCGTCGGCGGTGCCCTGGCCATGAACGCCGGCGCACACGGCAATGAAACGTGGGAACGCGTCGAGTCGGTGCGCACGATCGATCGCAATGGCGAGATTCATGAGCGCGCTCCGGCCGAGTACACGGTTGGCTATCGCAGTGTGACGGGACCGGCCAACGAGTGGTTCATCGAAGGAACCTTTCGCTTCGACCCCGATGTTGTTCCCAGCATGGAATCGATGAAGGCCATGCTTGATCGCCGCAAAGCAACACAGCCGCTCGGCCTGCCGAGCTGCGGCTCGGTCTTCCGTAACCCTCCGGGCGATTTCTCCGCACGCCTGATCGAAGCGGCCGGACTCAAGGGGCATCGCATTGGCGGCGCCGAGGTTTCAACCAAGCATGCCAACTTCATTATCAATCGGGACGAAGCATCAGCCACGGATATTGAGGAACTGATTGAGCATGTCCGGCAGACGGTTCTCGACGAACAGGGTGTCGCGCTCAAGCATGAAGTGCGCATCGTTGGCGAGGTGGCTGCATGATTATCTCTAACGCTGCAGACTTCGGTCGGGTTGCCGTGATGTTCGGCGGACATTCGAGCGAACGCGAGGTGTCTCTCGACACGGGTGCCGCTGTGCTCACGGCGTTGCTTTCGAAAGGCGTCGATGCACACGCATGGGATCCGGCAGAAAAAACGATGTCGGAGTTTGCGGAAGCCGGATTCGACCGTGTGTGGATTGCATTGCACGGACCGGGTGGCGAGGACGGCGCATTACAGGGACTGCTGCAATGGCTCGGCGTTCCATACACCGGCAGCGGCGTCATGGCTTCTGCGCTGGCGATGGACAAGGTGCGGAGCAAGCATCTCTTTCGCGCGGTCGGTATTCCGACGCCGGACTATGCCGTTGCCAGGACACTGGACGAAGCATCTGTGGCGGCTGAACAGGTCGGGTTCCCGCTGATTATCAAGCCTTCCGGGCAGGGCTCCAGTGTAGGCATGTCCAAAGTGTTCGAACGCAGCGAGCTTAATGATGCGGTGGAGGTCGCGCTGCAATACGGAGATACCGTCTTGCTTGAGACCTGCATCAACGGCGACGAATTCACGGTCGCTGTTTTGCATGACAAGGCCCTGCCGAGCATCCGCATTGTCACACCACGTGTGTTTTACGACTACCGGGCGAAATACGAGTCGGATCGGACCGAGTACATCTGTCGTGGTACCGCAAGCGACGAAGAAGAAGCCGTCTATGCTGAACTCGCCGTCGCCGCTTTCAATGAGTTGGGATGTTCGGGTTGGGGACGTGTCGATTTCATGACCGGCGCCGACAGGCAGCCGCTTGTGCTCGAAGTCAACACGGTTCCGGGCATGACGAGTCATAGCCTGGTGCCTATGGCGGCGAATCAGGATGGCATCGATTTCGAGACGCTTTGCTGGCGCATTCTCGAGACGAGTTTCGACGGGGAGGCTGACCATGGCGCGTAAGCAGGCCAAACGTCGGAAGCAGAAGAAGGCCAGGACCTTCAAGATGCCGAAGATTCACGTCGGCCGCATTGTGGCGCCATTCGTGGCAGCCGGCATCATCATGGCGACGTACCAGCTGACCATGGTAATGCTCGATAGCACAATCTCGTCGATCGAGATCAGCGGCCCTTTCCAGCGCGTGACCGCGCTGCAGATTGAAGAGGCGATCAGCGACGAGATCGATGCCGGCTTTGTCGGTGCCGATCTCGACTACATCCAGCAACGCATCGTTGCGCTGCAGTGGATCGACCAGGCGCGCGTCGCGCGCCGCTGGCCCAGCCGCATTTCAATTACGGTGACCGAACAGGTGCCCGCGGCGATCTGGGGCGAGCGGGGCCTTTTGAATACGCGTGGTGAGCTGTTCGTCACCGAAGCTCACCATATCCCTGCGGAACTCCCGCGACTGAGTGGGCCGGATGACAGTTCGGCGGAGGTTGCGAAGCGCTACCTGGAAGTTCGCGAGCAGCTGATTCCGGTCGGCCTCGACGTGCGTCGTGTACATGTTGATGCGCGTGGCGCCTGGGAAATGACCCTGTCGAACGGTATCGAAATACGCCTGGGTCGCCGGGACGTACCCGCGCGCACCGAGCTGTTTCTCGATGTGGTCGCAAACATCATTACGGGCCGTGCAGCGGATATCGACTACGTCGACATGCGTTATGGCAACGGTTTCACGATTGGCTGGAACGGTGGTGAGAAGACACCGGTCGCTGATCCGAAGCAGGAAGGGCGCAAATTGCTCGCGTCCAGAGGAACGGAGTGAATGTCAAAACGGCCTGACAAAAACATGATTGTCGGACTCGACATCGGCACGTCGAAAGTCGTGGCGATCGTCGGCGAGGTGAACGAGGAAGGCAACATCGAAGTTGTCGGTATCGGCTCGCACCCATCCCGCGGTCTAAAAAAAGGCGTCGTCGTCAACATCGAGTCGACAGTGCACTCAATACAACGTGCTGTGGAGGAGGCGGAGCTCATGGCAGGCTGCGATATTCATTCGGTGTATACCGGTATCGCCGGCAGTCACGTGCGGAGCCTGAACTCACACGGCATCGTCGCGATTCGTGACACCGAAGTTAGCTCGTCCGACGTCGATCGAGTTATCGATGCGGCACGCGCCGTTGCCATTCCCGCGGACCAGAAGATACTGCACATCCTGCCACAGGAATTTCTGATTGATAGCCAGGAGGGTATCCGCGAACCCATCGGCATGTCCGGCGTCCGGCTGGAAGCGAAAGTCCACATGGTGACCGGCGCCGAGAGCGCCGCGCAGAACATCGTCAAGTGCGTGCAGCGTTGTGGTCTTGAAGTCGACGACATCGTGCTCGAGCAACTGGCGTCGAGTTATGCCGTGCTAACCGACGACGAGAAGGAGCTCGGATCCTGCATCGTCGATATCGGTGGCGGTACAACAGACATCGCCGTTTTCCTTGGCGGTGCGATTCAGCACACCGCAGTAATTCCGATCGCAGGCGACCAGGTCACGAACGACATCGCTGTATCCATGCGCACGCCGACCCAGTATGCGGAAGAGATCAAGATCAAATACGCCTGCGCGTTGTCGCAGCTTGCAAACCCCGACGAGACGATCGAAGTGCCAAGTGTCGGCGATCGTCCGCCGCGCCGACTTGCGCGCCAGACACTCGCGGAGATCGTCGAGCCGCGTTACGAAGAACTATTCGGCCTGGTACGCGATGAATTGCGCCGCAGCGGGTTCGAGGAACTGATCGCGGCGGGCGTCGTAATCACAGGCGGCAGCGCAAAGATGGAAGGCGCTGTGGAGCTGGCCGAAGAAGTATTCCACATGCCGGTTCGGCTCGGGTCGCCGCAGTACGTCGACGGTCTTATGGATGTTATTCGCAACCCGATTCACGCCACGGGCGTCGGGCTGCTGTTGTACGGGTACGAAAACCTCTCCCGGCGAGACCGCCGGAGCACGCCTATCGGCGGCAACCTGGGAGATGTCTGGGATCGCATGAAGTCATGGTTCCAGGGCCATTTCTAGGATTTGTTTTTTGTTGTTAAACGAGGGGCTATCAGTGAGTGCCCCACAGGGAAAGTTAAGAAGCGGAGGAAGACTCAATGTTTGAATTAATGGATACACACAGCCAGAGTGCTGTCATCAAGGTCATCGGGGTCGGTGGCGGCGGCGGTAATGCCGTCGGGCACATGGTCGACGCCGGGATCGAGGGCGTCGATTTCATCTGTGCCAACACGGATTCGCAGGCACTGAAGGGGTCGCGCGTGCGGACCTCGTTACAGATCGGCTGCAATATAACGAAGGGCCTCGGCGCTGGTGCCGATCCGGACATCGGTCGCCAGGCCGCAATGGAAGACCGCGATCGTATTGTCGAGGTCATCCAGGGTGCGGACATGCTGTTTATCACGGCGGGCATGGGCGGTGGCACCGGAACAGGTGCCGCGCCAATCGTCGCACAGGTTGCGAAGGAGTTAGGCATCCTGACCGTCGCGGTTGTGACCAAGCCGTTCCAGATGGAAGGTGGCAAGCGTATGCAGATTGCGGATCATGGTATTGGTGAGCTTGGCAAATACGTCGACTCCCTGATAACCATTCCGAACGAAAAACTGCTTACCGTTCTCGGTGGCGAAACAACACTGCTCGATGCGTTTCGGGCGGCCAACCAGGTACTGCAGGGTGCCGTTCAGGGTATCGCCGAACTCATCACACGCCCGGGTCTGATCAACGTCGACTTTGCCGATGTCCGGACCGTTATGTCGGAGATGGGCATGGCGATGATGGGTACCGGTGTATCGCAGGGTGAAGATCGCGCGCGCGAAGCCGCAGAAGCTGCGGTATCAAGCCCCTTGCTTGAGGACATCAACCTTGCCGGTGCCAACGGTATTTTGGTCAACGTTACAGCAGGCATGGATCTGTCGATCGGCGAATTCCAGGAAGTCGGCAATACCATTAAGGAATTTGCCTCGGATGACGCCACGGTTGTCGTCGGTACCGTTATCGATCCGGACATGACGGATCGTATTCGGGTCACGGTCGTAGCCACGGGACTGGGCAAGCACGCCACGAATGCCGAATCGCCCATGCGCATCGTGCGCCGTACCCACGCCCAGGCCCATGCCGAGCCGAACTACCACACCCTGGACAAGCCTACCGTACAGCGGAAGCGCGCTGTAGGTGATGGACTGGGAGACAGTGGTTTGCAGGAAGAGTTGCTGGACATCCCGGCATTCCTGCGACGCCAGGCTGACTGATCCGCAAGAGGGCTATGACCCGCGGTGCTACTCACTCACCGGCGGGCACCTCCTCCGCTTTACCGGCCCGGGAATTCCCGGGCCGGTCCCTTCCTTCCTCCAGACACTGACACCTAAGAAGCTCCTGATGGCTATGTGCTAAGAGTCTAATTCTTGTAGAGTTTTTACCCATTATGGTAATCTTGCGCGCGACATGCTGAGACAACGCACTCTGAAAACCACGATTCGGGCAACCGGCGTCGGCCTGCATTCGGGAGAGAAGGTCTATATGACCTTGCGACCGGCTGCCGAAAACGCCGGCATTACGTTCCGGCGAGTGGATCTCGATCATCCGGTCGATGTGCCCGCAGACCCGATGCTGGTCGGTGAAACAATGCTGGGCACCACGCTCGTCAAGGATGGCGTCAAGGTGGCGACGGTCGAACATCTGATGTCGGCGCTCGCCGGTCTGGGTATCGACAACCTGTATGTCGATCTTTCCGCATCCGAAGTGCCGATCATGGATGGCAGTGCAGGACCGTTCGTATTCCTGCTGCAATCGGCTGGTATTGAGGAACAAAATGCGGCGAAGAAATTTGTTCGCATCAAGAAAAAGATACGTGTTGAAGAGGGCGACAAGTGGGCAGAACTTCTTCCCTTCAATGGCTTCAAGGTGAATTTCGAGGTGTACTTCAATCACCCGGTGTTCAACAAACTGAGCCAGCGCGCGATTATCGACTTCTCGTCAACGTCATTCCTCAAAGAAGTCAGCCGCGCCCGCACATTCTGTTTCCTGCGTGATGTCGAGGCGCTGCGCGAAAGAAATCTTACGCTTGGCGGCAGCATGGATAATGCCATCGTGCTGGATGACTACCGAATCCTCAATGAGGATGGGTTGCGTTATTCGAATGAGTTTGTCATTCACAAGATTCTTGATGCCATCGGCGACGCCTATCTGCTTGGGCACAGTCTGATCGGTGAGCTCAGGGCCTACAAGTCAGGTCATGACCTCAATAACAAACTGCTGCGCGCCATGCTCGAAGACAAGTCGAGCTACGAAATGGTGACCTTCAACGACCCGAAAAAAGCGCCAATCTCTTACGCTACGCCGGCTTACGCATAGCCTGCAGCATCAGCATGCATGACCATCTATCGGTGGCTTCGAAAAGCTGATGTCGACAGACGGGAAGAATATGGCAGGCACCGAGCGCAATTTGCTCTGGAAAAAACACGGTTTTTCAGTGGGTGATTTGCTGGGCGGTATCGCGGGCGGCGCAGCGGCACTGCCACAATCCATGGGCCTTGGTGTGGTGCTATTCACGGCTATCGGATTGGATGCGGCCGCCGGAGCAAGCGCCGGCTTGCTGGGCGCAGCGGTCTTATCCCTGGGTTCCGGAATGGTCGGGGCAACGCGCGGAATGATCAGTGCCCCAAATGGCCCGGTCACGATGCTTCTGGTCGCATCTCTGGCGACGCTGGTTGCTGGTGGGGTGGAGGTATCCGATCTGCCGCTTGCCCTGAGCATCATCCTGCTTCTCGCGGGCATCGTTCAGTTCCTTATTGGCATCGCCGGCGGCGGGCAACTCGTCAAATACATTCCGTTTCCCGTGGTAGCTGGTTTGGTGACCGGTATCGGCATTCTCATGATCTTGTCGCAAGCGAGATCATTGACGGGTAGCTTGTCGCAGATGCTGGACGATATCTGGATGGGAATTCCGGTCGTAACTGCAGTGATTACTTTGGCGGGCATCGTGGTCACGCGAAGGTACATCCCGAAATTACCGAGTGTCATTAGCGGTTCTCTTGTGGGAATTGCGGGTTTTCATTTGCTAACACAATTTACGCCGGGTGCCTTTCCCGCCGCATGGGTGGTGGGGGATATCCCGTCACTGCACGGTATTGCGGGTGTCCCGGAACTCTCCGCGGTTCGACAGCTGCCCTTCCCGGACATCCTGGCAGCCGCCCTTGCTGTGGCGCTTCTCGCATCCATCGATAGCCTTTTGACCGCCGTCATCGCCGATGGTCGAACAGGCTTGCGCCACGACGCCCGGCACGAACTGGCCGTGCAGGGAATGTCCCAGATCATGATTGGTCTGCTCGGTGGCTTGGGGGGTGGAGGCACCAAGGGCTCCACCCTGGTGGCTATTGAAGGCGGTGGCCGTCGTTGGTCCGCTGTCGTCGCCGGTCTCGTTTTTTTGTCTCTCCTGCTGTTCATAGGTCCCGTGGGGCGGCTACTTCCGGTGAGCGTATTAGCGGGTGTGATCATTTACGTCGGCGCCAGCATGTTAGACGTGAACATCTTTGGCTGGATGTCGACCCGCCGACTGCGAATGGATGCAATAGTAGCCATTACGGTGGTCGTAACCACCCTGGTCTATGACTTGCTGGTGGGGTTGGTCGTGGGCGTGGTGGGTTCGGTATTGCTCTTCATCCGTGGTCTGTTATTGCAGCCGGTGCTCCACGATCGTGCCAGCGGTAAAGAGCGGCGCTCGCTGAAGGAGCGCGGTGGAGAAGAACGTCATCTGCTCGACGAATACGGAGATCGAATCGTGTACGCGGAGCTCCGCGGCAACCTGTTTTTTGGCACAGCGGACCGGCTGTTTACCGAACTGATGTCTGATCTCGACAGACCGGTTTGGATGGTGATTAACATGCGGCGTGTGCAACATATCGACACGTCGGCTCTGCATATCCTGCGCCAAATGGCAGCCAGGTTGCAGCACAACGGCGGGACCATGGTTTATGCCAATGTGTACAAGCACACCAGTGGTACGCGCAAGATACACAAGGCGTTTACCCAACTCGGTGGAACACTGGGTTTGCCTATGGTGAAGACCTTCAAGAGTACTGATGCCGCACTGGAATATGCAGAAGACAGCTTATTGCATTCACTCAATTGGCAACCGCCGGCAGCCGGAAAACGGGTTGCACTGATAGCGAACAATCTGTGTGCTGACCTGAACTCCACGACGATCGAGGCTTTGTCCGGGGTATTGCGGCCCCTGAGCCTGGACCGGAAGGCGCGGGTGTATACACAGGGTGACCATGGTGACGCGGTCTATCTGGTGCTCGAGGGCGAGATCGAGACGCGGTTGCCAACCGGGCTCTACCACTACAAACGAATCGCAAAGATCGGTCCCGGAGGATATTTTGGCAGTGTGGCCTTTCTGCAGCCTGGCCCTCGCTCGACGACAGCGGTGGTCACGGCTAAGGCCGAGCTCCTGATGCTGAGCCGCACAGCACTTGGATCGCTAGAGCAGAGCGGGAATCGCAAAGCCGCGCACCTGATCCTGCAGTCAATCGTCAAAACCGTGACCGGTCAGTTGCGTTGGGCCCGCGAAGAGCTGGCGCGCATCGAATCCAATTAATCGTGAATTACCAACCCGCGACGGCGAGTTACCGGGGTTCGGCTAACCCAGCAAACGCGTCATAGAATTGTTGGGTTCGGCGCGTCGCCGTAAACCTCTTCAGGGTCGAAGACCTTCTCGGTTTCCGTCCACTCAAGTTCGACCAGACCCTTCGACTGCTTCGCCTCGAAGTCGTTGCCGACCGGCACCTTGCGGTAGAAACAGCTGCGATAGCCAACATGGCAGCTCGCGCCACCGGCGACATCAACACGCAGCCAGATGCAGTCCTGGTCGTCGTCGATCAGCAGTTCACGCACCGTCTGTACCAGGCCGCTCGTGGCGCCCTTATGCCACAGTACCTGGCGGCTACGGCTGTAGTAGTGAGCCTCGCCAGTCGTAATGGTCAGGCGCAGCGCCTCGCTGTTCATGTAACCCTGCATCAGCAGTTCGCCACTGTCGGCATCTGTGGTTACGACGGTGATCAGACCGCGATCATCGAACTTCGGTGCGAGGTCGTTGCCTTCCTCAACCTGTTCGATAGAAGTGCGGGCTTGAAATCGGACGGGGGCGCCTGACATTGTAAAATCTCAAAAGAAATGCGGGCCGGAAGAATACCTAGCCAAACGACGCTCAGCAATGTTGTTATGATTGCGTTTTTTGACCGGCCGGACACCAGATTAATGACGATACAGTTGCATGACACGCTCCAGGGCAGGAAAGTCCCGTTCGAGCCCCTCGAGGAGGGCAAGGTGACGATGTACCTGTGTGGGCCGACAGTCTATAACTTCGCGCACATCGGCAATGCCCGGCCCGCGGTCGTTTTCGATCTGCTGGCGCGTATCCTGCGCCGCCGCTACCAGCTGACGTTTGCGCGCAATATTACCGACGTGGATGACAAGATCATTGCGGCCTCGAGCGAGACTGGCAAGCCGATAGGTGAAATTACAGCGAAATTTACCAAGGCCTATAACGACGACATGGGTGCGCTGGGTGTCCGGCGACCGGACATCGAACCGCACGCTACGCAGCACATCGACGTGATGATCGCGATGATCCAGACGCTTATCGACGAAGGCCACGCGTATGAGGCCGAAGGTCACGTGCTGTTCGATGTCGCTTCGCATGAGAAATACGGCGAGCTCTCCAAACGCGACTTGCGCGAGATGATCGCGGGCTCTCGTGTCGAGGTTGCGCCCTACAAAAAGGCAGCCCAGGACTTTGTCTTGTGGAAACCGTCGATGCCCGAAATGCCGGGCTGGGATTCGCCATGGGGCCGCGGCCGACCGGGTTGGCACATCGAGTGCTCGGCGATGGCGGAGAAGCACCTGGGCGAAACCATCGATATTCATGCCGGCGGCCAGGACCTGGTTTTCCCGCACCATGAAAATGAGTGCGCACAGTCGAGTTGCGCCCATGGCGGTGCTCCGTTCGCGCGGTACTGGCTGCACAACGGGTTCCTCAGTATCGATGAGACCAAGATGTCGAAGTCGCTGGGTAACGTCCTGCTTGTGCATGACCTTATTAAAACGATTCCGGGTGAGGTTATTCGGCTGGCGCTGCTGAGCGCACATTACCGGCAGCCGCTCGACTGGTCTGCCGAGACGCTGGCTTCAGCTCGACGCATGCTGGATCGTCTCTACGGCGCCGTCCGCGGAATCAAAGTGTCCGACGAGGCGCGAGCGGCTGCCGAGGTGCCGGAGGCGCTCGTGGCGGCTCTCGAGGACGACATCAACACCCCCAAGGCAATGGCCGAGTTCTTCGCGCTTGCCCGCGCGCTGAACAAGACCAATGATCCGGCGGAGATGGAAACGCTGGCTGCACAGATGTACGCAGCAGGTGAGCTCATGGGTCTGCTGAACAACGATCCCGAGGCCTGGTTTGCCGGCAATGTGGGGGGGGATGTGGCCTCAGACAAGATTGAAGCGCTCATCGCAAAGCGCAATGAAGCCCGCGCCAACAAGGACTGGGGTGCCGCCGACGGCTTCCGCGACCAGCTCACCGAGATGGGTATTACGATCGAGGACGGGCCGGCCGGTACGACCTGGCGCCGGAGCTGATCGTGAGCAACGAAATCGCAGTCGCACAGGACGAACTCATCGCGGACTTCGAGTTGTTTGAGGACTGGATGGATCGCTACCAGTACCTGATCGATCTCGGGCGTCGTCTCCCCGAATTTCCGGAGGAACTGCGCACTGAGGAAAATCGTATACGCGGCTGCCAGTCGCAGGTGTGGTTTGTCGCCGATAAGAAAGACGGTCGTCTTGAGTTTCGCGCCATCAGCGATGCGGCCATCGTCTCGGGCCTGATCGCCTTGCTGCTGCGGCTCTACAGTGGACGTTATCCGCAGGATATTCTCGACACGCCACCGGATTTCGTTAAGGCGCTGCAGCTCGAGAGTCACCTGAGCCCGACGCGCAGCAACGGCCTGAGCTCAATGCTCCAGGCCATACGCCGGTTCGCGACCGAGGCGCTCGAGGCCGCCTGATGCCAAATGCGGTTAGCCGGGTACTCGCCAAGCCGCTAATAGGACTCGTGCGTTTCTATCGCCTGGCGCTTTCTCCCTGGCTGGGTTCGAACTGCCGCTTTCAGCCGACCTGCTCAAGCTATGCCATCGAGGCGCTGCAGGTTCATGGCGTGTTCCGTGGTAGCTGGCTGGCAATAAAACGTATTGGTCGATGCCACCCCTGGGGCGGGTCAGGCTACGATCCGGTACCCGGTATACATGAGCACCTGCATGAAGGCGACTGACCTGATTCGTGCAATTTTTTATCCGCTGACCTCTATGGCGATCGTGGTGCCGCTGGTGGTGTTCTGGCTGGCAGTCTCGTTCGCCGCGTGGGGCGGGTTGCTCGGCCTGTTCCTGATGTTTCTTATTATCCCGGCTTTGCTGCGTTTTCAGATGATCATTCTGGAAGCGAGGGCGCGCGGGGTCGAGCCAACCACGCCCGACATCGATTTCTTCAGCTGGTTTGGCAACGCGTGGACTTTGTTTCCAGTTGTTCTGTGTGCGCTGACTACCTGGGCCATCATCGCGGTCGGTGCGAACTTTGGTATTGAATGGGCATTCGCTCTGTCGCTGGTGGCCAGCCTGTTCCTGCCGGCTTCGCTCTCGATCCTGGCTATTACGCGCTCGCCAATACAGAGCCTGAATCCGGTTGCGTTGTTCCGACTCATCGGCCGCTGCGGTAACACGTTGTTGATCGCGTCGGCCTATCTTGGACTGTCGGGTTGGCTTGCTTATCTAAGTGACAGTCTGCCTCTTATGCTCGCCAATTTTGTACAGATGTTCCTGGTGTTCTCTTTTTTCTCGGTCACGGGTAGCCTCATTGAACCGTACGGTCTTTTTGACGAGATCGATATTCCCGCGCCCCTCGAGAAAACATCGGCCGAGATTTCGTCCGATATTGAAAAGCAGCGAGCGGCCGTGCTGGCGCACGCCTACGGCTTTATCAGTCGCGACAATCGGGAGGGCGGCTTCAAACATATCTTCAGTGAACTCGAGAAGGACCAAGATCCGGTTGCGGCCTGGGCCTGGTACTTCGAGAACATGCTGCGCTGGGAGCAACAGCAGCATGCGCTGTTTTTTGCCCAGCACTATATCCACGACATGCTTGCCCACGGCGAGCGAATTCCGGCACTTAAGGTCATCATGCGCTGTCGTCTGGTCAGCGATGGATTCAAGCCGACCCCGGAAGACCTGCCGGCCGCTATCCAGGCTGCCGAAACCAGCGGAAATATCGAGCTGGCGACCGTGCTGAAGCAGGGCTGAAGCGCTACAATAAGCGCTATGGATAAACGTCTGCTAACGATTCTGCGCTGCCCGGTTACGTACAAGGGCCTGTCTGTACTCAAGAAAGACAAACTCGAGAAGGTCAATGCCGCTATCGCGGCTGGCAATCTTGAGACCTACGGGGGGGGCAAACGGGTGGAGCCCCTGGCTGAAGCGCTGGTCACCGACGATGGCAAGCGTGTCTATCCGGTCGATGAGGGCATCCCCGTCCTGCTCGAAGGCGAGTCCATTCTCATGGAGCAGCTTGTTTGAAGATTCGGGCTAACCAGCTTTCACCACATCTCAAGAATTCGCTTGCTCCCTGCTACCTCGTCACCGGTGACGAACACCTGCTTGTTAATGAAGCGCTCGACGAGATTCGCGAGGCGGCGAGGGCTAAAGGGTTCGGCATGCGCGAGTTGCACGTCGCGACCACGGGATTCGACTGGCATTCCTTGACGGCGTCGACCGGCAACCTGTCGTTGTTCGCGGAGCAACGGATCGTGGAGTTACGACTGCCGACCGGCAAGCCCGGGCGTATCGGCGGCCAGGCGATCGTCGATCTTGTCGAGCAGGCGGGACCCGAGCTGCTGTTCATCGTGACGGCACCAAAGCTCGACAAGAGCGGTGCCAGTTCGAAGTGGGCGAAGACGATTGACCAGAAGGGCGTCAGCCTGCCGATCTGGCCCGTCGGCGTTCGCGAGTTGCCAGGGTGGATCGCAAACCGCATGCGACAGACGGGTCTGCAGCCCGATCGCGACGCCGTGGCACTGATCGCCGGTCGTGTTGAAGGCAACCTGCTCGCAGCCGGTCAGGAAATCGAAAAACTTCGCCTGTTAATGGGCGAAGGTAAGGTAACCGCCGAGGACGTCAACAAGGCCGTCGCCAATAGCAGCCGTTACGACGTCTACAAACTGACCGACGCGGCAATCTCAGGTGATGCACCGCGCGCAGTGAAAATTCTCGGTGGACTCAAAGCGGAGGGCGTCGAACCCGTCATTGTCATGTGGGCGTTGACGCGCGAACTGCGAACATTGGCTACCCTTGATGATGCTGTGCGGCAGGGAACCGACCTCGGCAGCGCCATGCAGGCCGCGCGGGTCTGGAGCAATCGCCAGGGCCTAATGCGCAGTTGCATCAGCCGTCACCGGCACGGTGACTTTCATCGCATGCTGAAAGCCAGCGGACGCGCGGATGCGGCGGCCAAGGGCCAGCGCTATGGTGACCCGTGGCAAATGGCAACGGATATCGTCGTTGGCATGGCGCGTTCATGAAGCCGGTAGGCGTTTTTGGTGGCACGTTTGATCCGGTGCATTACGGCCATCTGCGTTCCGCGTTCGAAATGTTGCAGGCGCTGCGCTTTGAGGAGGTTCGCTTCATTCCCTGCGGCGATCCGCCGCATCGGGGCGTCACGTACGCGAGTGCGGAGGAGCGTTTTCGTCTCGTACAACTCGCTATTGAGGGGCAGGAAGGTTTTATTGCCGACGACCGCGAGCTGCGCCGTGATGGGCCGTCCTACACCGTGGATACATTAGCGTCGCTGCGGGAGGAATTTCCTGACCGTTCGTTAGGTCTTATCGTGGGAATGGATGCGTTTCTTGGTTTGCCGGGCTGGCACCGTTGGGACGAAATTCTCGATTTGGCGCATATCGTTGTCGCCCATCGTCCAGGCTGGAAGGCACCGGACCTCGGCTTGCTGGGTGAGTTGATCACCGATTACGGCACGCATCGCGTTGACGATTTGCACAGCCTGCTACAGGGCCGCATTCACATCCATGCGGTGACACAACTCGAAATTGCGTCGACCGAGATTCGGGATCTGATCGCTGCAGGCCGCGATCCACGCTTCCTGATGCCGGACCAGGTGCGCGACGCGATTTTGAATATGAAGATTTATTGATCGTTGCGGACTCGCGTCCGCCCTCGAAGGAGACAGAATTTGAGCAACGCAGAGAATCATGCATGAACAGTGAAGCACTCGCCGACCTGGTAGTAGAAGCGCTGGACGATATCAAGGCCAAGGACATTGTGCGTCTGGATGTTCGCGATATGACCACGGTGACTGATTATATGGTCGTTGCCAGTGGCACATCGAATCGCCACGTTAAGGCGCTGGTCGATAACGTCGCCGAAAAAGCGAAGGCCGCCGGCCGTCGACCTATCGGTATCGAAGGTGAAGAAGGGGGCGAGTGGGTACTGCTCGACCTTGGAGACACGCTGGTGCACGTGATGCTGCCCAAGGTGCGTGAGTTCTATAATCTGGAGAAACTCTGGTCGATCCGCCCGAGCGGGGATACGGCGGCAACCGAAGGTTGACCCGTGCATATCCGACTCCTGGCCGTTGGCGATCGCCAGCCGTCCTGGGTGGACGAGGCCTTTAGCACCTATTCCGAGCGTCTTCCGCGTGAGTGGAAGTTCCGCCTTGACGTCATTCCAACGGTTCGCCGCAACAAGAACGACAAATCGCGCCAGGCCATGGAGGCTGAGGGCGAGCTGATTGTTGCCAAGCTTGGCCAGTCAGAGCAGGTGGTCCTGCTCGATGAGCGTGGCAGGCAACTGACGAGCAAGTTACTTGCGGGCAAACTATCGGACTGGCAGATTGACGGTCGTGACCTGTGTTTCGTTATCGGTGGCCCCGATGGCGTCGCCGACAGCTGTAAACAACGTGCTGATTTCACCTGGTCGTTGTCACAGCTGACCCTGCCGCACGGGCTCGCGCGAGTGTTGTTCGCTGAGCAGCTGTATCGGGCACACTCGCTACAGACCGGCCATCCGTATCACCGCGTGTAACGAGCCCGAAATGAGCACTCCACCCGTTCTGCATCTCGCTTCAACGTCGCCGCGACGCCGGGAGATTCTTGCCGCGCTGAATCTCGACTTCACGGTTGTTCACGTCGATGTGGACGAGACTCCACTGGATGGCGAGGTACCGGACGAGATGGTACTGCGGCTGGCTGTCGCGAAGGCGGAGGCTGCTGCGATTGGCCCGGGACATCTGTCCCTGGGCGCTGATACGGCCGTGGTTATCGACGGCCGCATTCTTGGCAAGCCGGCAGACGAAGCCGATTGCCTGGCTATGCTGGCTGCACTGTCCGGGCGGAGCCACAAGGTGGTTACCGGTGTGGCGCTTGGCGGTGGAGACGGTACGCGCACCGCGCTGTCGGAAACCGATGTCTATTTTCGCGAAATCAGTCGCGACGAAGCCCTCGCATACTGGCAAAGTGGGGAGCCGTGCGACAAGGCTGGCGGCTATGCCATTCAGGGCCTGGGCGGTGCGTTTGTCGAGCGGATCGAGGGCAGCTATTCCGGCGTGGTCGGACTGCCCGTGTTCGAAACCGTGGCGTTATTGAACGAAGCTGGCCTCGGCCTGATGACCTGACAGACTGCAATGACAGACGAATCCCAGAAAGAAGAGATCCTCATTAATGTGACGCCCAGTGAAGTGCGTGCCGCGTTGCTTGAGAATGGTGTTCTGCAGGAGGTCTATGTTGAACGTGCTGCCCGCCGCGGGCTGATCAGCAATATTTATAAAGGCAGAGTCCTGCGCGTGCTGCCCGGCATGCAAGCGGCGTTCATTGATATCGGTCTCGAGCGCACGGCGTTCCTGCATGCCTCCGATATTGCCAAGCCGAACGTCGCTGAGAACGGGGTTGAGGTTCCGGGTATTCGCGAGCTTGTGCGGGAAGGCGATGAGATCATGGTGCAGGTCGTGAAGGATCCGCTGGGCAACAAGGGCGCGCGGCTGACGACCTACATTACGTTGCCGTCGCGGCATCTCGTACTCCTGCCACGCAGCGATACGGTGGGTATTTCTGTTCGCATCGAGGATGAGGACGAGCGCGAACGCCTGCGCGGCATGGTCGAAGAACTGCTTGCGGAAAAAGATCTCAAGTGTGGCGCCATTGTCAGGACCGTTGCCGAAGGGGCGGACAGGGAGGCGCTTGCCGGGGATCTGCGTTATTCGATCAGGTTATGGGATATCGTTAAGGAGCGGTTTAGCAAGAGCAGTGTAAAAACACTGGTACATGAGGATTTATCGCTGCCGTTACGTGTATTGCGGGACATGGTGACTGGCGATGTCGAGAACGTTCTCGTCGACTCTGAGGATGACTACGAGGCCATGCAGGAATTCGCGACGACGTATCTTCCCGAGCAACGTCCCCGGATCGAGCTGTACAAACGGCGCCGCCCGATCTTTGACCTGCACGGTATCGAGGACGAGATTCGTCGCTCACTGGATCGCAGTATCCCCTTAAAATCGGGCGGTTATCTTATTTTTGATCAGACCGAAGCGATGACAACCATCGACATTAATACGGGCGGCTATGTCGGTCATCGCAATCTCGAAGAGACCATCTACCGAACAAACCTCGAGGCGGCAGTCGCGATAGCACGGCAACTGCGACTCAGGAACCTGGGTGGCATCATCATCATCGATTTCATCGACATGGAAGAGCCCGACCACCGCGACAATGTGTTGAAGGCGCTCGAACAGGCGCTGGCGACCGATCATGCGCGTCACCACGTTACCCCTGTATCGCCGCTGGGGCTTGTGGAGATGACGCGAAAGCGCACCCGGGAAAGCCTGCAGCACATTCTGTGTGAGGATTGTCCGGCATGCTCGGGGCGCGGTTTTGTCATGACTGCCGAAACGGCGTGTTTCGAAATCTTCCGCGAGATCATCCGGCAGTCGCGGCAGTTTGAGTTTGACGAGGTCATGGTGCTGGCAAGCCAGGACGTTATCGAATTATTGCTCGACGAACAGGCGCGTAGTCTCGCAGAGCTTGAAGAGCAGACAGGCAAGTCGATTCGCCTGCAGACAGAGTCCCTGTATCTGCAGGACCAGTTTGACGTCGTGTTGATGTAGGCACAGCGAGCGGATGAAACAGTTCTTCAGGAAATTACTCAAGCTCGCCGCGTATTCCGCGGCCGCGATAGTCATATTGCTGGCTATTCTCGTCGGCCTGTTTCGACTGTTTCTGCCGCGTCTGCCTGAATACCAGGACGACATCGAGAACTGGGCCAGTAATGCCATTGGGATGGAGGTGCAGTTTTCCGGGATGAATGCTCGCTGGGGCTTGAGCGGGCCGGAAATCGAGTTTTACGAGACCGAGCTTGTTCATTCAGACACCCGGACTCGGGCGATTGCCGCGGAGTTGGTTAGTGTCGGTATTTCGGTCAGTCGCCTGTTGTTCGAGCAAAAAGTTGTCGTTGACCGCGTAGTGATCCGCGACACCAGCATCGAGATACGCCAGCTTGAAAACGGTGAATGGTGGGTTCAGGGCCGCTCGGTCGATGACCTGCCCACGGGGCAGGGTGATGCCGGGCAGCGACTTGGCGAAATAGAAATTGTTGGTGAAGATATTGAGATTCGTTTTTTGCAGCCCGGCGACGAGCGACCGCACTTTTTTACTGTGCCCAGGGTCGTGGCCAGCATCGATGAGAACCGGATTGCTCTGGACGCGGACATCAGGTTGCCGGACGACCTCGGACGCGGCCTCAACCTCGCGGCCACGCGCCTGACGAATCGCGCTGCGGATCAGCGCATTTGGGATATATCGGTCGAGGCGGACAGCATTGCGCTACAGGGCTGGTCCGCGCTGCACCCGGCACTGGAGGGGCGCGTATTGTCCGGTGGCGGTGACCTCGATGTCTCATTTGCATTAGACGGCATGAGCGTCAGTAATGCGTCCGTCCGCGTCGATCTTGAAGAAGTATCGTTCACAGAAGAGAAAAAATTCGACCTGTCCGGTCGTTTTGAGCTAGACCGGTCATTTGATGGCTGGCTCGTGGCAGCCGAGGAAGTCCGGATCGCAGCTGATGGTCGTGTGTGGCCTGAGTCTTCGTTGCGAGCCGAGGCCAACATGGGCGCGGACGGTGAGATCGCCGTGTTCAGTGCGCGCGCGTCTTATATGAATCTTGACGATAGCTCACTCCTGGCGCCGTTGCTGCCGGAGAAACAGCGCGACTTTCTGAGGGACCTGGCGCCACGTGGGGAGATTCGCGACCTGGAACTCACAGTCTCCGAATTTGGCGGAGAAGTCCCTTACTTCGACATCACCGTTGACCTCGAGGATGTTGGCTTCGCGGCCAATGGCAAGCGCCCCGGGTTAAGCGGGTTTAGCGGCTATATCAATGGCGATCGCCCGGGCGGCCGTGTCGAGGTTCGCTCCCGAAACATGATCATGGAGCTGCCACAGGTATTTGATGGGCTGTTCGATCTTGATGTCGTCAATGGGATGATCATCTGGCGCAGCAATGATGAGTTGACGCGTTTCACTTCAGACAGTGTGCGCCTGGCCAACGCGATCTTCGAGAGTCGTGGTGGCGGCGAGCTCACCTTGTATCGGGATCGACCGCCGACCATCGAGTACACCAGTTCATTCAGCGTCAGCGACGTATCGGCTGTATATCCTTACCTGCCTCACAAAGTAATGAAGCCGAAACTCAAGGACTGGCTGAAGATGGCGCTGGTTAAGGGCTCCATATCGCGAGGTACGCTGCGTATGGACGGGGTACTCGACAAGGAGTTTTTCAGAAACAAGGGTGGCAACCTGCTGATTGAAGGATCGGCTCGCGACGTAACCTTAAAGTTCCACCCCGACTGGCCGGCGGTCGAACGGGCCGATGTCGAAATGATTCTGGACAATACTCGCCTGTATTCGGTGAAGAACCGGTCAAGCAGCGTGGGCAACACCTCGGTCGATTCGGAGGTGGAGATCGATGACCTGTTGAACCCGGTCCTCAGGATCAAGGCGCTGACAACGGGAACGCTCGCCACGCTGCACCAATATGCACTGCAAAGTCAGCTCAACGAACTGTTGGGCGGACATCTCGAAAGGGTGACGGTGGACGGTGAAGCATCGTTTCAGTTCGACCTGATGGTGCCCCTCAGGCGCGCCGCCGATGCGACGCTTGACGGTGTTTTGCGCAGCAACAACGGCTCCATGTCGATCGACGGGTTCCCGGCACCGATAGAAGACCTGATCGGCGAGGTAACGATTACCCGGGATTACCTCGAGAGTGACAACCTGGGCGGCCGCTTCCTCGGGCAGGACGTGAACATTGCGTTAAGTCAGTCGGAGGACCCAAGCCTGTTTGCGGTAGCGACGGTGACAGGGCTACTTACATCCCAGGCCGTTATAGAAGATCTCCGCATTCCTCTCGAGGGACTGCTCGATGGCGCAGCCGACTACACCGCGCGCGTGATGTTTCCGCGAGGAGGCCAGGCAGAGCCACGACCCTTTACGATCGAGATTGATACGGCGCTGGAGGGGCTCACGCTCGACCTGCCGGATCCCGTTGGCAAACCGGCGAACGAAGCGATGCAGCTTTCTGGCGAGCTTGTTTTCATGCCGGGGGGCGAGCTTATCGAAAGTATCGGCCAGGCCGACAATGGCATGGCCTGGTACCTGTCGTTCAGCCAGCTTCAAGGTGTGTGGGACTTCGATCGTGGTGTGCTGATGGCCGGACCGGGCGAAATATTGCCCGCCGAAACACGAGGCCTGCACATTCGCGGTGAAACCACCACGGTCCGCCTGGAGGACTGGCTGAACCTGTCCCGCAGCGGTGAAAAGAAAGTTGGCGCTGCTGACCGTATTCGCTCTATTGACCTGAAGGTTAGTGATCTCTTCGCCATCGGGCAGCATTTGCGGAACCATCGGGTGCGACTGGACCGCAGCGCACGGGACTGGCTGGTCCAGATAGAGGGTGAGGACGTTTCCGGTTCTGTCTTCGTTCCTTATGACTTCGACGCCGATCGCGCGATAGTCGTCGAGATGGAGCGTTTGCGCCTTCCGGGCGATGACATCACACCGCCTTCGGTATCGACGCTTGATCCAAGGAAATTGCCGCCACTCACGTTGACGGCGAACGAGTTTGCTCTCGGTGATCGCTACTTCGGGGCCGTCGAAGTGCAGCTGGTACGTACGGAAGCGGGCCTGGAGGCTGAGAAACTGCTCGCCACGGATGGGTCGTTTGGCATCGTCGGTACCGGTCGCTGGGTGGTTGATGAGGATGAGGAGCTGGGAAGCCGGACCTACGTCATGGCAACGCTGAACAGTAATGACGTCAGGACGACGCTGGCCCGACTGGACTTTGCCCAGGGAATCAGCGGCGAGTCGATGGGGGTCGTCTTCGACCTGAGCTGGGAGGGTGGGCCACGCGCCAGTTTCCTCGATGTTCTGGACGGCGAGGTGCAGATGCGTCTCGAGAACGGAGCACTCGAGGAGGTTGAACCCGGCGCCGGCCGCATGCTCGGTCTTGTCAGTTTCGTCGCATTGCCGCGCCGCCTGTCGCTGGATTTCCGCGATGTGTTCAACAGAGGATTCAGATACGACAGTATCGCGGGGAACTTCCGGTTTGACGATGGCATCGCGTCGACCTGCGACATGTCACTGGAAGGCCCGGCCGCACTGATTGGTATTGTGGGTCAGGTCGACCTGGCCAACAGCGAGTACGAGCAGGGTGCTGTTGTCAGCGCCAAGGTCGGCAATACATTGCCTATCGTCGGTGCGGTGGTCGGCGGACCTCCAGGCGCAGCTGCGATGCTGATCTTCTCGCAGATATTCAAGAAGCCGCTGCAGTCGGTCGGCCAGGTTTACTACGGGATCTCGGGTCCCGTGGACGAGCCCGACATCGAGTCGATTAGCTCTGATTCATTTGTGCGCTATGGTGATCTGGCCGGGTGCCTGAGCGAAACGGAGCAGCGATGACATGCGCGTAGCGGCAATTCAGATGAACAGTGGCTCGGATGTGGAGACCAATCTTGAGCTCGCGGATAGATTGCTGGGCGAGGCCGCTGCCGATGGCTGCGTTCTGTCTGCGCTGCCGGAGAATTTCGCGTTGATGCCGGAGCGCGCCAGGGACAAGGCGCGATATGCGGAGGAACCCGGCGAGGGTCCGATCCAGGCGTTCCTGTCGGCGGCAGCGGCGAAGCACGGTTTGTGGATTGTCTGCGGCAGCATGCCGCTCGTGTCGCCCGAAATCGGCGCACAACGCGTCTATGGTGCGTGCCCGGTCTACGACGCTGAAGGCAAGGTGCAGGCCCTGTACCGTAAGATTCATCTGTTTGATGTCGACCTCGTGGCCGAGCAGGAGTCCTATCGCGAGTCGAACTCCATGTATCCAGGCGACGATCTAGTGACAGTCGATACACCGATAGGTCGTATAGGCCTCACAATATGCTACGACCTGCGGTTCCCGGAGATGTTCCGGCAGCTTGTCGATGCCGGTGCGACGGTCTTCACCGTACCCGCTGCATTTACGGCAACGACGGGTAAAGCGCACTGGCACACGCTGCTGCGCGCCCGCGCGATCGAAAATCTGGCATATGTCATCGCACCGGGGCAATATGGCCTGCACCCGGATGACCGTTCGACATTTGGACATTCACTGATTTGCGATCCCTGGGGCCGAATTCTGGCGGAACAGGCAGAGGGCAACTGCGTAGTTGCCGCCGATATCGATCCGGAGATGCCGGCACGCCTGCGCAGTGAGTTTCCGGCACTGGCTAACCGTCGTCTGACCTGACGGCCGAACTTTACGAGAAACCTATTGAGCAAGAACCCGTCAATTGACGCTGTAATGACACGACTTCTGGAGCCCGCCGGGCTGGGGGAAGCGACGTTGTCGACAACACTTGGCAGCCTCATGCGCAGTGGCGTCGATTACGCTGACCTGTATTTTCAGGTAACACGCCAGGAAAGCTGGACACTGGAAGACGGCATTATTCGCGAGGGCAGCTTCAGTCTCGACCAGGGCGTCGGTGTGCGCGCCAACAGCGGCGAAAAGACAGGATTTGCCTATTCCGATGAGCTGGTACTTCCGGCGCTTGAAGCGGCCGCAGGAGCGGCGCGAGCGATTGCCCGGCAGGGGCAGGAGAGGCGCGTTCAGGCCTGGCAGCGCAGCACTGCGCCTGCCCTGTACCCTCAGTCCGATCCAACCACGAGTATCGACGACGCGCAGAAGACGCAGATGCTGCTCGAACTCGATGCAGCAACGCGTGCGCTCGACCCGCGCGTTGAGCAAGTCATTATCAGTATGGCGAGCAGCCAGGACCTCGTGCTGGTGGCGGCGTCTGACGGCACCCTGGCTGCCGATGTTCGACCGCTGATCCGTCTGAACGTCAGTGTGATTCTCGAACAGAACGGACAGCGGGAGCAGGGCTATTCCGGTGGTGGTGCACGGGCCGACCTCGGCTATTTCCTCGACGGAGACATACCGCTCGACTTCGCGCGTGAAGCCGTGCGGCAGGCCATCGTGCAACTTGAAGCGCAGCCGGCGCCTGCGGGAACCATGCCCGTCGTGCTCGGCAATGGCTGGCCCGGAATCCTCCTGCACGAGGCGGTTGGGCATGGACTCGAAGGCGACTTCAACCGCAAGGGTGTTTCAGCATTCAGCGGTAAAATCGGTCAAAAGGTGGCATCGGATCTCTGCACCATCGTCGATGATGGAACGATAGTGAACCGGCGTGGGTCACTGGCGGTCGACGACGAAGGCACACCCGGGCAGTACAACACGCTTGTCGAAAATGGCATCCTGCGAGGCTACATGCAGGACAAACTCAATGCTCGGCTTATGGGTGTTGAGGCGACCGGAAACGGGCGTCGCGAATCGTTTGCGCATATTCCGATGCCGCGAATGACCAACACCTACATGCTGGCTGGCAAGCACGATCCGGAGGAGATCATCGCGTCGGTCGACAAAGGTCTGTACGCGCCGAATTTTGGCGGTGGGCAGGTCGACATCACGTCTGGCAAGTTCGTTTTCTCAGCCAGCGAGGCGTACCTGATCGAGAACGGCAAAGTCACGACACCTGTCAAGGGCGCCATGTTGATCGGCGACGGTCCCGAGGCGTTACACAAGATCTCGATGGTTGGCAGCGATCTGCAGCTCGATACCGGGGTCGGGACCTGTGGGAAGGAAGGTCAGTCGGTGCCGGTTGGCGTCGGGCAGCCAACACTCAAGATCGATGAGTTGACGGTTGGCGGCACCGCGTAGCAGCGCCGGCAATTTCACATAAGCTGATTTCTTACGACTTGAGGGCTCACAATTGTGAGTTGTCTCACTTCATTCAACATATCTTGATAGTAGAGTTTTCGTATCTCATGGAGGGATACGACAATGGCATTCGACAGCACAATCACAGAACATGACATGGACGCCAATTCTCAGCAGTTCGTGCAGGGATTACGCGGCGATGCCGGTGATTTCGAACCTGACCTCGCCGTAGATGGCCTGTCAGAGTCGATACTCTCGCGCATTTTCGGTCTGTTCGGAGGCGGTCGCTCCTGATCCAGAATCAATGGCTTACACAGAGCGACGCAAACACGAGACCCGGTCATTGGCCGGGTCTTTTGCATTTGAGCGCTTTACATGTGTCCCCGGCTATGGAGAATGAATGGGCATGTGGGTTTCCAAGCCAATTTACGAAAGCCTTCCTTACTTCTACCTGCTGGTAGGGGTGGCCTCACTCGGCTTGTCGATGTACCTCAACTACTGGTACATGCCGACGATTTGCTTCGTTGTGGGCTTTGCCAGCCTTGTGGCCGGTCTCGTGGTGCTGTTGAAGCGGCGGGATTACCGCGTGACGGATCGTCGCGTCGGGCAGCGGCAGGACTACTAGAGCCAGGGGTTAGCCCTACTGCTCGTTGACGGCCGAATCCTGGTCGTCTGCTTCGTCCTCAGCGGGCGTTTCTTCAAAGACACTGTCATCGTCAGACCGGGAATCAAGCTGGTCCTGCAGCGCTTCATCCTGCTGGCGCAAGTCATGGTACACAAGCTCATGCACGCCGACTGATACAACGTCACCGTCGCGCAGGCGATACTTCTTGACCTGTTTCTCGCCGAGGAACACACCATTGGTACTGTTCAAGTCTTCGATCACGCAGCCATTCTCGTCGCTCACCAGCTGTGCATGATGGCGGCTGACGAACTTGCTCTTGATAAAGATTTCGTTGTCGGATGAGCGACCGACAATCGCGCGACCGAGCGGGAACGTGAGCTCCCGTACGACTTCACCATCCGCACGGACCTCAATGAGCGTCACATCCGAGCTGTTCACCTCACGCTGCTGAATCTGCTGCAGCTTCTCGTAAATACCCGTATTGCTCTCGTGCTCTTCCCAGTTGAGTTCGGTGACTGCAGCGATGATATCGTCCAGTCCAACGGTACTCTTCTCGTCGGCAAAGGCGCACAGGAGCGCTGTATCACAAAGCGTGTTGATCAAGCGTGGCACGCCGCCCGTGTAACGGTGGATTGTCTCGAACGTGTCTTCTTCAAACAATTTTGTCTGGGCGCCGGCGACGCTGAGGCGATGATCGATGTACTCGCGCATTTCACGGCGATCGAGCGGCCCGAGGTGAAAGCGCAGGCGAACGCGTTGCACAAGTTGTTTGAGGCCGGGTGATTCGAGTGAGTCCCGTAGCTCAGGCTGACCGGCCAGGATGATGCGCAGGACTTTTTCCTTGTGCGTCTCGATGCCCGAGATCAGGCGAATTTCCTCGAGCACCTTGTGGCTGAGGTTCTGTGCTTCGTCAACAATGAGCACGACCTTCTTGCCGTTCGAATACTGCTCGATCAGGAACATGTTGAGCATGTCCAGCAGCTCAACCTTACGCTTGTTGAAAGGCTTGAAACCGAACTCGGTCAGCACGGACTGCAGGAACTCGGTCGGTGTAAGCTGCGTCTGTGAGACGACAGCGTAAACGACGTCATCATCGAGTTCCGACAGGAAGGACTGCAGGAGCGTGGTCTTGCCAGAGCCGATCTCACCAGTGATGATCACGAATCCATCTGCGAGCCAGATGGTCGATTCCATATAGGCCTTGGCGCGAGCATGCTGCTTGCTCCAATAGAGAAAATCCGGATCCGGCGTGAGCCGAAACGGTTGTTCCTGCAAATTGAAGTGACTCAAATACGACATGTCCAATTGAGTTTACCTGCTTTTTTGCTCAACTGGCTATGCCATGGTCTCAAGCGCCTACGTAGACTGGTTCACACTTTCGCTGATTATGTCGACAAGCGCATCGCGGCTGGCCGCTGTTTCAGCTGTTACTGTTATATGCCCGAGTTTTCGTCCCGGCCTGGGAGCCTTGCCGTAGTCGTGCAATACGCCCTGCTTCAGCGAGCGGACGGAGTCGGGAATGTCGCCGATCAGGTTGATCATGCCGGCGTGCCCGACGCTGGCAGTGGAACCGAGGGGCTTGTTCATTACGGCTCGCAAGTGGTTCTCAAACTGGCTCGTTGCAGCACCCTCGATCGTCCAGTGCCCCGAGTTGTGTACGCGCGGCGCAAACTCGTTGGCCATAAGATCGTTGTCGCAGACGAACAATTCGAGGGCCAGGACACCAACGTAGTTGAGATGGCCAAGCAAACGCCGCACATAGGTTTCAGCACGGTCGGCCAGCTCAGGTGCATCGACCGGCGAGCGAGACGTGCGCAAGATGCCGCCCTCGTGGACGTTGCGGCTTAGCGGATAAATGACGATATCGCCATCCACATTGCGTGCACCGATAGCTGATACTTCGTAATCGAAGTTGACCCACTGCTCGGCAATGAGTGGGTTCGCACCGAGCGCTTTCCAGGCGTCGTCGATATCCTTGCGTTCGCGAATAATGAACTGGCCTTTGCCGTCGTAGCCAAGGCGGCGCGTCTTGATGACCAGCGGCAGGCCGAGTTGGTTGGCTGCGGCCACAATGTCTTCACGACGATCGATCGTGCGGTAGCCGGGTAGCGGGATATCCAGCTGGTCGAACAGGCGTTTCTCGTCGAGCCGATCCTGAGCGTGTCGCAATGCCGCGGCGGGCGGGTAGACCGGTACCTTGCCTTCGATCTTGTGCAGCGCCTCGACCGGCACATTCTCAAATTCATAGGTGACGACGTCGCAGGTGGCGGCCAGTTCGGCAAGCGCGCCGGCGTCGTCAAAGGGTTTCTGGATTACCTCCCCACAGTCGCCCGCCGGCGGCGTGTCGGACGGGTCGACGAAGCGGCATTCGACGCCGAGGTCGCGGGCCGCGTAGCCCAGCATCTGGCCGAGTTGGCCGGCTCCAATAATGCCGATACGCATGGCTTACGTGCGTGGGTCGCTGTTGCCCAGCACCTTGTCGGTCTGGTTCTTGCGGAAGGTGTCGAGAGCCGTGGCAATGGCCTCGTTCTCGTTGGCAAGGATAGCCGCGGCAAGCAGTGCTGCATTAACTGCCCCGGCGCGACCGATAGCCATGCTGCCCACGGGTATGCCAGCAGGCATCTGCGCAATCGAGAGCAGGGAGTCCATGCCGTTGAGTGCCTTGGACTGCACCGGAACACCCAGAACCGGTACACGCGTTTTCGATGCGGCCATGCCAGGCAGGTGCGCAGCGCCTCCGGCTCCGGCAATGATCACCTTGAGGCCGCGCTCTACGGCAGAGCCTGCGTACTCGAACAGAAGGTCAGGTGTGCGGTGTGCGGAGACAACCTGCACTTCGTAGGACACACCGAGTTCATCAAGCGTCTCGGTGGCGTGGCGCATCGTCTCCCAGTCGGAGCGCGAGCCCATAATTATGCCGACATCAATACTCATATCGAAATTCTATCACCAGCGGTTACTTGCGTCGCAGGCGCTCGAGCGCCTCACGGATGGGTTCCGGATCGTCGAGAGCGCCCATTAACTTACCGATGTACTGCTTTTGCCGCCGCAATGCACCATGTGCCTTGATATGGCGCGCTTCCATGATGGCTTCGAGGAGGTCTTCGTCGAGCGGCATCGACAGCAGATCGGGCTCACGAAGCATGATGAGTTCCTCTCCGAGTTTCTGCAACGCCAGATATGCGCGTTTTCTCGCGCTTTTGCTGGGCTTTGTATCATCCACCGGCTAAAGTACCTCCCGCGGTTTGACCGCTATCCGGGGGCGGGAGTCTAGCATGGGAATAATTAAGAAACGCGAATCGCTGGGGCGCAGCGAGTTGGAAAACCTCGTCAAGCTGGCGCTCGATGAAGCGCAGCAACGCGGCATGGATCAGGCCGAGGCAGCCGCAAGCCAGGATACCGGCCTGTCTACCACGGCTCGACTGGGTGAAGTTGAAAGTCTCGAGTACACCAATGACCGCGGCATCGGAATTACTGTGTTCAAGGACTCGCGGAAAGGCAACGCGAGCACGTCCGACCTGTCGCCCGAGGCGATTCGCGAAGCGGTTGCCAAGGCGTGTACGTTTGCAACACTGACTGCACAGGATAAGTACTCCGGCCTGGCCGACCCCGAGCTCATGTGCAAAGACATCAGGGATCTCGAACTCGATCATCCCTGGGACCTGAATGCCGATACGGCGATTGCGATGGCCATCGAGTCGGAGGCGGCTGGCCTGCAAAGCGACCCGCGCATCAGTAACTCCGAAGGCGCAACCGTGTCGACGAATCGCGGTACGCGAGCTTACGGCAACACGCACGGGTTTATCGGTAGCTTTTCGAAAACGAGTCACAGCGTGACCTGTGTTTTGCTTGCTGAAGCAGACGGCCTGATGCAGCGTGACTATCACTACACTGCGGCACGTAATGCTGGCGATCTGGAGGCCGTGGGTGAGGTAGGCCGACGCGCGGCTGAGAAAACGATCAGCCGACTTGGCGCGCGAAAAATCAAAACGACCCGGGCGCCGGTTCTGTACATTCCGGAAGTCGCACGCGGTTTCATAGGGCACGCCATTGGCGCCATCTCCGGCGGTGCCCAGTACCGACGCTCGTCGTTTCTGCTCGACGCAGTGGGAGAGACATTATTCCCGAACTTCGTCAACATTCAGGAGCGCCCGCACTTGCCGGGTGCGATGGCAAGTGCGCCTTACGATGGCGAAGGTGTCGCAACCTACGATCGCGATATCGTGGCTGGCGGCGTGTTGCAGGGCTATGTCCTCAGCAGTTACTCGGCACGGCGACTCGGCCTCACCACGACGGCGAACGCCGGTGGATCGCAGAACCTGGTTATCCCGGGTAGCGATAAAAGCCAGGCCGAGTTGATCCGTGAAATGGGTACCGGTCTGATTGTTCAGGAGCTGATTGGCCAGGGCGTCAATGGCGTCACAGGCGACTATTCGCGCGGCGCGGTCGGCCATTGGGTCGAAAATGGCGAAGTCCAGTACCCTGTGCACGAGGTTACGATTGCCGGCAACCTGCGCGAGCTGTATCAGCGCATTGTGGCGATTGGAGACGATCAGGACACTCGCAGCGGTATTCGTTGCGGTTCCATCCTGGTGGAGGAAATGACGATCGCGGGTGCGTAGGGGCTGGGAAGTGACTAATACGCTCTGGTCACATCTTCTTTTCGGCCTCATCCAGGAGTTGCGACAAGGTCTTGTCGCCCAGGCTGGATTCCACGGCTAAGTCGATTGTTTCACCGAGCGCTGCAACCTCCCTCGACCATCTGGGGTTGCGATGCGATCCGGTTTCACCCTCAACGCGCACGACAGCGAGTATGTCATTGAGTTTGATACGCGCCATTTCGCGCCCGGGTAGCAGTTCTTCGTTTTCTGTCGTGGTCAGAAGGCCGTCGGATTCCAGCCCCAGGATTATCGGCGCTACCGTAATCGAAGGTATGCGGAGTTTCGAACTGAGGGCACGCAGATCGATCGACTTCGATGAGTCTCTGAACGCGGCGCCGACAATCAGCATGATATTAAGTGCGAGGCGCTCACGCATGGCATTCGACAGGCGCGGTTCACGCCGCCCGATTCTCATGTACGCCGGGTTCTGGAAATAGAATGCGAGTTGCGATCCGATCAGCAGTATCAACCAGTTCAGATAGAGCCAGATCAACGCGGTAATTGCGATGGCGAAACTGGCGTAAATTGCCTGCCGGTCATAGGAGGTGGTGACGAAGGCGCCAAACAGCATGCTGGCCGTAACCCACATAAAACCACCGGCACAGCCGCCAACCAGCGCCGAGCGAAGTTTCACGTTGGTGTTCGGCATGAACTTGTACAAAAAGGTGAAGATCGCAATGATCACGATGTACGGCGTGAGGCCGCTGGCGAATGCGAAAATCGGCGAGATCACCGTGTTTTCCTGCATGGATACAACGAGGTCTTCTTTGCCCAGCGAGGCGAAGGTGCGAAGTGCCAGCGTGATCGCGAGTGTGCCGATGATGAGTACTGCGCTGTACTCCACAAACCTCGTCGCGAAGCTCCTGGGCTTGGAAACGTACCAGACGTAGTTAAAGCTCTCCTCGATTTTTTGCACCATGGAAATGGCGGTGTAGACAAAAAACGCGAGGCCGATCCCGCCGATAACGCCGCCGTGGACGTTGTCGACCAGATTCATAACCTGCCCTGTTATTTCAACGCCTTTCTGGCCGAGCGGTTCCAGCAGACCGTAGAGGTATTGCTCCAGATCCTCGTCGACACCGAACCCCTTCAGCACGGCAAAGCTGACGGCAATAAGAGGCACGACCGAGAGCAGAGTCGTGTAGACGAGGCTCATGGCACGCAGTGTCAGCTGGCCGCTGAAGATGTCGCGCAGCACCGCGTACAGGTTGCGGAGTATGCCCGCGACGAGGCGGCCGGGGAGGCCGTACTTGTGCAGCACATCACCCCAGATTAGCTCGTCGAGCTTGATGTTGAGACTGGCGATCATCAGCCTATTGTACCTCTGTTGGAGCGGTTTCAGCCGCGAACCAGTTCCGTTCGGGCCTGAAGGCTCTCCCTACGGGGTGGTCATCCGTTGCAGGGCTTCATTGTACTTCGCCGCCGTCTTCTCAAGGATTTCGGCCGGCAACTTCGGTCCCGGGGCCGTCTTGTTCCAATCGAGAGTTTCGAGGTAATCACGCGCGAACTGTTTGTCAAAGCTTGGCGGGCTGATGCCGACCTCGTAACCGTCGACCGGCCAGAAGCGCGACGAGTCAGGTGTGAGCACCTCATCGATAATGTACAGGCGGCCCTCCTGATCCTGGCCAAACTCGAACTTGGTGTCGGCAATGATAATGCCGCGCTCAAGAGCATAAGCAGCAGCCCGTTCGTAGATCTTGATGGAAATGTCACGAACCCGCGCCGCCAGTTTTTCGCCGACGAGTTCGGCGACTTTCTCAAAACTGATGTTCTCGTCATGTTCGCCGGCTTCGGCCTTGTGTGCCGGCGTAAACAGCGTCTGTGGCAGTTTCTCGGCCTGCTGCAGGCCTTTTGGCAGGTCGATGCCGCAAACCTGTCCTGTGTCCTGGTAGTCCTTCCAGCCGGAACCGATCAGGTAGCCGCGAACCACGGCCTCGATGGGCAGGGGTTTCAGGCGCTTGACGACGAGCGCGCGGTTCTTCAGCTGCGTCTGGAGCTCCGCGTCCTTGACGACGTCGGCCACGGTCAGATCGGTCAGCTGGTTGTCGATAATGTCGCTCATCATGCGAAACCAGAACAATGAAATCCTGGTTAGAACCTCGCCTTTACCTGGCACCGGGTCAGGCATAACCACGTCGAAGGCCGACAGGCGATCCGTTGTGACAATCAGCAGGTGGTCGTCATCGACGCTGTAAATGTCGCGCACCTTGCCGCGGCCGATCAATGGCAGCTCGGGAATGGAGGATTCGAAGAGGACGTCAGCAGTATTCATAGAGCGATGATCGCCGCAAAGGCTTTCTCTCGCAAGCCGCGCGATGGGAATAGCAGGCCAGTCGCGATACGATGCAGCCCAATATGTTCCTCGGAAAGACCCTTGTCCTGATCGTCTTGTTGCTGGTTGCCTACCAGTTCTACCGGGGCTTCAAGAAGAGCGTGGACGCATTTGAACGGCAGGGCGAGGCCTTAGGGCGCGTCTCGGACGAATTCGTGCGGGCGTTGTTCAGCGTTATGGGCCATCTTGCGAAGACCGACGGGCGTGTTTCTGAAGACGAGATTCGTGCCGCCCGGCTGGTGATGCACCGACTGGGCCTGAGCCCGGCACAGGTACGGCGTGCAATCAGCTGGTTCGATGATGGCAAAAAGCCCGGATTTCCGCTCGTGCAAACTTTGCGCGAAGTCCGTCGAGTCAGCGGCCGCAGCATGTCGAAACGTACGATGTTCCTGCGACTCGTGCTCGAGGTCGTACTCGCGAAGGACGCGCTGGCCAGGGAAGAGCGCGGGATGATCTGGACGATCTGCAAGGAATTCGACATAGGGCGCGTCGAGCTCGCGCAATTGGAGGCGATGATTCGTGCGCAGAAGAGCTTCAAGCGCTCGCCGGCGGGCGACGCGGACGCGGCTCGTGTCCGCGGAGCCTATCAGGCACTGGGCGTCTCCGCTGACGCCAGCAACGATGAGATCAAGAAAGCGTATCGTCGTCTCATGAACAAGAACCACCCTGACAAGATCTCGGGCAGCAACCCGGGCGCTGACGTTATCGCCGAGGCCGAGCGCCGTACGCGGGAAGTACGCGTCGCTTACGAGATGCTGAAAGCGAGACGCTCGATCAGGTAATCTCTGTCTGCACATACTTGCGAGGACCCGTCGTGAAACCCCTAATTGCTCCTTCGATTCTTTCCGCTGATTTCGCTCGCCTCGGCGAGGACGTCAAGGCTGTCCTGGATGCCGGCGCTGACATCGTGCATTTCGATGTAATGGACAACCACTTTGTCCCCAACCTCACCATCGGGCCAATGATTTGCGATGCGCTGCGCAACCATGGCATCGAGGCGCCGATAGACGTGCACCTGATGGTGGAGCCTGTGGACCGCATAATCCCGGACTTTGCCAAGGCAGGGGCGAGCTACATCACCTTCCATCCGGAGGCGAGCAGGCATCCGGACCGATCCCTTGGCCTGATCAGAGAGCAGGGCTGCAAGGCTGGCCTCGTTTTCAACCCCGCGACGCCGCTGGACTGGCTCGACTACGTCATCGACAAGGTCGACATGGTGTTACTCATGTCGGTAAACCCGGGCTTCGGTGGCCAGAAGTTCATTCCGTCGGCGCTGGACAAGCTGCGACAGGCACGCAGGATCATCGACGATAGCGGGCTGGATATTCGGCTTGAGATCGACGGCGGCGTAAAAGTCGACAATATTGGCGAAATTGCGGCTGCGGGTGCGGATACGTTTGTTGCCGGCTCAGCAATTTTCGGTAGTGAGGACTACGCGACGACGATTACGGCGATGAAGTCGGAAATTGAGAAGGCCAGCTAGAAATACGGTACCGGACACCTTATACCCGGTATAAGGTGTCCGGTACCGAATAAATTACAGTTTGCGGTTTGGGCGCGCGCCGTAGACGACGATTGTCTTACCACTGGCTGAAACAAGACCCTGCTCTTCAAGGACTTTCAGCACGCGGCCTGCCATCTCCCTCGAACAACCGACCAGTCGGCTGAGTTCCTGACGGCTTACCTTGATCTGCATGCCGTCCGGGTGGGTCATGGCATCCGGCTCATTACAGAGGTCCATGATGGCGTGTGCCACACGGCCGGTCACATCCACAAACGCGAGGTCGCCGAGTTTGCGGTTGGTACGATCGAGACGCGTCGCGAGCTGTGTAGCCAGTTCAAAAACCAATCCCGGGCTCTCGCTGGCAATCTGGCGGAATCGCGGATAGGTCATCTCCGCAATTTCGCATTCGGTACGAGTTCTTACCCAGGCGCTGCGCGTCGGCTGTTCGTAGAACAGGCCCATCTCACCGAAGAACTGTCCCTTGTTCAGGTAAGCCAGCACCATTTCGTTACCGTCTTCGTCCTCGATCATGACTTCGACCGATCCGTCGACGATGTAGTACAAGACATCCGGCAAATCGCCTGCATGAATCATCACAGTCTTCTGCGGAACCGTGCGCACGCGGCAATAACTCAAAAAGCGGTTAATCGCCGGTACGTCGCTAAGATTTTTCGCTGTTGTCTGCATTGATTGTTCCTCGCCCCTGTTGCGATCCTCTTTTAATACAGAATGCCCCCTAGGGCAAGCTAAGTCCGTGTTTTCTCGAATTTTTTGTCTAATTGGACCAAAGTCAGACCCAATACGCTGTTTTTGTCATAACCTTGGCCGTCATGCGCATCAGGCGCTTAACCGGGGCTGGCAGATCAGCCGCTCCCGCGTCGATAGCGTTCTCACCATGTTCCTCTTCCTCGTCACGCATTTGCTCCACGATCGCGCGGCTTTTCACATCCTCCGGAGGCAGGCTGTCAAGGTGATTATCGAGGTGCGCGCAGACCTGTCGCTCGGTCTCCGCAATAAACCCGAGGCTCCACTTATCGCCCAGAATGCCGCTCGCCGCCCCGATGGCATAAGCACCGGCGTACCAGACCGGGCTCAATTTGCTCACGTCTTCCCCGAGCTCATGGATGCGTTGCTCGCACCACGCCAGGTGATCGAACTCCTCGTCGGCCGCGTGTTGCATCTGGCCCTCGATATCCTTGTCGCGGGCCACGGTCGCATGTCCACGGTACAGCGCCTGTGCGGCTACTTCACCGGCGTGGTTAATACGCATCAGGCCTGCAGCATGCCGTTTCTGGCTGTCATTGAGCTCGGCATCGATGATATGCGCCGCCGGATTTGCGCGGGCGGAATGGCCTGCTGGCGTTGCAACTGTGCGCAGGGCGTTGCCGGCGCTTGCCAGAAGCCGGTCGAGGGGGGTGAGTTGTCGTTTGTTCATGTGACAAATTATAGCGAAGCGTCGTCCACCACAGGTATACTCCGCTGCCTTTTTTCGCCAGCACCACCGAATTCCTTAAGGAGACCTCGCATGAAACTGCGGATGATTGTCATAACTGCGGCACTGCTCGCACCGTTTTCCCTGATGGCCCAGGATGAACCCGAGAGTCCTTGGTCCGGCAAGGCCACGCTGGGTTACCTGGCGACTTCAGGCAATACCGAAAATACGACCCTGAACACCGGCTTTGAGGTGGGTTTCAAGACAGGTCAATGGGCTCACATGTTCAAAGCGTCGGCTATCGAAGCCTCGGAGAACGAGAGTACGACCGCCGAAGCCTATGATGCGGGCTGGAAAAGCGAACGTAATCTGTCGGACAAGGACTTCCTGTTTGGTCGCCTGAGCTGGCGTAAAGACCGATTCGGCGGTTTTGACACACAGTTTTCACAGACGCTCGGTTACGGCCGTCGCCTGATCGATTCCGACAAGCACAAGCTGAACGCCGAGATCGGCGCCGGTGCAAGGCAGTCGGAGCTGCGGGACGGCACCAAGGAAGACGAAACAATTTTCCGGGGTGGTCTGGATTACAAGTGGCTGTTCAGTGAGACGGCCGAGTTTCGCCAGGACCTGACGGTCGAGGCTGGCGATGCGAACACCTACACTGAGTCGGTGACGGCAATTTCCGCGAAGCTGGTCGGGGACCTCGCGCTGGTGGCGTCCTACACCATCAAGAATAACTCCGACGTGCCACCGTTGACTGAAAAAACAGACACTTACACGGCTCTTTCGCTGGAATACGCCTTCTGAGTGGCAGGCTGAAAAAACGCCCCCCGATTTGTTTGCAAAAGGATGGGGCCTACAGTAGAATTTCGCGCCTTTCGCCGATCCAGCGAACGCTCTTGCGTGCGCGGTTGGCCGACCTAAATTGAGAATCAGAATTATGAAGACGTTTTCTGCGAAGCCAGCAGAGGTTCGCCGCGACTGGTACGTGGTAGATGCCACGAACCAGACTCTGGGCCGCCTTTCGACCGAGATCGCGCGCCGTTTGCGTGGCAAGCACAAGCCGGAATACACCCCGCATGTTGACACGGGCGACTACATTGTCGTTGTGAACGCGGAGAAAATCCGTGTGACCGGCAACAAGCTGAAAGACAAGATGTATCATCACCACACGGGATACATCGGCAACCTGAAGTCGATACCGCTCGACAAGCTCCTCAATGAGCATCCCGAGCGTGCGCTTGAGCACTCTGTTAAAGGCATGATGCCGCGCGGCCCCCTGGGACGTCAGATGTTCTCGAAGCTGCGTGTATTTGCAGGCCCCGAACACACCCACGCTGCACAGCAGCCGATTCCGCTGGAAGTCAACGCCTAAGCAGCGCGCTTCACAGATTGAGTAGACATTATGAGTGACACGTTTTTTTACGGTACCGGTCGTCGCAAGACGTCGACAGCTCGCGTTTTCCTGACGCCGGGCAACGGTGATATCACGGTTAACAAGCGCCCGCTGGACGTCTTCTTTGGTCGTAAGACGGCCCAGATGATTGTTCGTCAACCGCTGGAGCTGACCGCTTTGGGCGATAGGTTCAACGTGAACGTCACCGTGAAAGGCGGCGGCACGACGGGCCAGGCTGGCGCAATTCGCCATGGTCTGACCCGCGCGCTGATGGTTTATGACGAGTCGCTTCGTCCGAACCTGCGTAAAGCTGGTTTTGTAACCCGCGACGCCCGTGAGGTCGAGCGCAAGAAGGTCGGCCTGCGTAAAGCACGTCGCGCGACGCAGTACTCCAAACGCTAAGCGTTCACACGATCCGCATTTGGGGGATCGTCTAGTGGTAGGACTGCGGACTCTGACTCCGCCAACGGGGGTTCGAATCCCTCTCCCCCAGCCAAGAAAATATAGGGGCCCATCGGGGCCCCTATTTTTTTGTTTTCAGCTGAATTGCGGCCGACTGGCCCGCCTACCGGCAACATGATAACTTTGCGCCTCATTGAATAGCGGCCAACAATAACGATGCCACCCGAGTCGGAACAACGTCTGGTTATCCGCCGTCCCGACGATTGGCACGTACACCTGCGCGACGGGGAAATGCTCGCGGCGGTAGTGGGGCACACGGCGCGTCAGTTTGGCCGTGCGATTGTCATGCCGAATCTGAAGTCACCCGTTACGACGATTCGGCAGGCACAAAGCTACCGCGACCGCATTCTGTCAGCACTGCCCGAAAACACCGGTTTCGAACCGCTGCTTACTGCTTATCTGACCGACACCATTTCAGCGGCAGAGATTGCAGCAGGTTATGGAGACGGGGTATTTGCGGCGTGTAAGCTTTATCCGGCGCGTGCCACGACCAATGCCGATCATGGCGTCACATCCATTGCTCTGATCAAAGACGTGCTCGAAACCCTGCAGCGCATCGATATGCCCCTGTTGATTCATGGGGAAGTTACCTCGCCGCAGGTGGATGTGTTTGACCGTGAGGCCGTGTTTATCGAAACTGTATTGCAGCCATTGCGGCAGGACTTCCCGGAACTTCGGATTGTACTGGAGCACATAACCACAAAAGATGCCGTCGATTTTGTGCTGGCGGAAGGGGCTAATCTGGCGGCCACCATTACGCCGCATCATCTCGAAATCAATCGCAACGCGATGTTCGAAGGTGGCCTGCGACCCCATATGTATTGCCTGCCAACCGCGAAGCGGGAACAACACCGGCTTGCCCTGCGCGCTGCGGCGACCTCGGGGAATCCGAAGTTTTTCCTGGGTACCGATTCGGCGCCGCACAGCATCGCGGCCAAAGAATCGGACTGCGGTTGCGCCGGTATCTTTAACGCGCCGTTTGCGCTCGAGGCCTACGCCAAGGTGTTTGCGGAGGAAAACGCGCTCGAGAAACTTCAAGGTTTTGCCTCGGAGTATGGCCCGGCGTTTTATCGTCTGCCCATCAACGACACCAAAGTCGTCCTGGAAAAGCAGCCGATCGAGGTTCCTGAAAGCCTGCAAGCGGGTGCAGAGTTGCTGCGGCCGTTTCATGCCGGCGCAAGTCTTCCCTGGCGTTTCGCCGGCGCGGCATGACGCCTGCCCGCATTGTTACCAGCGATGCCGCTGGTATTGAGTTGGCGATCAATGCGCTGCAGCGCGGCGCAGCCATTGGCATGCCCACAGAAACCGTTTACGGGTTGGCGGCGGACGCCAGCAATCCCAATGCCGTCGCTTCGATTTATGCCATTAAGGGTCGGCCCAACTTCAATCCGCTGATAGCCCACGTTGCCTCGATTGCAATGGCGCGTAGCGAGGGCGTCATGGATAAGCGCGCCGAGGCTCTGGCCGCTGCTTTCTGGCCCGGTCCATTGACGCTCGTGTTGCCGGTTGCCGCTAATGGACGCACTTGCGAGCTTGCTCGGGCGGGGTTAAACACCATTGCCGTGCGCGTACCCTCACATCCCGTTGCCCAGGCACTACTCACGCGAATGCAAGGGCCACTTGCGGCGCCGTCCGCTAACCCGTCCGGAAAACTGAGTCCCACCCGTGCGACTGAGGTCGCTGCCGAGCTCGGAGATGCGGTAGAGCTTGTGCTCGACGGTGGACCTTGCGCAGCGGGGATTGAGTCAAGCATCGTGGCGATATTGCCAGACGCCGCTCCGGTACTGCTGCGACCCGGGGCAGTCGCGCGAGACCAGATTGAGTCGATTACAGGGCCGCTCGCCAAACCATCAGGCACGGGTATAACAGCCCCTGGGCAGTTGCAGTCGCATTACGCGCCGCGGGCCAGGCTGCGTCTCAACGCAGAGCACGCCGAGCCGGACGAATTATTGTTGGGATTTGGTCCACAAGCACCGATCGGCGCGGCTAACTTGTCGGTGTCAGGTGATTTGACTGAGGCCGCGGCTAATCTCTATCAGCGACTCCGCCAACTGGATGCGTCCGGTGCGCGGAAAATAGCGGTGATGCGAGTACCCTGCGAAGGTCTGGGCGAAGCCATAAACGATCGATTGCAGCGCGCCGCTGCGCCTCGCTGAGACGCTGGCCTACCTCTCGTAGACCACATCTCCATCCATAACCGTTACGACTACCTCGGTCCTGTGAATGTCGTATGCATCGACTTCAAAGATATCCTGATTGAGCACCACGAGATCCGCTTTCTTGCCGATCTCGATTGACCCGATCTGATCTTCCATGTGCAGCTGGTACGCCGCATCGATCGTAAACCCGCGAACCAGCGATTCGACACTGAGGCGTTCAGACTCGCGTGGCTGCACAGGCGCGTCCGGTTCGCCGTATTCCTGGCGCGTGTGGCCCATTTCGATCTGCACAATTGGCGAAAGACCCAGGGTCCCCGCACCGCTGGCCGGAAAATCGCTGCCGAAGGTCAGGCGAGCACCAGAGTCTTCAAGGCTTTTATAGCGCCAGAAGCGGTTGAACTGATCTTCGCTCACGAACTGCCGGCCATAGGTGTCGTAGGAGGCCCAGAGCGGCGTGCTCTGCGCGACAACATCGAGCTCTCCGAAGCGTGGCACGTCCTGGTCGGTGATGACCTGAACGTGACAAATGGCATACCTCGTTTGGCTCTCGGGATGCGCCTCGCGGGCGACCTCGATCGCATTCAGTGTCTCGTGGATGGCACGCTCACCCAGGGCATGCACGTGCACGTCCATATTGCGCGAGGCAGCATCGACAATCATGTGCGTCATCTGCTCTTCGGTGAATACGGTCTCGCCCGAGTTGCCGGGTTCGCCCTGGTAGTCCTCGAACATGGCCGCGGTGCGGCCCTCTACCGTGCCATCGTTCGGTATCTTGAGCGTATTGTAGTGGTAACGCTCACCCTTCAGTTTGCTGCGCCACAGCTCTGCGGTATCAACTGCGGTGAGGTACTCTTCCTGCGTCTCCGGTCGCGACGAGCCAACAAGTCGGATAGTGAGGTCGCCATTTGCCTCGATACTGTCGAGGATATGTTTGACCGACTCGACACCGGTGTTCTCAATAATGCCGGCATCGAACGCCGACGTGACGCCATAGCGGTTCATGATGTCGACAATGAGGCCGGTGCCCGTTACGACGCTCTCGACAGTGATCGCATCAAGTGCATCCATAGCCATGCCGGCCGTGCCCTCAAGCAGGTAGCCGGTAGCATCACCGTTGGCGTCGCGTTTGTAATAACTATAGCCCGGCACCGGATCCGCAGTGTCCTGGGTAATATTGAGAGCCCGGAGTGCTGCTGTATTTGCCCAGGCGGCGTGGAAGCCCTCGTCCATTATCAACACGGGCCTGTCGGGTTCGACGGCGTCAATCAACTGACGAGTCGGGCCAACCGGACCAAATGTGGTGGCCAGGAAGCCGTAGCCGAAAAGCAGTTCGGCATCTTGATTTGCCTCGGCGTACTCGGCAATCGCCTCGACCCAGTCGTCGACGGTTCCCCAGGTGTCGAGCGATAATGCCGTAGCATAGGCGCCACCGGCGACAGGGTGTGCATGCGCGTCGATGAATCCAGGAAGCAGCAGCTGTCCGCCAAGATCCATGACCCTGGTTGTACTTCCTATCAATCCTGTTGCGCCGGGCCCATTCCCCACGTAGACGATCGTATCGTCACGAACGACCACGGCCTCAGCCCATGGCATCTGTTCGTCAAGCGTGTAAACCCTGGCATTCAAGAAGGCCAGGTCACCGTAGGCGGCTGTGTCTTCCTTCTGCTCTGAACAGGCAGTAGCCAGAAGTGCCGTTAGCAGTGTGACAAAAAGCAGCGGGCGGTTGGCGCGTACTGGCGGCATTGCGTCAGACTAGGTACGCATTTCGCGGACGCCGGTGTCATCAGCAATCAACAGGACATCGGCAGGTCGTTGGGCAAACAGGCCAACCGTGACCACACCAGGGATACGGTTGATACGTGCTTCCATATCGATAGGGTTGGCGATCTGCAGGTTGTGAACGTCCAGAATGTGGTTGCCATTGTCCGTTATAAAGCCTTCACGCCAGATTGGCTGACCGCGCATCTTGAGCATGCGGCGCGCGACAAGTTCCTGGGCCATTGGCAGCACTTCTATCGGCAACGGGAATGCGCCGAGCATGCCAACCAGTTTCGAATCGTCGACGATGCAAACGAAGCGTCGCGCAGCCTCCGCCAGGACTTTCTCCCGGGTAAGGGCACCGCCGCCACCCTTGATGAGCTGCAGATGCTTGTTGCTCTCATCAGCACCATCAATGTACAAATCGATGTCACCGGTCTCGTTGAGCGTGAGCACTTCGAAGCCCTGCTCCTCGAGGAGCTTGGTCGATGCCCTCGAGCTCGATACCACCCGGTCTATCAGATTGCGCACCTCGGGCAGCATTTCGATGAGGCAGTTGACAGTCGAACCGGTCCCGACACCCAGTGTCGTACCCGGCTGGATGAACTGCATAGCCGCCCTGGCGACTGCGCGTTTTTTCTCGATTGCGTCCATAGCTGCGTACTATAGTCAAAATATCGCGCGTTTCACATCGGAACAGCGCACAGTTTGGGGTCCTGCAAATGAAAAGAGCCCGCCAAGGCGGGCTCTTTTGCTTGCTTTGGAAGAAGGCCTCTTCCGAAGCGACGGACTAACTACCGTTTCTTGCGGGTAGCTTTCTTCTTCGTCTTACGCTTGGCTACTTTCTTCTTAGCCTT
>JAHEGH010000005.1:56118-92506 GCA_024639825.1 Gammaproteobacteria bacterium
GCTACTTTCTTCTTAGCCTTCTTCTTCGTTTTCCGTTTAGCTACTTTCTTCTTAGCTTTCTTCTTCGTTTTCTTCTTCGTTTTCCGTTTAGCTACTTTCTTCTTAGCTTTCTTTTTAGTTTTCTTCTTAGTCTTTTTCTTAGCTACCTTCTTTTTAGCTTTCTTTTTAGCCTTTTTCTTGGCTACTTTCTTTTTGGCCTTTTTCTTGGCCGCTTTTTTCTTCGTCTTGCGCTTAGCTACTTTCTTTTTAGCCTTACGCTTTGTTGCTTTCTTCTTTGTTGCTTTTTTCTTGGCTGCTTTCTTCTTCGTCTTGCGTTTAGCAACCTTCTTCTTCGCTACGCGTTTCTTCGTAGCTTTCTTGCTTACTACTTTCCGCTTCTTCGCGACTTTGCGCTTCGAAGCTTTTTTACGAGACTTCTTTTTGGTAGCCATTAATTTTCTCCGTGTCGGGTACCCGCGCTTGAGTATACGCAACAATCCCAAAAAATCCAGCAAGTTAGAGGTGGCAAGACCGACACAAAAAAACGGTTTCTAAAATGCTATGTGCCGGTCCGATGAATGACCGACACGCGGATCGGTTTCAAAGTAGTTTAGAGGAGGATCGGGTTAAAGAATTTTCGGCCGACATGTTCGCAGGGTAAACAGAAGTGACGGATTCGACTGTTAAGGATTGCAGTTCGAATACTGGACGGCAGAGCGATCGGAGAAGGACCATCGTGCAGTAAAAAAGTCGTCTAATTGTTGTCGCTAATTGTACGATAAAGCCGTATATCCCAAGGATTTGGCGCAATTTTCTCGACTTTCTGGCATTGGAAGGCAACACCAATCAGTTTCGGTCGAATCCAGTTTTTGCGATGTCGCAGAAAAGAAAAGCACCGATCGAAGTAGCCACCACCCATGCCAATGCGATGTCCGTTGTTATCGAATGCGACGGTGGGTGTGATGACGAGGTCGAGTTTTCGAGGGGCTATTAGAACCCCGCGAACGGGTTCCCATAAGCCGAAAGAATTCTGCTCAAGCTCCGTTTCAGCCAGGGTTTCGCAGAAGAACATTTTTCTCTTGGCGCGCAAAACAGGAACAAAAATGCGCTTGTTTGCGCGCCATGCGGCTTCGATGATGTCACGCGTGTCGACTTCGTCGTTCATCGGCAGGTAACAACCGATCGAGGTGCTCGCATAAAACTCACGCGATGCGATCACTCGTTTACAAATAATGTTGGAGGCCGTTGCGCGCTGTTCGCTGGTCATATTGCGACGGGCGCGCAATGCATTGCGGCGAAGTGAATTCATTGAGTCAGGCGTTGATCGCAACGAAAAAAAGAGGAGGCGCCTCCCGCCTGTGCCGTCACAGACCTTCGCTCTCGAACCGGAGCAACAGGTGGGGTCAGCCGTGACCGTACCAGGCTTACCGTCGAAACGGTTTTGCACACATACAGCCGACAGACAGCGACCCCGAGGTAGAAATTTAGGGTCGGGAGGTTTCCAGGTCGGTGTCGAACACTGCAGGAGACGCCAAGTCGAATATCGTGTCGAATTCGCGCATTACAAGTCCAGCTGCTGTGTGCCGCTGAGGACATTGTCTACGCGATCGGAAATAATTTTGAGGCGATCGCTGATTCCGCCTTCGAGCGCCTGGTCTCGCGCTTTGGCATGGATCAGATCATTTGCCATATTCAGTGCAGCCATGACAGCAATACGATCGAGCCCGACGATACGTCCGCTGTCGCGGATTTCACGCATCTTGTTGTTCAGAATCTCCGCTGAGTCGAGCAGGTCGGTGCGTTCTTCAGCGGGGCAGGCTACCTGGTATTCCTTGTCGAGGATTCGGACGCTAACCTGCGCAATTGTTTGGGTCATTCGGCGTTCTCCGTAAGCCTTATTGATCTACATGTGTCGTCATGGTTCAGGAGCCTTGCTCCATCGCTTTCAATCGGCCGATCATTGCTTCAACACGCGCGCGGACCTGCTCATTCTTTTGCAGCAGGTTGGCACGCTCCGAGGTCAGGACATCCTGGCGCTGTTTCAGCGACCGGTTCTCATCCTGCAGTTGGTCGCATACGCGAACGAGCGCGTCGACGCGCTTTTCGAGACGCTTGAGTTCGTGTTCAAACGTTGAATTGATGTTCTCAGCCATAGGCTCAATATAGTAGGGTTTGCCTGAATTGAAAAGGTTGGTCTTGGTATGAATGAAAAGCTTGGCTATGACGAGCTCGACGAGTCGCTAAGGCGCTGCGGTTCCAGCTGGGATGCAGCGCAGGCACACGGGCTTTTGACAGGCCGTCTGGCGGTCGCGGGCGTGCCGTCCGGGCCAGATTGGCTCCTGCAGGTTCTTGAAGGTACAGACGAGGCCAATGCGCTTCGCCTGGAGTGCCAGAAGGCGTTGGATGCTCTGTATCAGGGGACGTTCTGGCAGCTGTCGGAGAGGCTGTCGGAGTTCATGCCGCTGCTACCCGACGACGATGTCGATGTCGGCGCGCGTACCATGGCCCTGGCGCACTGGTGTGAGAGCTTTTTGCATGGCCTCGTTTCTTCGCAGCACGGACAGGCACTTAAGGATAAACTCGCAGCCGAACCATTGTCCGACATAATCCGCGATATGCTGCAGATCACGCGGGCTGGTGTCGACGAAGAAAGCGAAAATGAAATCAATGAAGCGGCGTATGTCGAGATTGTTGAGTACATCCGGGTCGCTGCCCAGCTGGCCTACGAAGAACTGTCCGATATCCGGCACGCGGAAGAGCAATGAATTCCAAAGAGTTTGAACGCCGACGCAGGCAACTTATGCGTATGGTTGGCGCGGGTGGCATCGCTATCCTGCCGGCCGCACCGGTGCGCATGCGAAGCCGCGACGTCGAGTACATTTACCGCCAGGACAGCGATTTCTACTACCTGACAGGTTTCGCTGAGCCGGAAGCCGTGGCGGTGCTTGTCCCGGGTCGACCGCAGGGCGAGTACCTTCTGTTTTGTCGCGAGCGAGATCCTTCCAAAGAGCAGTGGGACGGGTCACGTGCGGGTCAGGATGGAGTGATCGCGGACTTCGGCGCTGACGACGCATTTCCGATCGACGATATTGACGACATCATTCCGGGTTTGATCGAGGGATGTGAGCGCGTTTACTACACGATGGGTATGTATACCGATTTCGATGCGCGTATCGCGGAGTGGGTTAACTCGCTGCGGGAAGGGCTGTCGCGCGGGCTACATACGCCTACCGAGTTTGTCGCTCTGGACCATTTGTTGCATGACATGCGCCTGTATAAGAGTCGTGATGAGATTAGTGCGATGCGCAGGTCAGCGAAGGTCGCCGTCGCCGCGCATCAGCGTGCGATGCAGGTTACGCGTCCGGGAATGTATGAGTATGAGGTTGAGGCCGAATTTCGGCATGAATTTCGGCGCTGCGGTGCCTGGGCATCTTACAGCCCTATCGTGGGTGGCGGCGCGAACGCATGTACGCTGCACTATGTCGAGAATAGCGCCGTATTAAACGATGGTGACCTGGTGTTGATCGACGCGGGTTGTGAACTCGACTACTACGCATCGGACGTCACGCGGACATTCCCGGTCAACGGGCGCTTCAGCCCTGAGCAGCGCGCGGTCTACGAAATCGTGCTGGAGGCGCAACGCGCGGCTATCGACAAGACCGTGAAGGGCAATCACTGGAATGAGCCGCATGATGCGGCGGTTCGCATCATTACTAAAGGCCTCAGGAAGCTCGGGTTGCTTGAAGGCTCTTTGCCCAAGCTCATAAAAGACGAAGCCTACCGCCCGTTCTTTATGCACCGCACGGGTCACTGGATTGGCATGGACGTCCACGACGTCGGTGATTACAAGGTTAGCGACGAGTGGCGGGTGCTTGAGGCCGGTATGGTGACCACTGTCGAACCCGGAATTTATATCCCGAACAAGCGTAATATCCCGAAGCGGTTCCGCAATATCGGCATTCGCATCGAAGATGATGTCGCGGTAACCAGCAAGGGGCCGGATGTGCTCAGCAAGGGGCTCGTTTCGGACCCGGATGAAATCGAGGCACTAATGCAAAGCGCATGAGCAGCAAGCACTACGATATCGTGATTGCCGGTGGTGGCATGATTGGCACGAGCCTGGCGCTTGCGCTGGAACCTCTTGGCCTGAGTGTTGCGGTTGTCGAAGCGATTCCAAGAAGAGCCGCGGCCCAGCCCAGCTTTGATGACCGTTCAACGGCGCTGTCCCGCAGCACGCAACGCATGTTCGAGGCGATGGGGCTCTGGCCTCGGATCGTCGCCGCATCCACACCGATTCGCACAGTCCATGTTTCGGATCAGGGGCGTTTCGGTTTTTCGCATATTGAAGCTGAGGAGCAGGGAGTCGAGGCGCTCGGCTATGTCGTTATCAATCGAGTCCTCGGGGCCGTGTTGCAGGATGCGCTGGACGATCTTGAAGGCGTCGACATTATTTGCCCGGCCCGCATTGTGGACGTCGAACTGGCTCCCGACAAGGCGGCTGCGGAGGTGGAATTCGCCGACGGCAAACAGCAGACGCTAACGTGCGATCTGCTCGTAGCCTCCGACGGGGCAAATTCCGCTGTTCGGGAAATGATGGGCATCACTGCGCAAAAGAGTCACTACGGTCAATGCGCTGTAATTGGTAATCTGCTTCCCGAAAAAGACATCAACAATGTTGCGTATGAGCGCTTCACGGAGCAAGGGCCATTGGCCATACTGCCAGTGGCTGACGGGCGTGCCGGATTTGTCTGGACGGTATCTGAAGACGATGCCGATCGTGTGATGGCGCTTGACGACGATGCGTTTCTCGCCGAGTTGCAGGAACAGTTCGGCTACCGACTTGGCACGTTTTCGAAGGTCGGCAAGCGCGCGTCCTATCCGCTGATCCTGAGCAAAGCCCTGCGACTGACCGCAACCCGCAGCGTGCTGATTGGCAATTCGGCGCATGGCCTGCACCCGGTTTCGGCGCAAGGGTTTAACCTCGGGATGCGCGATGTCGCTGCGATTGTCGATTGCATTGCCGACAGCGTCACTGGCACGGATATCGACATTGGACACAGGTCATTGCTCGAGCAGTATTCGCGTTGGCGGCGCGCCGACCAGAAGAAGCTTGTGCGCTTCACCGATGGCCTGGTGAAGCTGTTCGGAAGTGAGAGCCAGCCGCTGCGCGCACTGCGCAATATTGGCATGCTCGGTTTCGATCTCGTTCCGGGGGTGCGCTCGGCGTTTGCAAAACACACCATGGGCCTCGCGGGCAGATTGCCGCGCCTGTCGCGCGGAGTGCCCATCAAATGAATCGGCGTTACAGCATTGTGGTCGTTGGCGGGGGCGTTACCGGCCTCATGGCGGCCACGCTCATGGCCAGGAGTCCGCAGCGCGACGCGCTCGATATCACTCTGGTTGATGCCGGTCCCCGGCCCGTATTTTCACCCGACGATGATGTCGCTTTGCGAGTATCGGCGATCGCCAGTGGTACGGCTAAACTGTTCGATTCCGTCGGTGCCTGGGAGTACGCTGCGGCGACCCGCGCCTCGCCCTACACGAGCATGCGTATCTGGGACGAGAGCGACACGCCGGACAGTGCCGCTGCGCTACGGTTCGATGCAGACGAATTTGCGATCGCGCAGCTCGGGTTTATCGTTGAGAACGTGTTGCTTCAGGATGTGCTGCTCTATCAGCTCGATAGGACCGACGTGACCTTGAAACTCGAAAGTCCGATTCGGGCTCTGCGCAGGCAGCCGCGCCAATACGATGTAGAACTTGACTCTGGCGAAGTGCTGTCTGCCGATCTCGTTGTGGGTGCTGATGGCGCACGGTCTTTTGTGCGTTCCGCTGTGGGTATCGAAGCCAGAGAATGGCCCTACGAACAGACAGCATTTGTTACGCACCTGAAGCCCGAGAAACCACATGACGGCACAGCCTGGCAGCGTTTCCTGCGCGATGGACCCCTGGGTATCCTGCCCCTTAACGACGGCCGCGTATCGGTCGTGTGGTCGACGACGCCAGAACAGGCAAAGCTGGCCCTCGCGGCGAATGATGCGGACACAGGCCGTGCGCTTAGCGATGCGTCGGACTGGGTTCTCGGCAAGCTTGAAGTTGCCGGGCCAAAGGGTGCGTTTCCGCTGTGTGCCCGGCATGCATCATCGTATGTGTTACCGAATGTCGCCCTGATTGGGGATGCGGCACATGCTATCCATCCGCTGGCGGGGCAGGGCGCGAACCTGGGCCTGCAGGATGCGGCGGAGCTCGCAGCCCAGGTCTCGCGCGCGATTTCAGAGGGCTTGCACCCGGGGGACCGGCCGGTATTGCGCCGCTACGAGCGGGCGCGCAAGGGCGCGAATGCAACGATGCTGCATTTCATGACTGGCCTAAACCGCCTGTTTGCGACAGACTCCAAGCTTGTCGGTGGAATACGGTCAGCCGGAATGCGGGCATTTAACCGCAGCGGTCCAATAAGAGAACGCGCCGTGAAAGTAGCGCTGGGCGTCGGCTGATACCCGGATTGGGGGAATAATGAAGCAGCGATATGTCTACGTGCTTGCCGCGTTGCTGGCCGTCATCGGCTTGTCCGTGTTTCTGTACAAGTGGCAGGTGCTCGGCTTTCCGCTAATCGAAGATCAGGAAAAATCTGTCTGGACGATTGAATCGGCCGTGCATTTCGATAGCGGTCCGGGGTCGATTAAGGTGCAATTGCATATACCGACGCTGACCCCCGGGTTCCGCATGCTCAACGAGAATTCAGTGTCGCGGGGCTACGGCTTCAGCATCAACTACGGTAGTGGTGGTCGCGAAGCCCAGTGGGCAATCCGTCGCGCCGATGGCGAACAGACGATTTACTACCGTATATCGGTTTACGAAGATGATTCGGTCGACGAGTCCGATACGACCCCGCCGTTTCCTCCGTTGCCGGTCATCAACGAGCCTCTAAAGACAGCTGCCGATGTGCTGGTTGCGGATGTGCGCGACCACTCTGCGGATACCGCGTCATTCACGACGGAACTGTTGCGGCGTCTGAATGACCCGTCACCGGACCCCAACGTTGAACTTCTGCTTTCCGGCGCAAATAGCGGCGCAGAGTTCGTCGACGTGGCGCGGACCATGCTCGCATCTGCCCGCATCCCGGCGCGAACCGTGCATGGCTTCCCACTGGCCGGCAGGCAACGAAGCGCGTCGCTTGTGTCGTGGCTTGAAGTGCATGATGGCGACCGGTGGCTGTATTTTAATCCAGCAACAGGGGAGTCGAACCTGCCGGAGCGCTTTCTTGTCTGGTGGCGCGGCAATGAACCGTTGGTAAGCGTTGAAGGCGGCAGCAATGTCCAGGTCGATTTTGCGATCCAGGCAAATCATCTCGATGCGGTCGCGATTGCCGAAACGCAGGTTTCACAGCGCGGCGCGAGTGCTGTTGGCTTCTCGCTTTACAGCCTGCCTATACAGACGCAGGCCGTATACGCAGTTCTGCTCATGATTCCGATTGGCGCACTGGTTATGGTCGTCATGCGTAATATTGTCGGCATCGATGCGTTCGGTACATTTATGCCGGTGCTGATTGCACTGGCGTTCCGTGAAACCAAGCTGCTCTGGGGTGTCATCCTGTTTACAACCCTGGTTGCCCTCGGGCTGAGTATCCGCTTCCTGCTGGATCGATTGCGATTGCTACTCGTACCGAGGCTCAGTGCTGTGCTCATCGTCGTCGTTATTCTGATGATGCTCATCAGCCTTGCTTCGCACCGAATGGGCATGGAGACAGGCCTGTCTGTTGCCCTGTTCCCAATGGTCATCATAGCCATGACCATTGAGCGCATGTCGGTCGTGTGGGAAGAACGTGGAGCCATTGACGCAATTCGTGCGGGGCTCGGCAGCCTCCTGGTGGCCATCGCGGCGTACATCTTTATGGGTATAGCGTGGCTGGAACACCTGATCTTTACGTTCCCGGAGCTGCTGCTCGTCATCCTCGCATTTGTCGTGCTGGTCGGGCGCTACACGGGCTATCGCCTGACAGAATTGCGGCGGTTCAAGGAGTTGGCGGCCAAGTAATGTTTTCTGTGGCGCGACAACTTCGCGAAAAAGGCGTACTCGGTCTCAACGAACGGAATGCCGATTTCATCATGCGGCTTAATCCGCGACGTTTTTACCCGCGTGTCGATGACAAGGCGTTGACCAAGGAACTGGCAATCGCCGCCGGCATGGCTGTGCCCGACCTCTATGGCATTATCGAGCACCAGGTGCAGGTACGGCAGTTCACCGAGATGGTTGGCGACCTCAAGAGTTTCGTCATAAAGCCGGCGCAGGGTAGTGGCGGTGACGGCATTCTTGTAGTGACAGGTCGCAGCGAGCGCAAGCGAGACAGCTTCCGCCTGAGCAGCGGTATGCTGATCTCCAAAGGCGAAATCGAGCACCATATCTCGAACATCGTTGGCGGGCAGTACAGCCTGAGTGGCAACCGCGATAAAGCACTCATCGAATACTGTGTACATTTCGATCCGACGTTTGCCGAAGTCAGCTATCAGGGCGTGCCCGATATTCGGGTCGTGGTTTATCGCGGTTACCCGGCGATGGCAATGGTGCGATTACCGACCCGCGAGTCGGACGGCAAGGCGAACCTGCACCAGGGTGCGGTCGGTGCGGGCGTCGATATGGGGACCGGCGTGACGCTTAAGGGCGTGCTCAACGACGAGATTGTGGAGGAACACCCCGATACGGGTGCGCTTGTCTCGGGAGTCGAAATTCCTCAGTGGGAGTTTATACTCCAAACCTCGGCGAAAGGCCTCGAAGTAACGGGGCTCGGATACCTTGGCGTCGACATGGTTATCGATCGTGATCGCGGTCCGTTGATTCTCGAGATGAACGCGCGACCCGGTCTCAACATTCAGATAGCAAACGGTACAGGTCTAACAAATCGGATCGCGCGTATCGACGAAATTTATGATGCCTCCGCAACGCCGGAGGAACGCGCCGCCATTTCCAGGCGTGAATTTAAACTGTAACGGTGAAGTTAATGATTTCTTATGTGCGTTTACTGATTGTGGGTGTGGTTTGTTGTCTTGGGTTCGCTGTGGAAAGCTACGCAGCTGACGAGGAGGAGAACGGTAATCCACTCGCGTCATTACCTCTTCGACACATCGGCCCGGCAATCACATCGGGCCGGATTTCAGACTTCGCGTTCTATCCCGGCGAAAAGCACAGGTTTTTGGCAGCTATAGCATCGGGCAACATGTTCCGGACTGAGAATAACGGGATTACCTGGGACCCGGTGTTTGAAAATGAGGGCTCGTACGCAATCGGCGTTGTAGAAATCGACCCCAATGACACAAAGACCATTTGGGTTGGAACAGGCGAAAACAACGCGCAGCGATCCGTGGCTTACGGTGACGGGGTCTACAAATCCATGGATGGTGGCAAGAGCTGGAAAAATGTCGGGCTGAAGGATTCCGGACATATCAGCCAGATCTGGATCAATCCTGACGATTCCGACGAGGTGCTGGTCGCCGCACAGGGACCGCTGTGGAATGAGGGTGGCGATCGCGGTCTCTACAGAACGACGGATGGTGGCGCCACGTGGGACCGGATTCTCGATATCGATGAGCACACCGGCGTCAATGAATTCGTTGTTGACCCACGCAACCCGGATATCATTGTTGCCTCCAGCTACCAGCGTCGTCGCCACGTCTGGGTCCTGATCAACGGCGGACCAGGAAGCGGTATCCACAAGAGCACGGACCGTGGCAAGACGTGGAACAAAGTTACAGCGGGCCTGCCCGGGGATCATATGGGCCGAATTGGCATGGCCGGTGCGCCGAGCAATCCGGATATGATCTACGCGATCGTGGAGGCCAATGACGAGGAAAAGGGTGTCTATCGGTCGACAGACTTTGGCAGCAACTGGGAGAAGCGGTCGTCATACATGACTACCAGCCCCCAGTACTACAACGAAATTGTTGTTGACCCGAAGAACGAGAATCGCCTTTACTCGTTGAATACGTTCACGATGAAATCTGAGGATGGCGGACAGACTTTCAGCGCGCTCGCCGCCGAATCGCGCCATGTCGACGATCATGCGCTCTGGATTGATCCTGACAACACCGACCATCTGTACATCGGTGGCGATGGCGGTATTTACGAGTCCTGGGACATGGGTGACACATGGCGACACGTTCGCAACCTGTCGATCACGCAGTTCTACCGCATTCAGCCTGACTACGACGAGCCGTTCTACAATGTCTGCGGCGGCACGCAGGACAACAACTCGCTGTGTGCTCCTTCGCGAACCACAGTCGTCCACGGCATTACCAATTCTGACTGGAAACTGGTTTTGGGTGGCGACGGCTATGAGCCACAGTTCGACCCGACCGACCCCGACATCATTTACGCCCAGTACCAGTATGGCGGTCTCGCACGCTACGACCGCCGGACTCAGGAGCGCGTGTACATCACACCTCATCCGGAGAGCGGGGAAGACGGGTACAAATGGAACTGGAATACGCCACTTATCGTCAGTCCGCACGATCCGAAGCGTTTGTACTACGCGGCCGAGTACCTGTTCAGATCCGACGATCGTGGAGACAGCTGGCGCAAGGTCAGTCCGGACCTGACCCGACAGATTGATCGGAATCAGCTGGAGGTCATGGGACGAGTCTGGGGCGTCGACACGATCGCCAAGAACGACTCAACGTCGATCTACGGTAGTGCGATCATGATCAGTGAGAGCACGCTGCAGGAGGGTCTGATCTACGTTGGCACCGACGATGGCGTGCTCAATGTCACCGAGGACGGAGGTGCGTCCTGGCGGCGTACGACGAAGTTCGCCAAGGTGCCGGACATGACGTACATCGACGACGTCCAGGCGTCGGCACATGACACCAACGTCGTTTACGCCGTGCTCGAGAATCACAAACGCGGCGACTTCAAACCCTATGTGCTCAAATCCGAGAATCGCGGCCGTAGCTGGACGTCCATCAGCAGCAACCTGCCCGAGCGTGGGTCCGCACATACAATTGTCGAGGACCATGTCGATCCCAATCTGCTGTTCGTAGGCACTGAGTTCGGCCTGTTCGTTACTCAGGACGGTGGCGGCTCCTGGCACCAGCTTAAGGGCAACTTCCCGACGATCGCCGTTCGCGACATTGAGATTCAGGCGCGTGAGAACGATCTCGTCGTGGGTACGTTTGGCCGCGGCATTTATATCCTCGATGACTACACCGCGTTACGCACCAATGCCGAGCGCCTCGGTGAATTCGAACTGTTTGGTGTACGTGACCCGTGGTTGTACGTCGAGGGTGACCTGTGGGGCGGACAGGAGAAGGGGTCTATCGGTGACGCCTTCTTTACCGCGCCAAACCCGCCAAACGGCGCCGTGTTCACGTACTACCTGAAGGACGGGCTCAAGTCGCAGAAAGCTGCACGCCGCGAACAGGAAATTGAGGTTGAGAAAGCGGGTGGCGATACGCCGTATCCGTCATGGGCTGACCTGCGCGCTGAGGACCGCGAGCAGGACCCGGCCATGTACATCGTGGTCCGCGATCAAGCTGGAAATATCGTGCGCCAGGTAAGCGCTAATGCTGACAAGGGCCTGCATCGCAGCGCATGGGATCTGCGCCTGCCGGCACCCGATCCGATCAATCTCGCCGACGCTGGTGACAAGCCCTACTGGATGCCGGATCCTCTTGGTCCGATGGTGTTGCCAGGGGAATACACGGGGCGCCTGGCCATTGAGCGCAATGGCGTTCTTCAGGAGACAGGCGCTGCACAGTCGTTTGTCGTGAAGGCACTGGATGCCAGTCCGGAAATCACCAGTGACCGCAGGGCACTGCAGGACTTCCAGATCAAGGTCGCCGGTTTGCGCAGGGCGGTGGCGGGTAGCGCTTCCGCGATGGCTGAAATGGAGAACCGCATTGCTCATCTGCGTGCCGCGATTGTGGCAACCCCTTCTGCCGGCGAGGCGGAGCGAGACGTTCTGCAACAGCTGGCAACTCGCCTGGCCGATATTGGTGTGGCGATCAACGGTGACGGGACCGTTTCCGGACGTAACGAACCAGCGCCCATGTCGATTTCATCGCGCGCATCGAGCCTGTATTACAACCTGGTCTTCACGCAGTCTCCCGCGGGCGGGAACTACAGGGACTCTTACGAGGTGGCAGCAAAAGAATTCGCGTCTGCATTGCAGTCATTGCGAGTTCTTGGCAGCGACCTGGCCGCGCTCGAAAGCGCGCTTGAGCTGAAGGGCGCGCCGTGGACGCCAGGGCGCATTCCGGAGTGGACGCCGTACTAGTTTTGCGCGGCCAGCCATATATCCATGCGCTGCTCCAGCAGGTCCAGGGGCAGCGCACCGGCGCCCAGTAACTCATCATGGAACGCGCGGATGTCGAAGTTCTCGCCGAGCTGACGTTCCGCACGTTCCCGCAGCTGCAGGATCTTTAACTGGCCGATCTTGTAGGCCAGCGCCTGGCCCGGCCACGCGATGTAGCGGTCGATCTCGTTGACGATGTCGTGTTCGGTCTTGGCCGCGTTGTCTTTGAAAAAGTCGATAGCCTGTTGGCGCGTCCACCCCTTGTAGTGCATGCCGGTATCGACGACGAGTCGCACGGCGCGCCACATGTCGTAGGTAAGCTGGCCGAAGCGTGAATAGGGATCCTGGTACAGGCCCATGTCATACCCGAGCCTTTCGCTGTACAGGCCCCAGCCCTCCACAAATGCGGTGAAGCCAAGGAAGCGGCGGAACATGGGCATGTCACCGAGTTCCTGTTGCAGGGCAAGCTGGAGATGGTGACCCGGCACGGCCTCATGGACGCTGAGTACTTCAATTTCGTATTTGGGTCGTACCTCGGGTTTATAGAGGTTGACGTAGTAGATGCCTGCGCGGCTGCCATCAGCGGCCGGACGATTGTAATAGGCCGTCGTTGTGTCGGGCGCGATTGAATCCGGAATTGGCTTCACGCCGTAGGGCATACGCGGCAGCTTGCCGAAGAGTTTGACGAGCTCCGGATCGAGGCGTTTGCTCGTTGCAAGGTATTCCCGATACAGGTCTTCAGGGTTGTCGAAGTAAAACTGCGGGTCCGTCCGGAGGAACGTGAGAAACGCCTGGAAGGTCCCGTCGAATTCAACTTCGGCAATCACTTTCTGCATCTCGTCGCGGATGCGTTTGACTTCATCCAGACCAATACGATGAATGTCGTCCGGCGTCATGCGCGTCGTTGTGAACGAGCGTGCCTGATGCTCATACCAGGCGTTGCCATTCGGGAGGCCAGACAAGCCAATACTGGCGCGGGCCGCCGGGAGGTACTTCTTGTCGAAGTACTTGTCGAGTTTGCGGTAAGCGGGGAGCACCGTCTTCTCGATGACGCTGGTCGCTTCTGCCCGCAGGCGTTCCCGGTCTCCCGGTGCAAATGAGTCCGGCAATGCGGCGAATGGCCTGAAGAATGGGCTGTCGGCCGGGAATTCGACGACCTGCAAAGCAATCTGGGCCGGAATCCGCTGCATGAGAATGGCGGGCGACACGATGCCTTCTTTGCGTCCCTTCTCAGCCAGTTCGATCATCTGCTCGACGACGACATCAAGCTTGCTGAGTCGCACAAGCCAGTCATCATAATCCTGCACGGTCACGAGGCGCAGGCGATTGGTCAGGCTATCGAGATTCTGCACGCCGCCCTGGTGATCGAACGGCAGGAGATATCCCATGAACTGGTGCGCGTCCACATCGTCCTGCAACTGGCGTCGGAACAGTTCGTAGTTGAGCTGATCCTTTTGGGAAAGCGCCTGCCGATCAATGGCATAGGCGCGCCTCAGGAAGTCGCGGGTTTCGACATGTTGGCGCTCAATGCCTTCCAGGCTGCTGTCGCCCCATTGCTGGTTGTAGCGCCGGTCCCCCATCGCGGAGGCCATCACGGGCGAATTCTTCAGGGTCCATTCCCAATGCTCGTCGAGCAGGGATTGGAAGTCCGATGTCGCGTCCGCCAGGGCAGTGCCCGCAAGCGACGTCAAAAAGCACAGCAACAGGATCCTGATCTTTCTCATGCTAACTCCCCGATTTCGGTAGTGGGGCATTGTCACTGTCCGGACCGTTGCTGGCAACTGACCAACCTATTGGCTATTATGGCGTGCACTGATCTATAGCGTTCGCAGAAGAGACCCCGTTGAATCGGGGCGCCGAAGGCGCAACTCGCTCGGAAACGCTCAGGCAAAAGGACTGTGGACGCTGATCAGCTCTGGAGAGTGGCCGTAAAGGCCCACCGAAGGGGAATGTGACCCGATCAATCGATCGGCTGGTCGCTGATCTCTCAGGTAACCAAGGACAGAGGGGCGGCAGGCTGACGCCTGCCGCCCCCATTTTTTTTGTTTTCTTGAACGGGCTGGTCACATGGGTTCAAAAACTCCGCACTACGACAAGCACGTCGAAGCCGGCGCACGAATTGTCGATTTCGGTGGCTGGGATATGCCACTTCACTATGGTTCACAGAAAGAAGAACACTTCGCCGTGAGGCAGAATGCCGGTGTCTTCGACGTGTCGCACATGACGATCGTCGATCTCGCGGGCGAGCGGGCCAGGGACTTTCTGCGATACCTCGTCGCCAACGACGTTGCCAAGCTCAAGGAGTATGGCAAGGCGCTGTACACCTGCATGCTCAATGCCGACGGCGGGGTCATCGACGACCTGATCGTCTATTACATGAGCGATACCGACTACCGCATGGTCGTCAATGCCGCCACGCGCGAGAAAGACCTGGCATGGATTCGGGAGCAGGCCAGGGCGTTCGATATCGATGTCGTTGAGCGTTCCGAGTTGGCGATGATTGCTGTGCAGGGCCCCAACGCGCGTGCACTGGCAGCGCCGTGCATCGATGCCGAATTTCGTGAGGCAGCGCTGGCCCTGAAGCCGTTCTTCGGCATGGAGGCCGGCGAGTGGTTCGTTGCGCGTACCGGCTACACGGGTGAGGACGGCTGGGAAATCGTCATGCCCGCCGCCGAAGCGCATTCCGTCTGGGATCGCTTGCTGGCAGCGGGTGTTGCCCCTGCGGGTCTTGGTGCGCGCGATACGCTGCGACTGGAAGCCGCCATGAACCTGTACGGCTCCGATATGGACGAGACAATATCGCCGCTCGAAGCCGGCCTGGAGTGGACGGTGGCCTGGGAGCCTGCTGACCGGGACTTCATCGGACGCAGCGCGATCGAGACGCTACGTAACTCGCCGCACCGCCAACGCTTCGTCGGGCTGTTGCTTGAAGATAAAGGCGTGCTCCGCAATCACCAGAGAGTCGTCGTTGACGGCGTGGGTGAGGGGGAGATCACAAGCGGCGGTTTCTCGCCAACCATCGGGCGTTCTATTGCGCTCGCACGAGTGCCTGCGGGCGACTACGACCGGGCCCAGGTTGAGGTTCGCGGCAAGTTGCTTAACGTGCGCATCGTGAAGACGCCGTTTGTACGAAACGGGCAAATACGCATAGACGTATAACGCCAGAACCATCAATCCACCAGGAGCAAACAATGAACGAATTGCCGGGAGACCTCCTCTACACGAACGACCATGAATGGCTGCGCCGCGAAGGCGATGGCAGTGTCACGGTCGGAATTACAGAGCACGCTGCGACGTCACTGGGTGACCTCGTGTATGTCGAGCTGCCGGAAGTTGGGCAGGACGTCGACGCTGGAGGCGAAATGGCTGTGGTTGAGTCGGTAAAGGCAGCCTCGGACGTGTATGCGCCGATTGCAGGCAGCATTGCCGCGGTCAATGATGACCTTGCAGACGACCCTGAGAAGATCAATGCCGATCCTTATGGTGACGGCTGGATCGTTCGCATGACACTCAGCGATGGTCTCGACGAGAGCGAGCTGATGACGCCGGACGCTTACCAGGAACTGCTCGACGAGCTCGACGACTGAGACGAATCTGATGCCTTTTATTCCTCACACCGAGAACGATACTCGGGAAATGCTCGCGGCCATCGGTGCAAAGTCGACGGAAGACCTGTTTGACGAAATTCCGGCGGAATTGCGTATCGACTACCTGCACGAAGTGCCCGAGGCGCTTAGCGAGATGGAAATTTCGCGCCTCATGCGCGGCCGCGCGGCGATGGATGGTTCACCACTCTGCTTCATCGGCGCAGGTGCTTACGAGCACCACATCCCGACCGCTGTCTGGGATATCGCGACGCGCGGCGAGTACTACAGTGCGTATACGCCCTACCAGGCTGAGGCGAGCCAGGGTACGCTGCAGACGATCTACGAATACCAGACGATGATTACGGAGCTGACGGGTCTCGATGTCAGCAACGCCTCGTTGTACGACGGCGCGTCCGGACTGGCCGAAGCCGCGCTCATGGCGGTACGTGCCAATCGTCGCGTCAAGACCGGTCTGATCCTGCTCGCACCCGGTGTGAACCCGGTTTACGAACATGTAGCCGAAGCCATCGCCGGCAGCCAGGGTCTGACGTTCGAGTGGCTGCCCGTGGATGCGACGACCGGCAATGTCGCATTCGACCAGCTGCCAGAAGGGCGTAACCCGGTCGCCGTTGTCATGCAGCAACCGACCTTCCCCGGCACGCTCGAGGATGTCGATCGCCTGACTGACTGGGCGCATGCTGAAGGCGCGTTCGCAATTGGTATCGCTAATCCCATGACCCTGGCCCTCCTCAAGGCGCCGGGAAACTGGGGCGAGCAGGGCGTGGATATCGCCTGTGGCGAAGGTCAGCCACTGGGTGTGCCGTTGTCGTCGGGTGGACCGTATTTTGGCTACATGACGTGCAAACAGCAGCATGTCCGGCAAATGCCTGGCCGCATCGTAGGACGCACCACCGACCTCGATGGCAACCCGGGGTTTGCCCTGACCCTGCAGGCTCGTGAGCAGCACATTCGCCGCTCAAAGGCGACATCGAATATCTGTACGAACCAGGGTCTTATGGTCACTGCGGCGACGATTTACATGTCGTTGCTCGGTGCCGAGGGCATTGCGCAGGTCGGACGCAAGTCGCACGAGAACACGGCGCGACTCGTCGACGGGCTGTGTGCCATCGATGGCATCGAGCGTCTGTACAAAGGCTCGTATTTCCATGAGGTGGCACTACGCTTCGATCGGCCCGTCGCTCCGATCCTCGAGGCGCTGGCCGCAAAGAATATTCTTGGCGGCTACGACCTTACAGGTAGCGCAGGAACCGATGCCTTACTCGTATGTGCCACGGAAACCAAGACAGATGCAGACATCGACGCCTGTATTGCCGCATTTGCGGAGGCTATGGGCTGACATGTCAGGAACGATCGTCGCCAAGATCCAGTTCGAAAACGCCAGCTATCACACCTACGGTGAGTTGCCGCGCATTGGCAGTAATGCGCCGGATGTTTCGCTCGTCAACACCAGGTTGCAGAACGTGTCGTTAGCGAACTGGATGGGCAAGCGCAAGATCATGAATATTTTTGTGAGCGTCGACACCGATGTATGCGCGAAGTCTGTCGTCAAGTTCGACCAGTATGGCGGCGGTCGCGACGACCTTGCGCTGCTCATGGTGTCCTACGACTTGCCGTTTGCGCACAGGCGCTTCCAGAAGCAGCACCAGCTGGAACATGTCGAAGGGCTATCGGCTATTCGCCACGCCGGCTTTGGCGAGAACTACGGCGTGCAGATTATGGATGGCCCGCTGGCCGGCATGTTCTCGAGCGCCGTCATAGTGCTCGATGAGAACAATACGGTTGTACACCGTGAACACATAGAAAACATTACCGTGGAACCGGACTACGCTGCCGCTTTCCGCGCGCTGGGAATTGATATCGATGAGTGAACTGATTTTTGAGAAGTCGCGTGGCGGTCGCCGTGCTTTTGCACAAGCGCCTGTCGAAGCCCGATCCCTGTCGATCCCCGAGCAGTTTCTGCGGGACGACCAGCCGCGATTGCCGGAAGCATCTGAGCTCCAGACGGTTCGTCACTATACGCGTCTGTCGCAGAAGAATTTCTCGATCGACACGCAGTTTTACCCGCTTGGCTCGTGCACGATGAAGTACAACCCCCGGGCCTGCAATGCGCTGGCGCTGTTGCCTGAGTTTGCGGGTCGGCATCCGCTCGGCCCGGTCAGTCACGGCCAGGGCTTCCTGACGTGTATGTATGAGCTGCAGGAGATGCTCAAGGACGTTACCGGCATGAAGGGTGTATCGCTGACGCCGATGGCTGGCGCGCAGGGTGAGCTCGCCGGTGTGGCGATGATCAAGGCCTACCACGATGCACGTGGAGATACCGAGCGCGACGAGATCATCGTTCCCGATGCTGCCCACGGCACAAACCCTGCAACCGCGACGATGTGCGGCTGTACCGTTAAGGAAATTCCGACCGGTTCCGACGGCGACGTCGACATGGACGCACTCAAGGCCGTGCTCGGACCGAAGACGGCGGGCATCATGCTGACCAACCCGTCGACACTCGGTGTTTTCGAACGTCACATCAAACTCATTGCGGAAATGGTGCACGACGCAGGCGGCCTGCTCTACTACGACGGCGCCAACCTGAACGCGATTCTTGGCAAGGTTCGGCCGGGCGATATGGACTTTGATGTAATCCACATGAACCTGCACAAGACGTTCTCCACACCTCATGGCGGTGGCGGACCGGGTTCCGGTGCGGTTGGTGTGAACCAGCGCCTGCTGCCCTTTATGCCTATCCCTGTTGTCACGAAACGCGAGAAAGACGGCGAGACGTTCTTCGACTGGGCTGCAGAAGACGATATTCCGCAGAGTATCGGGCGCCTGTCGGGCTTCATGGGTAACTCGGGCGTTCTGCTGCGCGCGTACGTCTACATGCGCATGCTGGGCAGGGACGGAATGCAACGAGTTGCCGAATTCGCGACGCTCAATGCCAACTACCTGATGGTTAAGCTGCGCGACGCCGGTTTTGAACTGGCGTTCCCGGAAAGGCGAGCGAGCCACGAGTTTATTGTCACGCTAAAACATGAGGCGAAGGACTATAGCCTGACGGCCATGGATGTCGCCAAAGCCCTGCTCGACAAGAATTATCACGCGCCGACGACCTACTTCCCGCTGCTGGTACCCGAGTGTCTGCTCATCGAGCCAACAGAAACAGAGAGCAAGGAGACGCTGGACAACTTCGTGGCTGCAATGATCGAGATTGTCCGGGCCGCAAAGGAAGACGGCGTCCAGTACAAGGAAGCACCCTACAAAATGCCGGTCCGCCGTCTCGACGATGTCAAGGCTGCCAGAGAGCTGAATCTGCGCTACAAGCCGGAATAGCTTATCGCCAGGTCCCATTGCCCAGTGTGACCTGTGCAGTCGCCTTGGGGCGGTGATTCTGCTGAAATAGGGAACCGCTGCGCCGCGGAAAATAGGTACCGGACACCCTATTTTCGGGGACCTTGTTCTTACGAACGTGTCTAATGACCACGAAATAGGGTGTCCGGTACCTATTTTCTATCGGGGCACGCGGCCCCGCAGCTATCAGGAAAGTTATGACTCACGGCAGGATTCTCGCGGCACTCGCCGCACTGGTTATTTGTGTCCCGGTACTGGCCGACGAAGATACGGCCTGGACGGAGACACTGGAGCGGATCTCAACAGGCGTGGTTTCGATCCGCGTCGACAGCACCCGCGCATTCGATACGGAATGGAATACCTCATCGCAAGCGACCGGATTCGTCGTCGATGCTGAGCGCGGACTGATCCTGACGAATCGCCATGTCGTGACGCCTGGCCCGGTTATCGCCGAGGCTGTGTTTCGCAATAATGAGGAAGTGCGCCTGACGCCGGTCTACCGCGATCCCGTGCATGACTTCGGGTTCTTTCGCTACGATCCAGCCGATCTCAAGTACATAGAACCTGTCGAACTGCCTCTCGTGCCCGACGGTGCAGGCATTGGTAAGGAGATTCGCGTTATCGGCAATGATGCCGGCGAAAAACTCTCCATCCTCGCGGGCACGATTGCGCGCCTCGACCGCCAGGCACCCGAATACGGCCGTGGCAAATACAACGACTTCAATACGTTTTACCTGCAGGCCGCGTCGGGTACTTCGGGCGGCTCGTCGGGCTCTCCGGTCGTCAACATTGAGGGCGAGGTTGTCGCGCTTAATGCTGGTGCCAACAGTTCGGCCGCAAGCAGTTTCTTCCTGCCGCTGGATCGCATCGAACGCGCGTTGCGAGAGCTGCAGAAGGGAACGACAGTCCCTCGCGGCACCTTGCAGACGACTTTCCGCAGTGAACCTTACGACGAGCTCCGTCGGCTTGGATTGACGGACGAGTCAGAACGCACCGCTCGTGAGGCAGGTCCTGCAAAGACGGGCATGCTTACCGTGGAGCAGGTCATTCCCGGCTCGCCGGCTTCGGCCGTTCTGGCACCTGGTGACATCCTGTTGCGTATTAACGGTGAGTTGGTGACCCAGTTTGTGCCGCTTGAGGCCATTCTCGACTCGCATGTCGGCAAGGATATCGATATCCAGCTTGAGCGCGGTGGCCGGCGCATCGATGCAAGCGTGACGGTCGATGATCTGCATGCCATTACGCCAGACGAATATATTGAGTTCGGTGATGCCATCGTCAATCGCCTGTCGTATCAACAGGCGCGTCATTACAACCGTCCTGCCGAAGGCGTATATGTGGCCAATCCCGGGTACCTGTTATCGCGTGCCGCGATTCCGCGTGGCGCAGTAATCATGGAAGTCGACGGGAAACCCGTGAACAGCCTGGATGATTTTGAGGCAGCGCTTGAGCAGCTGGCAGATGGCGAACGCACGCTCGTACGCTTCGTGAACATGGAAAACCCGCAGAACTCCACCGTGCGCCTCCTGGAAATGGACCGTGTATGGTTCCCTGCGCGGCGCTGTGTGCGCGACGACCAGCTTGGAGTCTGGCCTTGCCGTGAGCTCGCCGCCGGCCCCGTCCCGGAGCCGCCTGAAGCTAGCAGCACACGCCTGACCCGTTACAAGGACCCGATCGTTCGGTCGATAGCCCCGTCACTGGTTGTCGTAACATTTGATCTGCCGTATACGCTGTCGGGAGTTGCCGAGCGGCACTACTACGGTACCGGCCTGATCGTCGACAAGGAGCGCGGCTTCGTGCTCGTCGACCGGAACACGGTGCCGATCTCAATCGGCGATGTCACGATCACTTTTGCCGGCTCGCTCGAAGTCAAGGGCAAGGTCGAGCAACTGCACCCGTTACACAACTATGCAATCGTTTCATACGATCCGGAGAGCATCGGTACCACGCCTGTCAAGCAAGCCAGATTCAACACCAAGACCCTGCGGCCTGGAGACGATGTGTGGGTGGTGGGCATCAAGGGTGATCATCAGCTTGTACACCAGCAAAGCACAGTCTCTTCCGTCGACCCGCTGATGTTGCCGCTGTCGCGCACACTGCGCTTCCGCGATTCAAATATCGAAGGAATTTCCCTGGTCAACGCGCCTGGAGATGTCGATGGCGTGCTGGTCAACAAGAAGGGAGAAGTGCTGGCCACCTGGTCGAGCTTCGCCATCCAGTCTGGTGGCGAGTCCTCACAGTTTAATCGCGGCGTTGGCTCCGAAGTCGCCAAACAGTTCGTCGAGATTGTACGCGAGGGGAGGCCTTTCTATTCTCTTGAAGCCGAGTTCGTCTACGCACCATTGTTTGCCGCCCGCAAGATGGGCGTGGACGAGAAATGGGTGACGCAGCTCGAGGAAAACAATCCGGTCCGCCGACGCGCGCTGAGTATCACGCGCCTGGTTGCCGGCAGCGCGGCGGCGGAGCTGCTGAAGAACGGCGATATGGTGCTGGCCATTGACGGTGACGTGGTGACCTCGTTCCGCGAACTGGAACACGCGGTGCAGAAACCGGAAGTGACGGTCACGATATGGCGGAATGGCGAGGCGCTGGAGATTCCGATTCGTACCGCCGTATTGGACGGCATAGGTATCGACAGAGCGATTTCCTGGGCGGGCGCGCTTATCCAGGATCCGCACCGGGCGATGGCAGCGCAGCGGGGTGTTTCGACTGACGGTGTGTACGTCGCCTACTTCAGCTATGGCTCGCCCGCGACGCGTTACGGACTTTGGGCCGGCCGCAGGGTTTTGGAGGTCAATGACATACCGACCCCGAATCTCCAGGCGTTCATTGATGCTGTAAAGGACATCGGGCATCGCGAATCGGTCCGTCTCAAGACGATGACGTGGAATGAGACGCCCGAGGTGATTACACTGAAGCTTGATAACCAGTACTGGCCCGCTTACGAACTCCGACGCACCGATGAAGGGTGGAGACGCACAGATCTTGGTACCTAGACGCCACACCCGCTTTTCGACAACGCTGCTGGTAACGGTAGCGTTGCTGTTCAGCGGAGTCCTGGCAGCGCAGACCATGTACAAGTACCGCGGTGAGAACGGCGAGTGGATCTTCTCCGACAGGCCGCCCGCCAGTGATCAGGAAGCGGAAATCCGGTCAATAAACTCGCGGGGTACTCGCAGCGGCCTGGGCGTGACCTATACGTTTGATGGCAGCGGCGTCACCTTGACCGCTCGCAACCAGTTCTATGCTCCTATGGAAGTCGCGATCGAGTTCGAGAGCATTGAGAACGTCGAGTACCCGCCCTCCGGGCATCCCCTGCGCTGGCTGGTGCCGGCACGCAGCGAACTTCTGCTCCTTGAGTTGCCGTCCCTCGGCGATCCGGTTACGCCGACCGTTCGCTACCGCTACGAATACCTCCCCGGCGACCCGGCCGCTCGCCATGCTGGCGGTGTTAATTACCGCGCGCCTTTTGCCGCAGGCGCCAGTTACCCGATCACCCAGACGTATCCGGACTCCATGACACACCTGACCCGCGACAGCATGTATGCGGTCGATATTGCGATGCCCGTCGGTACAGATATCGTGGCGGCGCGTGGCGGCGTTGTATTCGATGTGGCGAGCACCAACTTCAAAGGTGGACCCGATGTCGACGCGTACGCGGACCTCGCTAACCTGGTGCGCATCCTTCATGACGATGGCACGTTTGCGGTCTATGCGCATCTCAACTGGAACACGATTCGTGTGCAGCCCGGTGATCGTGTGAAAACCGGGGAATACATTGCGGATTCCGGGAACACCGGATTCTCGAGCGGCCCGCATCTGCACTTCGCGGTGCAGCGCAATATGGGCATGCGGGTCGAATCCCTGCCCATTGCCTTCCGTGGCGCCGACGGGGTAGGCGTTGTGCCCGCCACCGACCAGTTATTGATGGCTTATCCCTGATGGCCTTCGAACTCGAACAGTTCATTACGGACTGCGCGGCCGCAGTCACGGATTCAGCACCAACCAAAGCCGTGAGGGAAGCTGTTGCGCGTGCCGTTGCGGACCCTCGAAGCCTGCTTCAGGCTCTGGGTGAGCCGACACGGGGTGGCATCCAGCGCCTGCATGTCTCAGATGAGCTTACGGTCCTGAACGTTATTTGGGCGCCGCGCATGACCCTGATGCCGCACAACCACAACATGTGGGCCACCATTGGCGTATACGGTGGACGTGAAGACAATATTTTCTGGCGGCGTCTGCCAGACGATGGCAAGGGTCGCATCGAAGCGGCTGGCGCGAAGTCCCTGGGTCCCGCCGATGTGCGGCCGCTCGGTGAAGACATCATCCATTCGGTCACCAATCCGACGAGCAAGCTGACTGGAGCGATTCATGTGTACGGTGGCGACTTCTTTACCACCGAGCGCAGCGAATGGGATCCCGAGAACCTCGAGGAACGGCCGTACGACATCGACAAAAACGTGAAATATTTTGAGGACGCCAACCGGCTCCTCGAGGGCACAGACTAGCCCGGCGGTTGATGGCTGCTTTCGGCAAGCTGGCCCGCCAGCGCTTCCCAGGACGTCACCGGCATTTCGCAATGCGTACCGACGCAGCGATACGCAACCGTCTCGCCGTCAATGGGTTTGCGATCATCGAGCGCGCCAGGCAACCCGGCTTCATCCCGGGGGATCGCAAACACCAGCCGGCGCGGTGCATACACCTTTGCTGCCGAATCCCGCCAGCGCCCGATCTCATCTGCAGCGCCACGAATTACAATGATCTCAGGATGTTCGAGGTATTCCTCCAACGCAGTGAGCAGGCTGACATGTCCGTGTGGGTATTCCTCGATTGCTCGCCACGCCGCGCGCAGAGTGTTCTCAGCTGCGACCAGGTAGCGTGTTTCCCCAAGCAGGAAGCCAAGGCGCTGCAGCGCATACGCCGCGATGCCGTTGCCTGATGGAACGGCTTCATCCGCCAGGGGCTTGGAGCGGTGAATCAGTTGCTCACTGTCGTTGGCCGTGAACCAGAAGCCGCCATGGTCCGTGTCTTCAAAAAACTCCAGCAGCAGCTCCGCCAATTGTTGTGCGAACTCCAGGTGAGCTGAATTCCAGCGCGCCTGCAATAACTCAAGGACTGCGTCGAGCAGGAAGGCATGATCGTCGAGATAGGCTGCGAAACGTGTGTCGCCATCTTTGTGACTGGCGTAGAGGCGACCGTCTTTTATGAGTGTCTGTCGCAGAAAATCGACCGCGTCAGACGCGGCATCGATCAGGTCAGTTCGTTCGAACGCGCGCCCCGCAATGGCGAGGCCGCGGATCGCCAGCGCGTTCCAGGACGTGAGCTGCTTTTCGTCCCGACCGGGTGCAACGCGTGTTGACCTTTGCGCCAGCAGGGTTTGCTTCGCCCGCTCGATGACCGCGGCTTCGTCGTCCGTGATCTGCTCCCGCACGGTCAGGTGCCAGCGGCCTTCGAAGTTCGCATCCTGATTCAGGCCAAAGCGCCGCGCAAAGACCTCATAGGCGTCGCCAAGCAGTTCCTTCGCTTCAGATGGGTCCCATAGGTAGTACAGGCCTTCATGACCTTCGGAGTCGGCGTCGCGGGTCGCATAGAAGCCGCCATTGTCGTCGCGCATGTCCGCGAGCATCCAGTCCGCGGTCGCATTGGCTGCGTCAGCAAACAGTTTTTCGCCGGTCGCGATCGCAGCCTGCGCATAAATCGCCAGCAACGGCCCATTGTCGTACAGCATTTTTTCGAAATGCGGTATTTGCCAGTGGCGGTCGACCGAGTAGCGGTAGAAACCACCGCCGACATGATCGAAGAGGCCGCCTTCCGCCATGCGCGCGAGTGTCAGCGCCGCCATGAACAGGGCTTCGACGTCAGGCTCGGCAGCATTGGCCGTGGAGCGCCAGTGACGCAGCAAGCGCTCAATGGTGGTCGGGTGCGGAAACTTGGGCGCCGCACCGAAGCCGCCAAATTCACGATCAAATGTCTGTTCGAGCGTCTCGCGAACCTTGGCAAACGGCGCGTCGTCAAGCGCCTTACCGTCGTCGGCTGGGTCAGGTTCAATGCGATTGAACACGTCCAGGATGCGTGCGCTTTGCTGGCGAACATCGTCGCGATTTTCAGTGTAGTAAGTGGAGATCTTCTGCAGCAGATCACCGAAGGCAGGCATGCCGTAGCGGGCTTCGTTCGGGAAATAGGTGCCGCCGAAAAACGGCCGCTGGTCGTCGCCATCCAGGAACATCGTCAGCGGCCATCCACCGCCGCGCTGCGTGATGAGCTGGTGCGCCGTCTGGTAGATCTTGTCGACGTCGGGTCGCTCTTCGCGATCGACTTTGATGTTGACGAACATTGCGTTCATCAATTCGGCGATGGCGTCGTCCTCGAACGACTCATGCGCCATGACGTGGCACCAGTGGCACGCGGAATAGCCAATTGAGAGCAATATCGGCTTACCGGTCTCTCGGGCAAGGGCAAACGCTTCGTCGCCCCACGGATACCAGTCAACGGGGTTATCGGCGTGCTGCAGCAGGTAAGGGCTGGATTCTTTGGCGAGGCGATTTGGCATAGATTGCTCTATCATACCGATCTTTGAGAATTGCCGAGCAGGCTTGCATGCTGACATACCCCGACATCGATCCGATTATCTTCTCGATTGGCTTCGTCAAAATACGCTGGTACGGGCTGATGTACGTGATCGGCTTCCTGCTGGCCTGGTGGCTGGCGAAACTCCGCTGCAAGCGTGCGGACTCACCGGTCAATGCAGAGCAGGTCGACGACCTCATGTTCTACGGGATGCTTGGCGTGATTCTCGGCGGGCGCATTGGCTATGCCGTGGTGTATGGCACCGACCAGTTGCTGTCGGATCCGCTGTACCTGGTCAAGATCACCGAGGGCGGGATGTCGTTCCACGGTGGTCTCGTGGGCGTGCTGACAGCGATGTGGCTGTATGGGCGCAGGCTCGGGCACACGTTGTGGCGCATGACTGATTTCGTCGCCCCCCTGGTGCCATTGGGTCTGGGTTTTGGGCGTATCGGTAATTTCATCAACGGCGAACTCTGGGGCAAGCCGACGGACGTGCCCTGGGCGTTCAATGTCAACGGCCAGGTGCTGCATCCCTCCATGCTTTATGAGGCGTTACTCGAGGGTTTTGTGCTGTTTGCGATCCTCTGGTGGTATTCGGCGAAGCCGCGTCCTTACATGGCCACGTCGGGCCTGTTTCTGCTGCTGTATGGGGTCTTTCGCTTCATCATTGAATTTTATCGGGTGCCGGACGCCCACCTCGGCTACCTGGCGCTCGATTGGGTGACAATGGGCCAGATTCTGACCGTGCCGATGATTGCAGCGGGCGCTGTTATGATGTTCCTCGGCAATCGCTCGAACGAGGAGGCAAAGTCCTGAATGCAGCAGTACCTGGACATGATGCGACTGGTGCGCGACACGGGTGCACGCAAGGAGGACCGGACGGGAACCGGTACGCTGAGTGTTTTCGGTCACCAGATGCGCTTCGATCTCTCGGCAGGCTTCCCGCTGGTGACGACCAAGAAACTGCACCTGCGTTCCATTATCCATGAGCTGCTGTGGTTTCTTTCGGGTGACAGCAATATTCGATACCTCAAGGACAACGGCGTGTCGATCTGGGACGAGTGGGCTGACGAGAACGGCGAGCTCGGGCCTGTGTATGGCGTGCAGTGGCGCAGTTGGCCAACGCCTGATGGGCGCAAGATCGATCAGATTTCGCAGATTATGCAGCAGCTGCAGGAGACGCCGGATTCGCGGCGGATCATCCTCTCCGCCTGGAACGTCGCGGAAATCGAGAACATGGCATTACCACCCTGCCATTGCCTGTTCCAGTTTTACGTGGCTGACGGCAAGCTGTCCTGCCAGCTCTATCAGCGCAGTTGCGACATCTTCCTCGGCGTCCCGTTCAATATCGCCTCATACGCCCTGCTGACGCACATGCTTGCGCAGCAGGCCGATCTCAAGGTCGGTGATTTCATCTGGACCGGCGGCGATTGCCACCTTTACCTCAATCACCTCGAGCAGGCCGACGAGCAGCTTTCCCGCGAGACCCTGCCCCTGCCAACCCTGGCGATAAAGCGGCGTCCTCCAAGCATCTTCGACTACAAGTTCGAGGATTTTGAAATCCTCAACTACGAAGCGCATCCGCATATCAAGGCCGCTGTAGCCATTTGAGTCGTGGCCATGATCAGTCTTATCGTCGCCGTGTCCACCAACAACGCCATCGGTATACGCGGAGACCTGCCGTGGCGTCTATCCGACGACCTGAAACGCTTCAAGGCTGTAACGATGGGCAAGCCGATCATCATGGGTCGCAAGACCTGGGACTCGATCGGTCGGCCGCTACCCGGCAGACAGAATATTGTCATTACGCGGCAGCCCGAGTTTTCAGCCGAGGGTTGTGACGTTGTCGCGTCCGTTGCTGAGGCCGTCGCGCTTGCTGGCGATGTCGACGAGGTCATGGTGATCGGCGGGAGCCAGATCTACGAACTCGCGCTGCCGTGGGCTGAACGCATTTACCTCACACGCGTGCACGCGCAGGTTGATGGCGATGCGTTCTTTCCGGAAGTTGATGAGTCGCAATGGAGGCTTATCAGCGAGGAACGGCAGGTGGCGGATGAGCGCAACGATTTCGACTACTCGTTCAGAATTTACGACAGGACGCAGTGACGTGGAGACCGGCAGAGTCTTGTTTGTCAGAGCCCTGCTTGCATCCTTGCTCATGTACTGCTGTATCCCTTCCTACGGGCAAGACGCCGACAAGCCGGACATTCAATACGGTCAGTTCGAGGTGTCGCGAACAGCGGCCCAGCTGGTTGACCTGGTCGGCTCTGCGAGCATGCTCGATGCGCTCGACGATGACGAAACAGTTAGCTGGCGACTGTATGTGCCCCAAACCTACGACTCGAGCAAGCCTGCCGGCTTGATGGTGTATATCAGTCCCACCTCCAGTGGCGAAATTCGTCGTGACTGGAAGTCCGTAGTCGATGCAGAAAACCTGATCTGGATTGGGGCCAATCGGTCCGGCAACAAAACCCGAACAAACAAGCGCATATTGCTCGCAACGCTTGCGCCTTACCTTGCGTCTGACAGTTACGAGATAGACCCTGACAGGGTCTATTTGTCCGGGTTTTCAGGTGGGGGTAAGGCCGCCGGTATGGCGTCCGTTCATCTGGCCAGACTGTTCAAGGGCGCAATTTTTATTTGCGGTGCCGAATCGTGGTCGGATATCGAGCCCGAGCAGCTGTTAATAGCTGCGCCAAATCGTTATGTGTTCGTTACCGGTAGCCGGGACTTCAATAACACGCTGACCAGGCGGGTCCATCGAAAATTTGAACGCGCAGGCCTGGTCAACTCCAAGCTGATGGTCATCTCAGGAATGGAGCACAGTACGCCCGATGCAGAGTACTTTCGGGAAGCGATACTCTATCTGGATCGACGTGAGTAGATGCCAAAGACCTTCTGTTTCCACTGAAATGTCCTGTACTCTTAGCTCATGAAAAACTGTAATTCATGCGGCAAGTGCTGTGAGGCGTGGGGCAATGGCGGTTTATCCGCCTCAGCAGAAGAAGTGGAACGTTGGGAAACCTACCGACCCGATATCGCGCGCTATGTCCAGGATGGAAAGATCTGGATCGACCCGGCAACCGGCGACTATTTCGATCGTTGTCCCTGGCTGACGAAGTCCCCGGACGGCAAGAAATTCACCTGTGATATCTATGACGATCGTCCTGAAGACTGCCGGTATTATCCTGTCGAGATTGCGGACATGGTTCGTGACGACTGTGAAATGCTTGAGCAGCGTGATCTTGATAATTTAAGACGCGCTCAAAGAAAACTCGACGAAATTATGATCGACAGCCGGCCGCCGGCTGGCGAACAGCCCTGAACGCCTTGCAATAAGACGAGATGAGGACCGGTTCCATGGACAAAAATAAAATCGACGACAGCATTTACGATCTCTATGACGAGTATTGCCATGGCCGTATCAATCGCCGGCAGTTCTTTGAACGGGCGGCGTCGGTCGCCGTGACCGGCGTGGCTATGGCCAATGCCTTGCTGCCGAACTACGCGGAAGCTCAGGAAGTGTTGTTCACGGATGAGCGCATCAAAGCCACCTGGGTAGACTATGCATCAGAAGGCGGGATCAGTGGCAAGATGCGCGGCTACCTTGTTCAGCCGCAGGGCGAGGGCCCTTTTCCCGCTGTGCTGGTCATGCACGAGAATCGCGGTCTCAACCCCTACATTCAGGACGTTGCACGCCGAGCCGCCGTCGCCGGTTTCCTTGCGCTGGCGCCCGATGGCCTGTCCCCCATCGGCGGCTATCCCGGCAACGATGACGATGGTCGAGCTATGCAGCGCTCACTGGACCCGGAGAAGCTGAGTCAGGACATGGTGAACAGTGCCCGTTTCGTGAAGTCCCATGAGCTGTCAAACGGCAAACTCGGCGCTACCGGATTTTGCTGGGGCGGTGGCATGACGAATTTCCTCGCAACGGAACTGGGCGAGGAACTGAGCGCCGGTGCTCCGTTCTATGGGCGTGCCGCGGACACGGACCAGGTTGGCAATATCGAGGCGGCCCTGCTGGTTCACTATGCCGAAGACGATCCACGCGTTAATGCCATGCGGGCGGATTTTGAAGCCGCGCTAAAGGAGCATGGCAAGCGCTACGAAATGCATATCTATCCGGGTACGCGACATGGGTTCCATAATTATTCGACTCCACGCTACGACCAGGAGGCGGCGAAACTAGCCTGGGATCGGACCATCGCGTTCTTTGACGAACACCTGAGATAAGCGGTTATTGCCGGTTCATGAAGGAGTCTGCGAACCGTATCGAGCATCATGTGCAGGTTGAATCGACTGGCGAGACCGCGGTCGATCTCCTGCAGCGCGCGAGCAGCCTGTCAAAAGGGCGCGTCAAGTCGGCCATGTCCAAGGGTGCGGTCTGGCTGACGCGTGGCAAAACCACGCAGCGCCTGCGCCGTGCAACACGCAAGCTGCAGTCGGGTGACGAGTTGCACCTCTATTACGATGAGAGCGTCCTCGCGGAGGTGCCGGCCGAGCCGAAACTCATTGCGGACGCGGGCGACTACTCCGTCTGGAACAAGCCCTATGGCCTGCGCTCGCAGGGTTCAAAGTGGGGCGATCATTGCACGGTCACGCGCTGGGTTGAACAGCATCTGCGCCCGGAGCGTTCCGCGTTTGTCGTACACCGGCTCGACCGGGCAGCCAACGGCCTGATCCTGGTTGCTCATTCCAAGCGCACTGCGGCTGCATTGTCGGAGATATTCACACGTCGCAAGATTGAGAAGCGCTACCAGGCATGGGTTAGCGGAGACTTTTCCCGGCAGCCGTATCCTCTTCGAGTAGACGAGCCACTCGATGGCAAGAGCGCGATCAGCGAGTTCTCGTTCATGCAAATCGATGCTGGTCGGTCGTTGGTTGACGTGCGCATTGCGACCGGTCGCAAGCACCAGATTCGTCGGCATCTTGCGGGACTGGGGTATCCGGTTATCGGCGACCGCCTCTACGGTACCGGTGAGCAGGATGGGGTCGACCTGCAACTGACCGCGTACCTGCTGGCGTTTCGTTGTCCCGTGGCTGGCGAAAAGGTCGAGTATCGATTGCCGGAGTAGTCACGCTACAATGATTTGACCATGCAAGGTGCAACGTTCCAAAGATGGAGCTTGTCAATCAGGGAGTAATTTTCGTGTCCATCGATATCAACACCACGCTGCGTGCGGCACCTGTCGTACCGCTCGTACAGGCGGACGACCCGGCCGTCGCCGTACAGATTTCCAGGGCCCTGGCTGCCGGCGGACTGACTGTCGCAGAAGTCGTACTGCGGACCGACCGGGCACTCGAGTGCCTGCAGGCCGTAGCGGAGGAGGTTCCGGAAATGGTAGCCGGTGCCGGCACGGTTCTCACAGCAGATCAGGCCAACGCTGCAGTCGATGCAGGCGCAAAATTTATTGTTTCGCCCGGACTCGATGAGGGTGTTGTCGCCACGGCCAAAGAACGTGGTGTTCCGATCTATCCGGGAATCGTGACCCCCGGCGAGTTGCAGCACGCGCATAATCTCGGTCTCGATGTGGTGAAGTTTTTCCCCGCTTCACTGGCTGGCGGTGTGCCAATGTTGAAAGCGCTGTCGAGCGTCTTCAGGCACATGCGGTTCATGCCGACAGGCGGCGTTTCTCCCGGCAACCTCGCCGAATATCTCGCGGTGCCTGCTGTGCTCGCTTGTGGCGGCAGCTGGCTGACGCCCGCCGCAGCGATTGCCGCCGGTGACTACGAGCAGATCACAAAGCTCGCGAGAGAAGCGCTGGCGATCGCGACTGATGGCGGCAAAGCATCCGGATGAGAACAGCGCCAGCAATAATATTTTGTTCAGCTGGCCCGTTTAAGCCTGTGTCTCGAGTACCAAAACGCCGGTAAGTAACACGCAAAAATGCCGGCAATAAGATAGGGCATCGACTCGTTGCCGAGCAGGTCCATTCCGGCACCGACGACCAGCGGTCCGATCATCGTACCTGCGCCCCACATGCCCGTGTAGAGGACACTTGCCGCGGCCAGCTCCGCGCCACGAAAACGCTGCCCCAGCAAGATCACACCGAGGGCGTAGATCATTCCTTCTATGCCACCCAGGCTAAACGCAAATACCGGTCCGGCAACCGGACTGCCGATCATTTCCGGCATCGCCACGAATCCGACCATCGTCAGCAGTACGCAAGCGAGTAGCAGCCGGGTACGGGACATGTGATCGGCCAGCCAGCCGAGCGGCATCTGCAGAAACACGCCGCCCAGTGCAAAGGTAGTGAGCAAAGACAAGCTGCGCGCTTCGCCCAAACCTATGTGAATGCCAAAAAGCGGGAAGAATGCGATAAAGGCTTCGACCGCTGCCGCATAGGTCAGATTGAGCAACATGATGTGCGGTACGATCCGAAATACGCGCATCAGCCCAATGGCATCATCGTCGCTCGCATCCGGATCCTTGCCGCGCAACCAGAACAGCGGCACGCTTGCCAGCGCGACGAGCCCCGCGGTCACCGCAAAAGGCAAAAGGCCATTCGTCCCGGTGATGACGAGTACGAGGGGGCCGAGTGCAAAACCGGCGGCGCCGGCCGATCCGTACACGCCGATAATGCGGCCGCGCCAGTTATCACCGGCCAGCTCGTTGATAACGATTTCGCTCGCCGACCACAGTATGGCTGCAGCTGCGCCGAGCATGAAGCGCATTGGAAACCATGCGTAGACGTTCTGGACCATGCCGAGGGCGATCAGCATTGCTGCGGCAAGTACGGTCGCTGCCTGCATCGCACGCGCTGCGCCCAGTTGCTGAATTATGCGCGACGCAAACGGCGCAATGACCACGCCAGCGCAGGCCTGCGCAACGATGCTCAGTCCGATAACGGTCTTGCTGATCCCCTGTGCATCCAGAACGAGCGATAGCAGCGGTAACGTCAATCCGTATACAAGATTGACGATAACCATCGATGCGATAACGGCGACCAGGCCGCGATGTCGGTAGGCGTTGGTGCGGGGCATAGGTAAGATGTTAACCCGAACGCCGCACCTCAGTGGTGGAGAAGAGACCAGTCAATGGGCTATGCAGTTTCACATGAACAATGGTCGTCAAGGCGGGGCTTCCTGCTCGCCGCGATCGGTTTCTCCGTGGGTCTCGGGAATATCTGGCGCTTTCCCTATGTAGTTGGTGAGAACGGTGGCAGCGCGTTTGTGATCATCTACCTGCTATGTGCCTTCGCCATTGGCTTGCCGCTACTGGTAACCGAGTTAGCGATCGGTCGCCTGGGACGCAGCGATCCTGCCGGTAGTTATCGTGCAGTCGCCAGGCAGAGTGGACGATCAACGGCGTGGGGAGCAGTGGGCACACTCGCCATCATCTGCGTGTTTGTCGTCCTGTCGTTCTACACGGTCTTATCGGGCTGGACGTTCGACTATTTCCTGCGCGCGATCACCGGGGAGTTCAAAGGTCTCGACGCGGCGGTGTCGACGGAGATGTTCACTGGACTCATGAACAATCCGTGGAGGCTGCTGTTCTGGCACACCGTTGTGAACCTGCTGATCATCGTCGTCATCCGGCGCGGCGTGCAGAATGGTGTGGAACGTGCCGCGAAGATCCTGATGCCGATTCTGCTGGGCGCGATTGTCATCATGGTCGTGTACAGCGCGATTGCCGGGGATTTCGGAGCGGCTGCAGAATTTCTTTTGCAGCCCGATTTCAGCAAAGTGACGCCCCAGACTGTCATGATCGCCATCGGGCAGGCATTCTTCTCGGTCGGTGTGGCCATGGCCACCATGATTACGTTCGGGTCCTACCTGCCGGAGCGCGTGTCTATCCCGGGATCTGCGGTGATCATTATTCTCGCCGATACAGGCGTCGCCCTGCTGGCCGGCTTCGTTATCTTCCCGCTGGTGTTCCAGTTCGGTTTGGCGCCGTCGGAAGGGGCAGGGCTGGTCTTCCAGACCTTACCGCTGGCTTTTGGGCAAATGGCGGGCGGGCAGATTTTCGGTGCCGTGTTTTTCCTGCTTCTGATTGTCGCGGCACTGTCTTCATGCCTGGGCGGCGCGGAAGCGGCAGTGTCATGGGTCGACGAACGATGGAATGTTCCGCGTGAGCGCGGCATCCTGTACTTTGTTGGGACCATCTGGCTCATCGGCATTGCCACGATCATGTCACTGGGTGAGTGGTCGGATTTCTATCCGCTGAGTATCGTGCCTGCATTGGCTGAAGAGACTATCTTCGATCTGCTTGAATGGTTTGCGGCGAATATATTGTTGTTGACTGGCGCAGCATTAACGTCGATTTTCTTTGGCTGGCTGATACCGAAGAAGACGAAGCTTGAGGGGTTCGGGGTAGGTGATGCTGCGTTCTATGCCTACGCCAACACCATGATGCGTTACGTGATACCACCGGTTCTCGTCGTCGCACTGGTTCTTGGCTTACTGGAGCACTAGGGAATGGCAAGTGCCGAAAAACTTCTGCATGAAGCGCAGTTCGCGTTCCAGAGCATTTCGTTTGGTGAGTCTCCAGCGAACAAGCGGAACGCATCTCGCGCCAAGTCCTTGAGCCTCAGGATTATTCGCAAGCACCCAGCCAGCATGGAGGCCAGCGAGGCGCACGCGATACTGCGGCGTCTTGGTGAGGAAGCGTACTCATCGAAGATGAGTGCCCAGCATCAGCACCAGCCTCAAAGTGTGCATCACAGCAAGCCGCGGCCACTCTCCCGACCGGTTAGCAGTACTGACATGCGAAATCCAACAGCTGTCGGCAGCGGCATGGAAACCCTCAATTGGAGTGGCCTGCTGGAGCTGGTATTTGCAATGCCAAGAATCGTGCTTGGCGCGCTCTTTCTGGCCGGCGTCTTTCTCTTCGGGTTATTCGGACCGTTCATTTTCGTCCCGTTGATTCTATTCGTCCTGTTTACCGGGCCCTTCAGGCAAACCATGAAGCAGGAACAGCGCGATCAGATGAATGCGTTCATCGTAAAGGTCAATGATTACATCGTAGAGCGGCGTGGATAAGGTGGATCTTCAGGATAGCTGTTAAATGACTTCATCCACCATTTCCGTCTCACGCAGCCCGCGCCGTTACGCCAAGCTCTGTTTCCAGAGGGCGTTTCCGGTTTCGCATGCCGAACACGATCTGGCGGTCGATAAACTGGATGACAGTGGCGTCCAGGACGAGCCGGTTTACTATCGATTTTCGTTCGATGTCGCCCGCTGGCTGGCGCGACGAGTACCCAATGCCGTGTCCATTGACTGGTCGGAACTGCAGGACACCGAAGTCCTGGATAATCTGTTGCGCCTGATTCTGCAGCCCGCCGAGGATGAGTATTTCGATAGCGGCGAGGTCAGCACTCAGGAGTGGATGGATATTGCGCGCACCGGTTTTGATGGTACTGATTTCGACTGGTTGATGGCGCAGCTCTGTGACAAGCGATTTGAGTCATTCTATCGAGAGCTTTATGACGCAGCGGATGTGCCTCTCGCCTGGGAGTTGGGTGACAGTTCGTACGCGAAGTCTCGAAACGTGATTCGCGGTGGCCAAGTTGTGTTGCGTGCTGCAGGATTGCGGCGCCGTCCACGCCAGGCGAAAAAGGAAATCACAACGCCAGTTGAGGGCATTGTCAGGCTGCCCGGCAAACGCGGTGCCCGGATGCTGGATGTCGCAATCGCGTCGCTGGCGGCACGCCATCGTGAGACGTATCACTTCAACTTCGCCAACCCGGAAGAAGTCTATCTCGCTGACGTCGGTCTCGGGATCCAGGTCGCAGTGTTTGGTCTGTTACCCGAGTATCGCTTTCCCCTCGAATGCACCATGGGCTACATGGTGCTGTCGAATGGTGTGCCGATCGGTTACGGCGGTTCGAGCGCCCTCTTCAAACAGGTCAACACGGGCGTCAATGTGTTCGACGAGTACCGGAATAGCGAAGCGGCTTTTCTATGGGTGCAGGTCATGCGCGTTTATCATTCGCTGATGGGTTGCACTCGCTTTATCGCGAATCCCTACCAGCTCGGCAGCGGCAACAGCGAGGCGCTGCGCAGTGGTGCGTTCTGGTTTTATTACAGGCTGGGCTACAGGCCGGTCGACAAGACTATTCGTGATCTCGCGCGCGCGGAAGATAAGAAGATCCAGCGCAAGTCGGGTTACCGCAGCGACCGGCGAACACTCAACAGGCTTGCGAGCTGTGACATGCACCTGACGCTGCCCGCCGCAAAGCAAAACGAACTGTTCGACGAAACGTGGTTGTCGACCAGCTCCGGATTGGCGACCCAGGTGCTCGGTCGTGCCAAAGGCAGGAGTCGCCAGGCATCGGCGAATCGCGTTGCACGGGAGTTGGCGGAGAGCCTTGGTGTCAGGTCCTTGCAGCACTGGTCGCAGGACGAAAGGCGAGGCCTTCTCGCGCTCGCGCCATTTCTCACCGCGGTCGATCCGTCAGGATGGTCGAAGTCTCAGAAGCGCGACGCGCGTAGGCTACTCCGTGCCAAAGGCAGCAAACGCGAGCTGGACTACGCGAACCTGATGGCGACCAACGATGAATTTCTGCAGTCACTTCGTGGTGCCTGCCTACGGGCGTCCAAACAGTAAGCGGTTAAGAGAATCGCGTCGGTGACAGGGCGTCGAGGGGCAGGTCGCTTGCGCGTTCGGCGA